>JBDUBP010000050.1:0-21933 GCA_040004075.1 Acidobacteriota bacterium | reverse complement strand
TTCCCGCAGCGGCTCCATCTGCCTCGGCATCGGCACGTCCTTCCCCGCGGCGTCGAGGTACCGGACGGGCTTCTTGCCGACCTCCTCACGACCCGGCGCATAGATGACTCGAATCGCGGCCACCTGGTCGTCGAAGAAGGCCACTGCCGGCGAGTGCAGCACGACCGGTTCCATGGACTCGACCGACGCCGACTCCATCGCGGGAGGCTTGAACTCGCCCCGGGACGACTGTTGCAGGCGCTTCGCCATCTCGAGCGTTTCGGGAGAGACATCCGGCCAGGACAACTCCATGAACACGATACGGCCGCTCCCGTCGAGATCGAGGAGGAGCCGGGACGACGTCACCAGGATTCCGTCGATCTGGCGGGTGACGAGCAGAGTCCGCCGTCCTTTTTTAGGAGGCTGAAGTTTGCCCTCTCTCCCGTAGGACGTCGCGGTCATCTGCTGGAGAACCTTCGCCTCGAGAACTTCTTTAGGGCTCGCACCCGCCGCCTCGAGGAATCGCATGCCGCGCTTCTTGAGCGCGTCGTCGGTTCCGGCAAACGCCTTCGCGTCGCCCGCCGCGGACGCCTTCCTGTTGTTGACGATGAAAGTTCTGGTGCCGCGCCGTGTCAGCGTGGTCGTTCCGTCCGTGACGGCGAGAACGCCGCGCTCGTTGGCGCCGTGCACCGCGCCGGTCCATTGGATTCCGAAGAGCTTCGTGCCCATGTCCTTCAGCCGCGCCGTCTCGTCCTTCGACAATTCCTCGGCAGCGCGCGCGGGGGCGATTCCGACAGCGGCCCACAGGAAGCCGGCGGCCAGCAGGACCGGCATCCGCTTCGCAGACGTCCTTCTTCGCTTCATCGAAGCCCCCTCTTTCAATTGCAGACCCATCGCCACGCCCACCAGTTGCCCGAGGGCCGCGCCCATGGGCTCTTCACCTTTTCGTTGTCGCGCCGGTTCCCCGCGACCTGCGCGGTGGTGTCGTTTGCGATCACGACCGCGCAGACGCTCGGCTGAACGTCGATCAACCCCGTGGTCATCCAGGCGGAGCCGGCCGAGAGCTCCGGGAAGATCTCGATGTCGAAGAACACGACGTGGACCTTGTAGCCTACGGTGTATCCGGCGAACTGCCCGCCGCGCGTCGCGCTGTCGAGCGTGTCGTGTTTCGTGTCGCCCGAATGCCCGGTCGCGATGTGGAGGCCCTGAAACGGATTGAACCAGTTGTTGCCCAGGGACACGAGATCCATCGGACAGCTCGCGTCGAGAAAGGCGAACTTCAGGTTTCCGCCGGCGTTGCCCCAGCGGGAGGACGTCCCGATGTTGGTGGTGTCCGGCGTTCCATTCGTGCTGCAGGTCACCAGGAAATCCGGGCTGGTCGCAACCGGCGCGCTCTGACAGATGCCGTGGCCCGTGAAGAAGTAGACGTCCGGAAGGTCGCTGCCGCCGGAGGGCTCGCGGTCGGCCGTCGCCCCGTCCCGAAAATCGGAGCCCCAGACGTCGTTGTTCTCCCAGCGCGTGACGAGGGGCAGGCCCGCCAGCGAGTACCAGCCGCGGAAGTTGCTGGCTTCGGGAATGGTGAGCGGCAGGTTCGGGCCGCCGCACGGATTACTAGGATAGTTCGCGACGGCGCCGGTCGAATACCGGGTCTGCGACAGGCCCGAGGGAACCGCCAGGACGAGAAGCGCCGTGGTGAGAATAGCCGCGCGTATCTCCATGGTGATCTTCCGCATCGTGACCTCCCGAACAACCGCCCTCCGAAGGTCCCCGGGCGTCGACCGGGCCTGCCGGAGACACAAAGGGACCCCTCTCAACTCTCTGTCGGTCGCCGGAAGGGGGATGGGCCAGAAGAAAACGGGGCGGGAGTCAGCGCGGGCGATCCGGTCTCGCGCGGCCCGCGATGCCGAGACGGCAGCGTCGGTCGAGCCACCGGACGCTCTGCCGGCACATTCCAAGGCGCGCGGCGATCTCCCGTTCGCTGAACCCCTGCCCGTAGTGCAGTTCGTAGAACTCGCTCAGGGGCGCGGGCAGGCGAGACGCCTGCGCGTGCAGTAGGTGACCGAGCTCCGAGTCGCCTCCGCGTTGATCGGCGGCCGTCATGAATTCCCGTTCGATCTCCCGGGTGCGCACCCGCCGGCGAAGAAAGTCGATGGCCTTGTGATTCGCGACGTGGAACAGCCAGGCCGGGCCGATGCGGGTTTCGGGGCCCGCGCGCCACAGGGCGATTCGAACCTCCTGGAGGAGATCCGGGACGTCCTCGGGGGTCAGGCCCTTCGAACGGGCGACTCGGGCAGCGACGCCGGCGAGATATGAGGACTGAATCCAATCCGCCGCTCGCGGCGATCGAGAGCTCCCGGGATCCTGCTTGGCCAAAAATCCTCCTCCGGCTCACGGAGACGAGGGGTGAACCCAGGAAGCTTACCGCCGCCGAGGAACCGTTGGGACCGCGAAATCGTCTCCCACCCCGCCTCTCCCCGGGTGGTCGAGGTCAATACGGTTCCACCGGTCCGACGTCATCGCGGCTCGTTTCTGAAGACCTTCCCGTCCTTCATCACGAAGAAGACCCGGCCGAGCTCCTGGACGTCGGCAACCGGGTCGCCCGGGACCGCGACGATGTCCGCCCAGGCGCCTGGCATCACGACGCCGAGGCGTCCGCTCATCCCCAGCATCTCGGCCGCGCCCGACGTCGCCGACTGGATGGCCGCGATCGGGGTCATTCCGAATTCGACCAGGCGCGGGAATTCGCGCGCGATCGGGTCGCTCCACGAGAAGCCGCCGACGTCGGTCCCGAAAGCGATCTTGACTCCGGCTTTCAGGGCCCGGCGCAGCGATGGGCCGTGGAGCGCGACGCGCTTGCGGTCCCGCTGGCCCGCCGGCGTTCCCTCGGGCGCGTGGTGGTCGTAGTACACGCTCATCGTCGGGCAGAGCCAGGTGCCCTGTTTCACCATCTGCGCGATCGCGGCGTCGTCGAGATCCAGGCCGTGCTCGATCGAGTCGCATCCGCCGTCGAGGGCCCGGTGAAGCCCGACTCCGGCGTAGGCGTGGCACGCCACCTTCTTGCCCCAGCCATGGGCCTCGTCGACGATCGCCTTGAGCTCTTCGACCGTCAGCGTCGGCTGCGCGACGAAGTTGCCCTGCGCGTCGAGCCACGAGCGGTGGGTCATGTACACCTTGAGCCAGTCCGCGCCGTGATCGAGCTGCTCGCGGGCCGCCTTGCGCGCTTCGACGGGCCCGTCGACGAGCTGCGCCCCCTTCGGGACCTCGATCTCGGGCGCGTAGCCTTCGAGGTCATACCCGCCGGTCGTCGAGATCGCGCGGGTCACGACGAACATGCGCGGCCCGGGGATGTAGCCCGCTTCGATCGCCTCTTTGATCCCGACGTCGCCGTAGCCCGCGCCCTCCGTCTCGACGTCCCGGATCGTGGTGAAGCCCTGCTCGAGCGCGCGCCGCGCCGCGACCACCGCCCGCGCCGCGCGGAACGCGAGCGGATGCTTCAGAAGCTGGACGTCGTACCCTCCCTCGGCCGGGTCCTCGCCCTGAAGAAAAATGTGCGTGTGCGCGTCGATCAGCCCCGGAAGCACCGTGGCGCGGGAAAGGTCGATCACCGCGGCGCCCTCGGGGATCTTCGCGGAAGCGGAGTCGCCGACGCTCTCGATGCGGTTTCCCCGGATGACGATCAGCTGATCCCGCCGGTGGGCCGGAGACTTTCCGTCGATGAGTCTACCGGCGCGGATCACGGTAACGGCGTCCGCCGCGGCAGGGGCGTCGGCGCCCGCCGCGGGAAGGACGGCGGCGACCGACGCGAACAGAAAGCAGACCGCGGCCCGGGGGGTCAGGGAGCGCATCTTCGTCCTCCTGGAAGAGGCCAAGCCTAACGGAACGAGGCGCCGCCGGATACACGTGCGGAACGCCGCTTGCAGGTCTCCTCGATGCGCGCAAGGCGCACCAGGCTTCATTCTCGTTCCGGCCGGCCGTCCGATGGGCGCCGGTATCGCGGTGTCCGATCTTCAGGAGGATTCTCCGATGCGTCGACATCTCCTACCCGCTTCGGTTCTCGGTCTCGCGGTGTCTCTGTTTCTGGCGTCCGCTCCGGCATCGGCGATCACGTACGGCCAGATCGATTCGACCAACGCGTACAGCAACGTCGGAGCGTTCATCGTTCAGGCGCCGAGCGGGCTGATCTTCCCGCTCTGCTCCGGGACGCTGATCGCCCCGACGGTGTTCCTGACCGCGAGCCACTGCACCTCCTATTTCACCGACGTGCTCCAGCCTCGGGGGTACACGGCCTTCGCGACGTTCGATCCCTCGATCCCCTTCGGCGCGATGACCTCGGGGGCCACACAACTGATCCCGGTGACGGCGGCGGTGACCAATCCGGATTACAACCAGAGCCAGAGCGACTCGGGAGACATCGGGGTGCTGATCCTCGCGGCAGCGTCCGCCGGGATCACTCCCGCGACGCTGCCGCCGTGCGGGCTCCTGGATCAGCTTTCCGCGAAGAACGGCCTGAAGGGGGCGACCTTCACGGCAGTCGGCTACGGGGTGCAGAACCGGGTCGTGGGCGGCGGCGTGCCATTCTTCCAGGACGTCAATCCGGTCCCCCGGATGTACGCCTTCTCCTCTTTCAGCGCGCTCAACAAGGGATATCTGCGGCTGTCGCAGAACCCGTCGACCGGAAACGGCGGCGCTTGCTACGGTGACTCGGGCGGACCGAACTTCCTCACAGCCGGCGGGACGACCTATCTCGCGGCGATCACGATCACGGGCGATGCGGTGTGCCGGGCGACGAACGTGGTCTACCGGCTGGACACGGAGTCGGCGCAGCGATTCCTGGACTATGTGAACGCGAATTACGGGTTGGCGATCCCCACTTCCTGCTGATGTCGTGAAACGGGGCAGGGATCACGGGGTCTTCCTTGATGCCCGGGTTCCTGCCTCTGTTTCGTTGGATCTGGTCGCAGATGGACGAGGAGGACCGGCCACCCCGGCGGCGCAGCCGTCCCGGTCCTGCGTGCTAGCCTGCTGGAAGTGCTCGCTCTGACACTCGAGGACTTCCGCCAGGCGCGTGCGCGGATCGCGCCGCACATCCATCACACTCCCCTGCTCACGTCGCGGCAGCTCTCCGAACGAACCGGCTTCGACGTTCGTCTCAAGGCCGAGCTTTTCCAGCGGGTGGGGTCGTACAAGATCCGCGGGCCCCTGAACAAGTTCGCCCTGCTTTCGGACGAGGAGAAGAAGCGTGGCGTGGTGTGCTCCTCGGCCGGGAATCACGCGCAGGGCGTGGCGCTGGCCGCGAAGATCCACGGCATCCGCGCGGTCGTATGCATGGCCGAGAACGCGACGCCGGCGAAGATCGCGGCCACGAAGGGTTACGGCGCCGAGGTCGTGCTGCACGGCACGATCTGGGACGAGGCGAACGAAAAAGCGAAGGAGCTCGTGCGGACGCAGGGGCTCGTGTACGTTCACCCCTTCGACGACGCGGAGCTCATCGCCGGCCAGGGCACGCTCGGTCTCGAGATCGCGATGGACTGGCCGGAGGTCGACGCCGTCGTGGTTCCGATCGGCGGCGGCGGCCTGATCTCCGGGGTCTCGATGGCGATGAAGAGCCACAATCCGAATGTCAGGATGATCGGCGTCGAGTCGTCGGACGGGCCCGCGATGAAGGAGAGCATCGAGGCGGGGCGGCTCACCACGATCGACTGCCGGACGATCATCGACGGGCTCCGCGTGCGCCGGGTCGGGGAGATCAATTTCTCCGTCGTCCAGAGGTTCGTGGACGAGATCGTCGCCCTTCCCGACCGCGACATCTTCGACGCGATGATCTGGACGATGGAGCGATGCAAGCTCGTGGTCGAAGGCGCCGCCGCGGCTCCGGTCGCGGCGTTGCTGAACGGGCTGGTGAAGCTCCCCGCGGGTTCCCGGGTGGCGGTCGTCCTCTCGGGCGGCAATCTCAATCTCGACCAGCTTCGCGACCTGAGATGGAATTGAGCCGGAAGCCGTCGTCTCGAAGACCCGGAGGCGTTTCATGAAGAAAGTTCTGTTTCTTCTGCTGACTCTCTCCCTGGTGCTGCCGGCGCTCGCCGATGAGGCCCTCGGGACAATGACGGTGCGCGGGAAGACCACGACCCTGCGGGCGGTCGCCGCCGCGGAACAGGCAGACCCCGAGGATCCCGCCGGCCACTGGCTGGTGATCCTGGCCTCGGACCGGAAGGTCGCCGAGGAGGATCGGACGGTCGCGCGGCTCACGGAGCTGGCGCGCGACGGGAAACTGCACGCGGTGAGGATCCTCTGGCGCGTCGGCACCGACTCCGTGTTTGCAGTGCCCTACGACGCGGGGCTCCCACAGAGCGGCCGGCGGGGCTCCGAGCATCCGACGATCAATCTCCGACGCTTCGGCGAAGGACGCCTCGACGCCGAGTTCCGTTCGAAGCAGCTCGGGCAGGAGTGGTTCTTCCACGCCAACGTAAAGGCCGCCGCGCCCTCTGGCGGCGTCGCCGAGCTCGAGCCGGAGGCCGACGAATCCGCGGAGCCGGCGACGGCGGCCGGGGGCGAAGCCACGGGAGAGGTGGGCCGGAAGATCGCTCTCGGGAAGCTCGGGTACGAGTACACGGAGTCCGCGTTCGGCCATGCCGTCTCCGACGGAAAGCTCGACGCCGTGCGTCTCTTCCTTCAGATCGGCATGTCGCCGAACGCCCACGCGAGGGGTGACTCCCATCCGATGCTCATCGCGGCGCAGCGTTGCGCCAACGACCCGGAAACGATTCCCCGCTCCGAGGTGGTCGAGGCGCTCGCGGCCGCCGGTGGAGACGTGAAGGCGAAGGACGATAACGCCTCGACGGCCCTGCTCTGGGCCGTGCAGACGGGTTGCTCGCCTTCCGCCATACGCGCTCTGTTGAAGGCGGGCTCGGATCCGAACACGATGGCGAAAGGCGGCGCCACGCCTCTGATGTACGCGGAGATCTTTCAGCGCACCGAGGTCGCCGACATCCTGCGGAAGGCCGGCGCGTCGAAATAGAGCGGGCCGACGGGCGCCCGGGTGTCAGCGAAGGATCAGTCGGCGGACGAGGGGAATGGGCAGGCCGCCCTGCGCGACGAAGACGTCGTGGAACTGCTTCAGTGTCGCTCCGGTTTTGGCCCGGTATTCGTCCCGCAGCTTCTGAATCTCGAGCTTTCCGAGCGTGTAGTAGAGGTACGTCGGATTGTAGGCGCCTCGCCTCGCCTCCTGGTATCCGTTGGCGGGCTCCTGAAATCCTTTTTCCACGAACACCTTCGCGCCGTCTTCGACCGTCATGCCCTGCGTGTGCAGCTTGATTCCCACCACGTAGCGGCAGTCCCTCAGAAGCGCCTCCTGAAGCTGGGCCAGGCGCATCTTCAGGTCGCCGTCGCCGAAACCCTCGTCGACCATCATCTGCTCGGCGTAATGCGCCCAGCCCTCGGCGTTGGTCCCGCAGAAGATCAGCTTGCGCGTCTTCGTCGAAAACTTCGGGGCGTTTAAGAACTGGAGGTAGTGGCCCGGCCAGACTTCGTGGACGTTGATCATGGCGACGACCGAGGCGTTGTAGAGGCGGAGATGCTCTTCGCGATGCTTCGCGTCCCAGTCCTTTTCGACCGGCGTCACGTAGTAGTACGCCTCGGTCGCCTTCGTCTCGTACGCGCCGGGCGTATCCATCGATGCGAAGCTGCCGATTCTCGCGAACGGCGGCGTTTCGACGACTTTGGGACGGACTTCCGAGGGAATCGTCACGATCTGCCTGGCGACCAGGAACTGCCGGGCGGCCTCGACGCGCTTCGCCACGAACGGAATCAGGTCGTCCGCGCCGGGGTGGTCGTTCGAGAGGGATTTCATGACGTCCGCCGGGCTGCGCGACGGGTCGATCTTTCGCGCCGTCTCGACGAACGCGGCGTAGTCCTTCGCGAGATTGGCCTCCCCGCGGGCGAGGACTTCGGAGAGCGGCGCGTCGACCATTTCGTCGTACCGCAGCTTCGCCGAGAAGTTCTGCGCGCCGATGGAGTACGCGCCCTTCGAACGCGGGAGCAGGTCCGTCTCGAGCCATGTGGCAAAATCCTGCAGCGCCCGAACCGCCTTGGTGTTGGCGTCGAGGAAGCTCGCCTCGAGCTCCCGGTCGCCGGCCGCCGCCTCCTTCGCCCAGGCGGCGAGACCGCCCTCCAGGAAACCGGCAGACCCCTTCGCCATCCGGATCGCGAGAGTCGTGAACTCCTTCGCCGGGTTCTGGACGTTCGCCTTCCCCGCCGCGCAGATCTGCGGTACCGCGCGGATCCGGGCGGTCACCGAGCGGAGCCGTTCCGGCGCGGGCGCGAAATCGCGCTTGATCAGGTCGTCCACCGCCGAGCCGGTCACTCCGGCGTAAGACATCGGGTTGCGCTCCCAATTTCGAAGAGTGTCGAGGGTCAGCAGCTCGGACCGGATCGCGCCTTCGAGCGCGGCGGCGTCGATGCCGTCGTCGAAGCCGAGGCTCGCCCGGTCGAACGCCGTCAGCTTCGCGAGCTCGACCTTGAGCTCCGCGATGCGCCGCTCGATCCGGGCCCGCGAGCGGTCCGGCATCCTGGTGTCGTACTGATGGAGCCCCGCCGACGTTCCCTCGGTCGGGGAGAAGTCGAATCGCGCCTCGAAGTAGTCGTCGACGAATCCGGCAAACCCCGGAGCGGGCGCCGTCGCGGCGCAAAGGGATGCCGTCTGGAGAGAGGCCGCGAGACAGAGGGCCGCGATCGCGAATCGAATTTTCATTCGAGTCACGCTAGCACGGCTGCCGAGAGCACGGCTGCGGACCGATCTCACGCATTCGCGAGTTCGGTCTAAGCTCTCCCCGAGGAGAACCGATGAAGATTTCGACCTTCGCTTCCGCCGTCCTCGCCTGTCTCGTCACCGCCGCGGCCGCGGGCCAGAGCCGGCCGACGCCCACCCCCGCCCCGGCCGCCCCGACGTCGTCCGCCGACGAGTGGCAGCTCACCACGACCTTGTACGGCAACCCGCTCCACCAGCGCATGAGCCTTCGCATCGACAAGGGGAAGGTCTCCGGCTGGATCTCCGGAGGCGGCAAGCGCGAGCCTCTGACGGGGACTTCCGACGCCGGCGGCCTGCGGTTCGAGACGAAGAGCGGCGACGAGAAGAACGTCTACACCGGACGCATCGAGGCGCCCGGCGAAGAGCTCGCCGGCACGGTGGTCTCGACCGACCCCGAGGACTGGGGCGAGTCGCCCCCTTCGACCTGGCGCGCGAAGCGGCTGCCCTCGGAGAAGGCCCGGCCGGCGGCGCCGCGGACGATCGACTTCGAGCCGGTCGAATTCCATCGCGCGTTCTCCTCGGCGATCGCGCCTGTCCTGCGGATCTGGCCGGGCGACGTCGTGCGCACGAAGACCGTCGACGCCGGCGGCGTGGACGAGAAGACGAAAGGCCGCGTGCTCGGCGGCAACCCGCAGACCGGACCCTTCTATGTCGAAGGGGCCATGCCCGGCGACGTCATCGCCGTGCGCCTCCGAAAGCTGAAGCTCAACCGGACGACCGCGATCAGCGACGACGGGTTCGTGGACCGCGCCATCACTTCCGGCTATGCGGCCGAGCACCGCGACAACGACTTCAAGAACGTGATCTGGAACCTGGATCTCGAGAAAGGACTCGCGTCGCCCGCGAAGCCGACCGAGCACCTCAAGAACCTCGCGGTCCCGGTCCGGCCGATGCTCGGGTGCGTCGGGGTGGCGCCCGGCTTCGGCGGAGCGCCGGTCCGCACCGGCGATTCGGGCCGCATCGGCGGCAACATGGACTTCAGCGAGATCCGCGAAGGCGCGACCGTCTATCTGGGCGTAGCGCAGCCGGGCGCTCTTCTCTACATCGGCGACGGGCATGCCCTTCAGGGGGACGGCGAGTTGAACGGCAATGCGCTCGAGACCTCGCTCGACGTCGAGTTTTCCGTCGACGTGCTCCGCGAGAAGCGGATCGCCGGGCCGCGCGTCGAAAACGCCGAGCACCTGATGGCGATGGGCCTGTCGGGCTCGCTCGATGACGCTTTTCGCGAAGCCGGATCGGCGCTCGCGGAGTGGATCCAGCAGGACTACAAGCTCACGGGGAAGGAGACCGCGATCCTGCTCGGCGCGGTCGTCGAGTATCAGATCTCGGAGGTCGCAGACCGCAACGTCGGCGTGGTGGCGAAGGTGAAGAAGAAATACCTGCCGGCCCCGGGCAAGTAGGCGGGAGGGTTCACGGTTGCCTGCGTTTCCGGCTTTCATCCTCCCGTAATAGCCACTCGTCCGTCCGGAAACCGGAGCTCGCCCGCGAGAGCGACGCAACCTCGCGCCGGGGTCTTCGTACTAACCTTCATCCGGCGGGCTCTTCCGCCCCCCAACAGCACGATGGAGGACACGATGCGCACTCTCATTCTCTCGATGGCGCTCGCCCTGGTGGCCGGCCTGCCGGCGGCCGGCTGCGCGAAGAAAGACTCCGCCGCGGCTCCCGTGGCCGAGGTCGGCACTCCCGTCCCGGCGGGCGACGGAAAAATCGCCGTCACGACCGCGTCCGCCGACGCGAAGGCCGAGTTCCTGCAGGGGCGGGACCTGGCCGAGAAGCTCCAGGTCACCGACGCCTATCAGCACTTCCAGAAGGCCGTGGCGCTCGATCCCAATTTCGCCTGGGCGGAGCTCAGCATCGCGACCTCAGCTCCCACCGGCAAGGAATTCTTCGACCACCTGAACAAGGCCGTCGGCCTGGCGGACAAGGCGTCCAACGGCGAGCGGCTACTCATCCTGGCGGCGCAGTCGGGGGCCAACAACGACGCCGTCAAGCAGAAAGAGCATCTCGAGGCGCTCGTCGCGGCCTATCCGAACGATGAGCGGGCGCACTTCAACCTCGGCGGCTTCTACTTCGGCCAGCAGGACTACCCGAAGGCGATCGAGCATTACAGAAAGGCCACCGAGCTCGCGCCGGCGTACTCCACGGCCTTCAACATCCTGGGTTACGCCTACCGGCAGAGCGCCGATTACGCGAACGCGGAGAAGGCGTTCCAGAAATACATCGAGCTCATTCCGAAAGACCCGAACCCCTACGACTCCTACGCCGAGCTGCTGCTCAAGATGGGCCGCTACGATGAGTCGATCACCCAGTACCGCAAGGCGCTTGCCATCGAGCCCAATTTCGTGAACGCACACCAGGGCATCGCCATGGCCCTCCTGTACTCGGGCAAGCCCGACGGCGCGGTGGCGGAGCTCGCGCAGCTGTCGAAGAAGGCGAGGAACGACGGAGAAAAACGGACGGCGATGTTCGCGCGGACCGTCGTCTATTTGGACGGCGGGAACCTCGCGAAGGCGGCGGCGGACGTCGACGCGCAGTACGCCCTTGGCAAGACGACGAACGACGTGCCGGCGATGGCGTTCGACCGGGGATTGAAGGGCAACATCCTTCTCTCGATGGGGAAAGCGGACGCGGCGAAGACGGAGTTCGACGAAGGCGTCAAGCTGGTCGAGGGATCGACCCTGTCCGCCGAGGTCAAGGAGAACGCGAAGCTCGCGCACCACTTCAACCTCGCTCGCGTCGCGCTCGCGAAGAAGGATTTCGCCGGGGCGAAGAAGGAGGCGGAGGAGTTTCGCAAAAGCTCCGCCAGCTCGAAGAACCCGTTCCAGGTGAAGAACGTCCACGAGCTCGACGGCATCATCGCGCTCGCCGAAAAGGACTACGACAAGGCGATCGCCGAGCTGCAGCAGGCCAACCAGCAGAATCCTCAGGACCTCTATCGACTCTGCCAGGCCTACCAGGGCAAGGGCGACGCAGCGAAGGCGGCGGATCTCTGCAAGCAGGCGGCAGAGTTCAACTCGCTGCCCAACCAGAACTACGCGTTCGTTCGGACGAAGGCGAAGGCGGGCGCGGGCAAGAAGGCCGGTTAGCGGGGCGGGCCTGTCCGTTCCCTCCCGCTTCCTCTCCCCGCGCGCCGGGGAGAGGGCCGGGGTGAGGGGCAGGACTCATCCGGAAGAAGATGCCGAGCACAGCACCCCCCGGCACGCGGGGAGGGGCACCGACCGCGCGCTCAGATCGGCGGTTCGATCGAGATGGCCTTGCCGTACGCGAACGTCTGACTGAAGACGCATGGAGCTCCTCCGCACTGGCCTTTGAAAGACATGCGGCGCGGCCGCTTCGACACCGCCTCGACCTTGAACTGGAGCGTTCCGGAATTCTCGCTGACCGCGGAGGTCCACGTGATCGTCGCCTGAAGCGACCGCAACGAAACGCCGTCCTCCCGCGTGCGGGACCCTTCCGTCACCTGATCGAGCCGGTTCCGGAACAGATCGACAGGCGACGGCAGGAGGTCCACCGGCACCGGAGCCGACGTCATCCGCCAGGCGCCATTCGCCTTCTGGTACATCCGCGCGCCGATGATGACGACCTCCTGCTCCCCCGCCGGGCCGCGCTTCACGACTCGCACGCGGTCCGGGAGGATCCGCTCGATCACGTATTTCGTCTGCTCCGCGCCGCGGGTGTAAGTGAGGGTCGTCCTCTTGTGCGAGGCCGCCTGCTCGGCCGCGAACGCCGCGAGCAGAAAATCCTTCGCGGAGTCCGCGCGCGCCGCCGGCGCCGCGGCGATCTGGCCGAACAGGAGCGCCGCAACCACGCGCCGGAAAGCTCGTGAACGTCGCATGGCGCTACCGCTCTTCTCGACGCCTGGGGATCCGCCGGATGGGCGGGCTCTCGAAGGCGCCGAGCGCACAGTATTCGAGGGCGCCGCGCGACTGGAAGACGATGTCGGTTCGCGAGACCGGCGCCGCCCGGCAGATGCCGACGTCTCCCAGGGTCAGAGCGGGGCTTCCTCCGACGGGCACGTAGAGGGCGTCGAGGTACGGGTTGGCGAGAGCCACGCCGGGGCAATCGTTCCTGCCGAACTGCAGATTCCCGCCGCGGAACGCGGCCGCGTCCAGCCCGCGGCAGTTGCCCGCGGTGTTCTCCGAGAGGATCGCGTTGGAGATCGCGGGCCGCGAGGCCCCGGTCCCGACGATTCCGAATCCCTCGTTCTTCGCGACCGTGACGTTGACGAGCGAGGCCGGACCGGCCTCGACGGCGCCTCCCTGGGCCGGGCCGACGTTCTCGACGATCAGGCTGTTGGCGACGGTCCACCGCGCGCCGGCGTGAAGGCTCTGCGCGAAAAGCGCGGAGCCCTGACCGGCCGTCCGGTTCGATTTCAGAACGCTGTGCGTCACCAGAAGGGAGCCGCCCTCCCACGCGATCGCCCCGCCGCTCTCCTGGCCGACGTTGCCGGTGAACGTCCCCCCCTGGACGACCATCCCGGCCGTGTGCCCGAGATCGGCGCGGATGGCTCCGCCGCTCCGCCCGCCGTTGCCGGCGAACCGGTCGTACGCGAGCACGAAACGGGCGGGCGGAAATCGCTGAAGCGTGGCCCGGACCGAAATCGGAGCGTCCACCGTGTTGTCGTACACGTTGATCGCGCCGCCGGCGAAGGAATGGTGGTTGTTGGTGAAGGTCGAGCGCCGGATGACGACGACGCCCGCCGCACCGCCGGCGGAGCGTTGCGACAGAAGGATCGCGCCCTGGCCGTCGTTGGCGTCGAAGGTCGCCGCGATGATCCTCACCTCCCCCGCCGGGAAAGCCACCCGCAGCGCCCCGGACGTGTTCTGCCCGAAGAAAGATTTGTGGACGGTGCCCAGGCCCACGGAAAGGCCCGTCTGGTTGCCGATGAAGGTCGACTGCTCCACATGCGCTTCCCCCCGGATACTCACCGCGAGTCCCTGATTCCCGAGAAAGCGGCTGCCGGTGATGCGGCCGCCGCCCCCGATGTGGATGGGGCTCTCGCTGCCGGAGATCGTTACGTTGTCCAGGGAGACGTCCCCGAACGAATGAATCACGGAGCCGAGGCGGCCGAGCGCGAGATGGAACTGGGCCGCGTTCTGGATCGTGATGTTGGCCAGAGCGAAATCCCCCGACGGCGCCCAGAACATCGTGATCTGGATTCCATGCGCGTCGAGCGTCACGTTGCCGCCGCCGTCGATGAGGGTGCCGGCCGGGGCCGTGTGGCCGGCCGTCATGCGAATGGATGTGTTCGGCGGGCAGTCGAAGACGATGCGGCCGCCCCCCGCAATCGCCCTGTCGAGATCCATGCGTCCGGGAACGGGATCCTTATCGTTCACGCACCGGTTGACGTGCGTTTGCGCGGCCCCCGTTCGAGCGAGCAGAAGGAGGGCGAAGACGGCGGAGGCCCGCATCCTCATGGCGGAAAAGCCGCGCGTTTCGGGTTGTTGACGTCGGTGAAGTCGATCTCGACCCGGGAGCTCGTGAACGGGCTCGTGATGAAGACCTTACCCGCCCCGTCCGAATTCAACACCTGGCCTTTCGTCGCGAAGGCCGGACGGGGAGACCCGTTGATAGCCAGAACGGAGGCGAGTCCAGGCTGGATCTGATATTGGATCAGATCGCCCGACGCGCTCTCGTAGGTCCCGATTCCACTGGCATCCACGTTGGAGGCCGCCATCGCCGCGCGCCGCCGCTGCCGGAAGCCTTCGAAGAACGCGTCGTTGCCGGGGACCGCGTTCGGCGCCTCGACGGCTTCCATCAGGCCCCAGTCCCTCCCCTCGCCGCACGTCGCGCCGCCGCAGCGCCGCGTCATCGAGGCGAGATAGAAGTTGCGTCCGGGCGTCTGGCCGGGGCATCGCGCCGTGTTGAAGAACGAAAAGTCCGGGCCGCTCGACGTCGTCTCGCCGCCCGCGAAAGCGCAGGAGAGAAACGCGGAGAAGCGCGGGTTGACGCCGCAGATGAACCCCTTCCACCCGCAGATGTTGCTCGAACGCTCATCCTCCTTGCCGATGCCCGCGAACGAAAAGAGATCCTCCGGCGTCCAACCGCCGATGGTCGGGATGATGCAGGTCGGCATGGCGACGCCCCGGTCCACGCCTCTCTCGTTGCCGTAGAAGTTGAGCGCCGCCGGAGTCCTGACGCCGCCGAGACTCATCGTAAACGACGGGGAAGAGAAATACCCCTCAACGCTCGTATGGCGGATTTCCTGAGCGAACGGTCCCTTGTGGCGATCCACGGCCGTCTCCTGCACCGCCGCCGGCAGTCGATAGGAGCTCACCGCCGGATACACCATGCTCTTCGCTCCCTCCCGGTCGATCCCGAGCGGCAGCAGCTGCGTCTGGCCCGAAAGCACGACGGAGCGAACGACTTCGTGATCGGAGCCCTGGACGAACTCGTACAGGCCCTTCGCGTCATACTCCGAAAGGCGCCGGAACGGCACGACCCGGCGGCCGCGGTTGTTCGCCGCCGCGAACTTGGCGGCCGAGAGGTCCAGAACGATCTGACTGGCGGTTCGCAGGGCCGGGTCCTCGGCGAACTCGTAGAGGTTCAGGATCGCGTTCAGGCTGTAGCGCGTATAGGGGCGCGCATTGTATTCCGAGAAATCGTGCACCGCGATCTGCTGGAGCGTGTGCAGAAGCCAGTTGCGAACCCCGGTCTGGTACTCCTCGATGTCGGAGACGTTGTCGTGGTCGATGCGCTTCAACTCGCGGATGATCGCGGCGTTGGTGAGATATTTCGAGGTCTCGATCATGAGGCGGTGATTCTCGGTTTCGCCGACTGTGATGTCCCAGTGCGGAAGGATCAGCTGCGTGGGGTCGACGCCCGCGGCCAGCAGAAAAGGCGCGATTCCGAGGCTGACGCCGCTGACGAGGCCGGTGACGAGAAGCCGGATCGGCAGGTTGAAGAGCCACTTGAAGATGTCGGAGAGGGTCTGGAGGGCCTCGTTGTACCAGGACTCGCGGTCCGCATAGTCCTCGGGAGTGCCGAGCTCGTCGCCCGCCGGATCGTGGCAGTCCGAGACCATCGAGTATTCGGCGGGCGACACGGGGCCGCGGGCGGCCAGCAGATGCCCGTACATGTGCGTCACGGTCTCCGGCTCCAGGACTTCCTGCCGCGGCCTCGTCCCCATGGAGAGGATGCGGACCACGTCGCGCACGACCACGTCGAAGTCGCCCTTTCGCGCGATCGCGCCCGAGATAAGGGTCGGATCGTTCTCGACGCAGTGGAGCCCGTCCGTGCCCATCTGGGAGGTCTTCTCCATCGCGCGGATGCCTTCGTTGACCTGCTGCTTGAGGCACGCCCGGTCCACCTTGAACTTGATCGTCATCTGATCTTCGCGGGGCACGACCAGGCTCGTGCCCGCGGAGCAGCGCGTCGGCGTCGCCGGATCGCCCCAGGCGCCCAGCTTGTCGTTTACGAAGTCCTGGAGGGAGGGATAGGCGAATGTCCCATCGTCGAGCTTCGGCCTCGGCACGATCATTTCGTGCTCGCACGGGGAGTGCACGTAGCGCGGATCGGTCAACCAGGCGATCTTGGCGATCAGGATGCCGGTGAATCCCTCTCCCTGGTTCTCGTATTCGCCGCCCGCCATCTCCTTGCGCAGCGCGGAGTAGTCGAGCTCGCGGCCGCACGCGTTGTAGGCGACGATGGCGCGCGCCCGTTCGTCGAAGCCCGCCGCCGCCGAGGCCGCGTCCGCGGCAGGGGGAGGGAAGACGATGTTCTGGGCCCGTGCAGCGGGAATCCCGAGGCAAATCACCAGGAGCAGGGCGATCGGGCCTCTCGCGCGATGTAGGACAGGCGCTCCCTCCCCGAGAGCGGAACCATCCTACATCCCGGATCCGGACGCGCTCCCGGGGCGGAGGAAGCTCGCCTGCTCTCTTAGCCCGGAGCGCGCCCGATGTCGACCGCGATGTGCCGCCACTTGCCCTGCCGGAAACGCACGAAGCTCAGGAGAGCGCGCGTCATGTGGCCCAGCACGATCGCCAGCCAGATGTCGGCAGGCTGAAGCGGGCGCATCG
This sequence comes from Acidobacteriota bacterium, assembly GCA_040004075.1. Lineage (GTDB taxonomy): Bacteria > Acidobacteriota > Thermoanaerobaculia > UBA5066 > Gp7-AA6 > JALYUA01. The sequence continues at coordinate 5,133 of JBDUBP010000050.1, read as the reverse complement.
ACTGGAGCACCGTGCAGAGGCCGATCGGGATCGCGATCTGGGAAACGATCGAGATGTAAAGCGGGCTCTTCGTGTCGCCACTGCCCTGCAGGCCGCCCGTGTAGCTCAAGGCGACCGTGATGAAGAGGCCGGACACGCTCAGGTAGCGGAGGAGCTGCGTTCCGATCGAAGTGACGAGCGGTTCCGTCATGCCGAAGATCCCGAGGAGCAGGCTCGGGACCAGCAGGAAGAGGCCGCCTATCACCACCGCGACGCCGAGCCCGATGCGGGACGCGACCGCCACGCCGCGGATCGCCCGATCGGGGTGGCCGGCTCCGAGGTTCTGGCCCGCGATTGTCGCCGAGGCTCCCATCAGTCCCACCGAAGTCCACGTGATCAGAGAGAAGAGCTCGGTGTATCCCACCGCGAAGGCCGCCTGCGCCGCCGCGCTGTGCGCGAGCGATCCGATGAAGCGCAGCAGCAGCACGCCCGCGATGTTCATCGCGATGCCCTGCACGCCGCTCGGCAGGCCGAAGCGGAAAAGGGATCTGATGATCGTGAAGTCGGGTTTCAGTGTCATTTCGCGCGGAAAATGGATCACCGATCGCGGGGTGAAGAGCCTCCAGATACCCCAGGCGGCGACGAGCGTGCTGCTCGCGATCGTGCCGTACGCGGCCCCGACCGTTCCGAGGCGAGGGATGAGGAGGATGTTGAACAGGACGGTCAGCACCGTCATCGCGATCCCGAGCCGCAGCGGGGTCTTCGTGTCGCCGGCGGCCCGGAACGCGCCGCTCAGCATGTAGAAGAGCATCATCCCCACGATCCCCAGAAACATCGCGCGCAGGAACGGGAGCGCCTCGCGCTGCACCTCCGGCGCGGCGTGTATGACGCCGAGCAGCGCGGGCGCGGCGAAGTAGCCGACCGCCGCCATCACGGCGGACAGGCCGATCGCGGTCAGAAACGCCTGGTAGACGACCCGGTTCACTTTCTCCGGCTCGTCGGCTCCCGCGAAGCGCGCGACGAGCACCGCCATTCCCGTGAACAGGGAATTGATGAAGACGATGACGACAATGACGATCTGCCAGCTCACGCCGATCGCCGCGTTGCCGATGTATCCGACGTAATGGCCGACCATCGCGTGATCAACGATGCCCTGAAGGCCCGCGATGACGTTCTGCAGCATCGTCGGCCACGCGAGACGCCAGACCGCGGAGCCGATCGGTCCCTCGACGATGGAACGGTCGAAGCGGCGGCCGGGCTTGCGCGGGGGCTGCCCGGACGGAGATGCGTCCGCGGGACGAGGCTCTTCCGCCGGCAGGATGTTTTCCGTCACCGGGCGCGGCCGCTCAGGGTCATGGACAGGCTCCCAGGTCCGCCAACGAGGACCGGCGCACGGCCATTCCGGCTATCGGGCGACAACGTATCTCCCTGTCTCCCGGCTTCGCGGACGCCGGATGAGTGTCGCCCGTCGCCCCGCCCTCTCCCCCGGCGCGCCGGGGTCACCGCAAGCGAGCCCTGTTCTCGGCATCGCTTCACAGATTTAGCGCCGCCCCTCACCCCGGCCCTCTCCCCCGGCGCGTTTCGCGAGAGCGTGTTCCACGACTTCCGGCTCGCCGTGCCTGGCGGCTTCGATCCTGTCGCCGCGCGTCCAGGCCTCCGCGAAACGCTCGACCTCCGTCTCCGCGCGCCAGCCCGCGTACCAGCGCCCTCCTAGGAAAGCCGCTGCCGCGAGGAGGATGGCTCCGAAGAGCGGTTTCATCGCGCCGATTGAAGGGCCGTGCTACTTCAGTCCTTCGACGACGAAGAGGTCCGAGAGCAGCCGCGCGTAGCAGTAGACGTAGGACTTCGCGTCCGGGGCGATCAGCACGTTCGAGATCCTCTCGACGCCGGCGGGGTCCGCGGGAAGAAGATCCTTCCAGAGCTCCCGCTTGCCCGTCGCGACCTCGAGCCTCGCGACGCGCGCAGGAACGTCCCCGCGCTTCCAGAGATACAGGAATTTGTCGTCGGGCGAGAACCGCAGCGGGAACTCTCCGGGCGCCACGCCAGGCACGGGCCGGGGGGCGGTGGTGGCGGCTCCGGCGTCGAGCGGGAACATCGCGCCCTTGTGGTCCGCTCCGATCGCGGCCACCCATTTGCCGTCGTTGCTGACCGCGAACCCCGGCAGGGCCGTCGTCACACCCTCCGGCGTAACCGCTCGAGCTTTCGATCCGTCCAGGTTCTGCAGGTAGAGCCGCACGCCGCGGTTCGGCTCGCTTCCTCCGAAGAGAACGTTCTGGCTGTCCGGCAGCCACGCGGCTCCCTGTTCGGCGGAGATTCCCGAGAGCGGGATCTTCCTGTGCTCGCCCGTTCCGGTCGGCAGCAGCATGAGCGGAGCGTTGGGGACGGGAATGATCGAGAGAGCCCACTTACCGTCCGGAGACAGCCCGAGCGCGTTGCCTTCCCCGAGACGGACGACCGGCGAGTTGTCCGACTTGCGCAGGAAGACGGTGTAGTTCGCTCCTCCCGCCTCTCCTTCTTCGTCGAACAGCAGCGTGGAGCCGTCGGCGGCCAGGTCCGCGGCGAACGAATAGTCGAGGAAGGACATGTCTCGCTCTCTGGTATCTCCCTTGAGCATTCCCCGGATGCCGACGCGCGGGCTCTCGCGCGTGAGCAGGACACGGCCGCTCTTGGCGATGTCGTGCAGCTTCAGGCCGCCCGGCACGCGCGTGACGACGCGCAGGTGTCCGGCCAGATCGACCGCATACAACGAGCGATTGGCGCCGGCCTCGGTCGCCGTGAACCAGACCTCCTCGCCGGACGGCGCCCAGGCGAGCCCGTGCTCGCTCGCCCACTTCCCGGTGAGCGTCGTTTTCTTCCCCTCGAGGTCGACGACCGCGACCGTGCCCGCGTCGTCCAGCGGGAACGGGTGATCGAGAAACGCGATGCGGTCGCCCCGGGGAGAGAGCCGAGCGTAGCTGATGTGTCCCGCGTTCTGATAGATGACCTTTCCTATCGGATACTCGATGCGCGCCTTGCCCTCGACGTCCCGGACGACCAAGAAGCGGTCGCCGTCGGCCGCCCAGTCCGTTTCCTGGATCCCCTCGGCGACGCCGCGCGGCGCCCCTCCCGTCAGGGCCGCTCGAGCGAGGGTGCCGCTGCAGACGCCCGGATGGGTCGACCGGCAGTCGAGCGCGACCGCCATTTCCCCGGTCGGAGAAATCCCGAGAAGGTTCGAGCTCGGCAGCTCGAGAGGCAGCGAGTCGGGGCTCGACGGATGCTTCAAAAAGAGCTTCAGCGGATTGCCGTCCCATGCGACGCTGTAGACGATCGTCTGCCCGTCGGGAGCGAACCGCGCGGAGCGGATCGTGCCGCTGCCGAAGGTGATCTGCTGGTACGAGGGCGGGACCGCGCGGTTGAAGCGTTTCTGGATCCACATGCCGGCGCCGGCCGCGGCGAGAATCGCGGCAGCCGTCAGGACCGGGCGCAGGACCCGGCGCCGGCGGCGCGCGGGGGCGGCGCCTCCGATCGCCGCGCCGGCTCCGGGTGCGGCCGATTCCCCGGAGACGGAAGCCTCGGAGAGATGCTCGCGGATGCTTCGAAGGTCGCTGGCGAGGTCCCGCGTCGACGCGTACCGGCCCTCGGGGTCTTTCGAGAGGCACCGCTCGATCAGCCATCGAAATGGTGCCGGGACGCTCGCGTTCACTCTTCCGACGGGCTCCGCCTCTTCGCGGATGATCGCCGTCAGGGTTTCGGCGGTCGTCGCCCGCTGGAAGGCGCGCTTGCCGGTCGCGATCTCGTAAAAGATCGATCCGAGGGAAAACTGATCCGACCGGAAGTCCGCGGGCCTGCCGCTCGCCTGCTCGGGCGACATGTATCCGACGGTGCCGAGCACGGTCCCCGGCCTCGTCTCCTCGATCGCGGTGGCGCTGTCGTCCCCGATGCCGTCCTGCGGCAGGAGCTTGACGAGACCGAAGTCGAGGATCTTGACCCCGCCGTCTTTGGTCACCATCACGTTCTCGGGCTTGAGGTCGCGATGGACGATCCCGGCCGCGTGCGCCTTGGAGAGCCCGTCGGCGAGCTGAAACGCCACGTCGAGCAGGCGTTTCGTCGAAAGCGGGCCGTCGTTCTGCAGGTCGCGAAGGGTGCGGCCCTGGATGAGCTCCATCGCGATGTAGACGACGTCCCCGGATGTCCCGATGTCGTAGATCGTGACGATGTTCGGGTGGTTCAGCGACGATGCCGACCGCGCCTCCTGCTCGAACCTCTTGCGGCGATCGAGGTCTCCGGAGAGGTCCGAAGAAAGCACCTTGATCGCCACTTCCCGGCGGAGACGTTCGTCGCGCGCGCGGTAGACCTCGCCCATCCCCCCGGCCCCGAGAGGCGCGAGGATCTCGTAGGGGCCGAGGCGCGAGCCGGCGGTGAGCGTCATTTTTCGGTGAGAGCGGGCCACATTGTAGACGACTCAGGCGGGCCGCTCTCCGCCCCCGGCGCGCGGGGAGAGGGAGCGGAGGAGCAGAGCGAGCGGAGGGAGCGGAGCTTGAGGAGAGCGGACCGCTAGAACGCGTTCGTGTCGGCGACGCTCGCGACCGTACCGCCCGCGTTCGTGTACGTCTTCGTGGCCGCGGTCGCCGTGTCGAAGACCGTCACCGTGTAATCGACGTCCGAAAGCGCGCCGTAGAAGACCCAGAACCGTCCGTTGAACGCGCGGCCGTCGACGACTTTCACCAATCGCCGCGCCGGACGGCTGTCAGAATCTTGCGAAAACAGGTTTCCGCCGGCCCAACGGTTTCCGCGGCCGGACGAGAATTTCCTCCGGTTCACCGCTCGCAGGGATCGGCCCGGCGCTCGCGGAAATGGAGTGTCGCGCCTCCTGGTTCAGGAAAATCGATCGGAGGTTCCGATGCGAGACACGAACAGGTTGACCCGCCGCGCTTTCCTGGCCTCCGCCGGCGCCGCCGCGGCGTCGTCGGTCCTCGGTTCCGGGCGCGCCGCCGCGCTCCCCGATTCTCCGCCCGGTCACCCGGGACCGATCCTGACGCGGGCCATTCCTTCTTCCGGGGAAACGCTGCCGCTCGTCGGCCTCGGCAGCTGGATCACGTTCAACGTCGGCGACGACGCCGCCGGACGCGACTCCTGCGCGGAGGTGATGCGGGCTTTCTTTCGCGAGGGCGGCCG
>JBDUBP010000200.1:0-59458 GCA_040004075.1 Acidobacteriota bacterium | reverse complement strand
TACTCGATGACCGGCCGCCTCGCATCGCTCCTCGCGAGCGCGTTGTTCGTCTTCTACTGCACGGCCGTCGGCGTGTACCTTCTTCTGCATCCGTGGTTCCCCGCGCACAGGCCGACCTTCGGAATCTCCTCGTCCGGTTTCTTCCGGGGTTTCGTGTCGGGGCTCGGCCTCGTTCATCTCTTCGCGGGTCTCGCCGACATTCGCGGCCTCGCGAGGTCTCTGGAGCCTCCCGTAGCGGGCCGGCCCTTCGACCGGGTTTCCGAGGCCCACGATCCCGCGTCCGGGGAGAGGCCGTGAAGGCCCTTTACGTCACAGAACGGCGGGCAATCTCCGACGAGAGGTTCGAAGGCGTGCTCGAAAGCCTGGAGGGCGCGCCGCTCCTGACGGTGCAGCTGCGCGAGAAGGAAACGGCCGACCGGCAGACGCTGGCCTGGGCGGCCGCGGCGCGCCGGGCGCTCGGCCCGGACGTTCCCCTCTACGTGAACCGGCGGTTCGATCTCGCGCTCGCCGCCGGCGCGGTGGGCGTGCATCTGCCCTCCGACGGCCTTCCGCTGCCGCGGGTGCGGGCCAACACGCCGCGCGGTTTCCGCGTCGGAGTCTCGACGCACTCGGCCGCCGGGGCGGCGGAAGCGATCTCCGGGGGCGCGGACCTCGTCGTCATCGGCCCCGTGTTTTCGACGCCGTCCAAGGCGTCCTTCGGCGAGCCTCTGGGGCCCGAGGCGCTCGCCGATCTTCCGCCCGCGCGGGAACACGGCTCCGAGGTCTTCGCCATTGGCGGGATCTCCGAGGAAAATCTGAACATGCTCGAGCCGTACCGCGACCGGATCTCCGGCGTCGCCGGCATCCGCCTCTTCCAGGAGGCCTCCGATCCGGGAGCCGTCGCGCGGCGGATCGCCCAGCGATGACGGATCGCCGCCGATGACCGAGCGCCGGGGAATGGCGGACCGCCTGACGGGCGCGTTCCGGATTCCGCAGTCCCGCGTTCCGATCATCGTCCGCCGGCTGACCGGGCCGCTGACCCTTCTCGCGGCGGTGGTCCTGGGGGTGCTTCTCCTGCGGACCTTCCGCGTCGAGGCGGTCAATGCGTCGGGGACCGACTGGGGCCGGCTCGCGATATGGATCGCGGGCGCGCTCGTCGTCACACGCTTTCTCGACTACGCCGTCTTCGATCTGGCGTTTCGTCTTCGCCGCCAGGTGGCCGCGCCGAGCCTTCTCCGCCAGCTCGTCTCGCTCGTCCTCTTCGGCATCGCGGTGTCGATCGTCGTCAAGGCGCTCGTCCCGGGCTTCGCCCTGCCGATCCTGACGGGCTCAGCGATCATCACCGCCGTCATTGGTCTTGCCCTTCAGGACACTCTCGGAAACCTCTTCGCCGGGCTCGCGCTCCACATCGAAAAGACGCTCTTCGTGGGCGACGTCGTGCGGTCGGGAGAGTCCTTCGCGACGGTCGAGGAGCTTTCCTGGCGCGCGATGAAGCTGCGGACCGTCGAAGGCAACCTTCTACTCGTGCCCAACAGCGTCGCGGGCCGCGACCGCCTGGAGGTGTTCCCGCGCGGAGGGCGGCCCGTCGCCCGGTTTCTGCGGGTCGGCCTCGAGTACGACGCCTCGCCGGTGATGGCGCGCGAGACTCTGGAATCCGCGATACGCGGCCTGGCCGGGGTGGCGTCCCATCCCGAACGGCGCGCCTACATGAAGAGCTTCGAGGCCTACAGCGTCGTGTACGAGCTGCGGTACTGGCTCGAGGACTATTCGAACTATCTCGAAGTGGACTCCGCCGTCCGCGAGCGGGTTTGGTACGCGCTCCACCGCGCCGGCCTCCACATCCCCATGCCGTTCATCCGTCAGTACCAGTACGCGGGCGGCCTGGTCCCCGCCGAGTCGCGAGGGGCGCTCGTCGAGCCCGCCGTCGCCGGGCTCGATCTGTTCGCGCCCCTTTCAGACGCCGAGCGCGCGCGGATCGCCGAAGGCGCTATCGAACGGCGCTACGCGCCGGGCGAGATCGTCGTGCGGGAAGGCGACCAGACTTCGTCCATGTTCATCGTCGCGTCCGGCCGGCTCGGCGTCTCCATTCACGGGGCCGCCGGGGACACGCGACACCTGGCGGTCCTGGAAGCCGGAAGCGCGTTCGGCGAGATCAGCCTCCTGACCGGGGAACCGAGAACGGCGACGGTTCGCGCGCTTTCCGAAACCGTGCTCGTCGAGATCGAGAAAAAAACCATCGAACCGATCCTGCGGCAGAACCCGAGCCTCTGCGGCGCTCTGGACGCGGTGATCGCGGAGAGGCGTCGCGGCGCGGCCAGCGCCTTCGACGCGGCCCGCGAGGAAGCGGATCGGGCCCCCGGCCGCATCGCCCTCGCGGACCGGATCGTCCGGTTCTTCGGGCTGCGCCCGTGAGCCTCCTTCTGGGGCTCGACCTGACCCCGGTGTCCCGCGTGGCGGCCGTGCTCGAGCGCTTCGGCGAACGGTTCCTGTCCCGGGTCTTCGCCGAGGGCGAGATCCACAGGGGCCGCCGCCAGCCGCATGCCTTCGCCGAGCACGTCGCGGGCCGGTTCGCCGCGAAAGAAGCGGCGATGAAGGCGCTCGGAACCGGATGGCGCGGCCTCGCCTTCCGGGAGATCGCCGTCCGGCGGGACGCGCGCGGCAAACCGCGCCTCGAGCTGTCGGGCCGCGCGCTCGCGCGCGCCGACGCACTCGGGGTCTACGAGATGGAAGTCACGATCACTCACACCGGCGATCTCGCCGCCGCCATCGTCGCCCTGACGACGCGCGACCCGGCTCCCTAGCGGCGCCCCGCGCGCTTGCGCGGAAAGGACGCCGCGTCTTTTCTTGCGCCCGCTGACCGGCCGCCAGTTCGCGCCCGGCTGCGGCGAATGATCCGGGTTAAGCTTCCGCGCTTCGAGAGAACGAACACATGACCGACGGTCCCGACGATAAGGCCGATTCCAAGGCCGATTACAAGGCGACGCTCAACCTGCCTCGCACTGACTTCCCCATGAAGGCGGACCTCGTGCGGCGGGAGCCCGAGCGCCTCGCGGCCTGGACCGCGATGGACCTCGAGGGCCGGATTCGCGAGGCGTCGCGCGGCCGGGAGAAGTTCATCCTGCACGATGGGCCTCCGTATGCCAACGGAGACATCCACATCGGCCACGCCCTGAACAAGATCCTGAAGGACTTCATCGTCCGCAGCCGGACGATGCTTGGCTACGACGCGCCCTACGTGCCCGGCTGGGATTGCCACGGACTCCCGATCGAGAAGCAGGTCGACAAGAAGCTCGGCTCGAAGAAGCGTGAGATGGACGCGCTGGCGATTCGGAAGGCCTGCCGCGAGTACGCGGCGAAGTTCATCGACGTGCAGCGCGAACAGTTCCAGCGCCTCTTAGTCGGCGGCGCGTGGGACCGCCCGTACGCGACCATGGCTATGTCCTACGAAGCCGAGATTGCTCGCGCATTCGGCGACTTCTACCGGAAAAACCTCGTGACGCAGGCCTTGAAGTCCGTGCGGTGGTGTTTCACGGACCAGACCGCCCTGGCCGAGGCGGAGCTCGAGTACGAGTCCCGGGAGGACACGGCGATCTTCGTCGCGTTCCCGTTCACGGATCCGGCCGCCGTCGCGAAGGCCTTCGCGCTCCCGGAGTCCGCTCTTTCCGGACACGGCGAAATTTCGGCCGTGATCTGGACGACGACTCCGTGGACGATTCCGTCCAACGTCGCGATTGCGGCGCACCCTGACGTCGCGTACGCGCTCGTCGAGGCCTCGGGGCGGCTGTTCGTCATGGCGGAGCCGCTCGTCGCGGCCGTCGCGAAGTCCGCGGGATGGGCGGAGGTCTCCGAGCGCGCCCGGGTGCCCGGATCGAGCCTCGCGGGGCTGCGATACAGGCATCCGCTGGCGCGGGAGATGCGCGGGGAGATGGCGGCCGGGGAGGAAGCGGGCGCGTTTCGCATCGTCCTCGCCGACTACGTCACGACCGACACGGGGACGGGGCTCGTCCACACCGCGCCCGGACACGGCGAGGACGACTTTCTGACGGGCAAACGCGAGGGCCTGCCGATCCTTTCGCCGGTGGACGAGGCGGGGCGCTACACGACCGTCGAGAAGTACCGGGGAAAAAAGGTCCTCGAGGCCAACGCGGAGATCGTGCAGGACCTCTCCGCGGCGGGGGCTCTTTTGCATGCGGACACGGGCTTCCGCCACGACTATCCGCACTGCTGGCGCTGCAAGAAGCCCGTGATCTTCCGCGCCACCGTCCAATGGTTCGTCCGGCTCGACACGGGCGACGTCGATGTCCGGGCCGCGGCGCTCCAGGCCGTCGCGAAGGTGCGCTGGTTTCCGGCGTGGGGCGAGGCCCGCATCGCCGGAATGGTCGAGAACCGGCACGAATGGGTGATCTCGCGCCAGCGGCGCTGGGGATCGCCCATCACCCTGCTGTACGCCATGAGAGACGGCGAGCGGCGCGAGGTTTACCCGTGGAAGGAATCTCCCGACGAGCAGCGCCGCTTCTTCGATCGCGTCGTCGAGGTCTTCCTGGAAGAGGGCGGCGATGCCTGGTACGCCCGTCCCGGCACGGATTTCCTGCCGGAAGGGGCGGACCGGCGCGGCTACACCGAGTTCGAAAAGGAATCCGACATCCTCGACGTGTGGTTCGACTCCGGGGTCTCGCACCTCGCTGTCCTCCGGTCCGGGGAGTGGCCCGAGCTGGTCACGTCCCGGCCGGGACCGCCCGCCGACCTCTACCTCGAGGGTCACGACCAGCACCGGGGCTGGTTCCAGTCCTCGCTGCTCACTTCCGTCGCGCTGTTCGGCGAGGCACCCTACCGCGGGGTCATTACCCACGGGTTCACCCTGGATGTCGACGCGCGCAAGATGTCCAAATCGCTCGGGAACATCGTTGCGCCGGCGGAGATCATCCGGAAGTACGGCGCCGACATCCTGCGGCTCTGGGTGGTGTCGGTCGACTACCGGGAAGACCAGCCGATCTCGGAGGAGATCCTCTCGCGGTGCGCCGAGGCTTACCGGAAGATCCGGAACACAGAGCGTTTCCTGATCTCGAACCTCTACGACTTCGACCCGGCGGCCGACGCGGTCCCCGCCGCGCGCCTGCTGCCTCTCGATTCCGAGATCCTGTCCCGCGCAGCGCGGCTCGCCCGCCGCCTGACCGCCGCCTACGAGACCTACGAGTTCCACCTCATCTACCACGCCCTGTTGAATTTCTGCTCGTCGGACCTCTCGGCGTTCTACCTCGACGTCATCAAGGACCGGCTCTATGCGTCCGCCCCGGGCTCCCTCGAACGGCGCTCCGCGCAGACGGCCCTGCATCGCATGGCCCGGGCTCTCGCCACCCTCTCGGCGCCGGTCCTTCCGTTCACCGCCGAAGAGGTCTGGCAGGCCCTTCCGGGCGCGAAGGAAGAATCCGTGCACCTCGCGCGTTTCGAGAGCCTGGACGATGCGGCTGGAGACCCCGCCGCCGAGGCTGCGTGGGGGCGACTGATGGCGTTGCGCGAGGAGGTCTCGACCGTGCTCGAAGAGGCTCGCAGGGAAAAGACGATCGGCTCGTCGCTCGAGGGCGCGATCGCCATCACGAAAGACATGGCGCTCGACGCGGACCGCGCCGCGACCGGCTTCGCGGGCGCCGCGCTGGCCGACCTCTTCATCGTGTCCTCGGTGATCGAAGGCGCTTCGGCCGGCGCCGGAGAGCCGGGCTGGCGACCCTCGGCGGCTTACCCGGGACTCGCGCTGCGGTTTTCGAAGGCAGCAGGACGCCGCTGCGATCGCTGCTGGAAGCTCACATCGGAAGCCGATGCCACGGGGCTCTGCGACCGGTGCCGGGGAGTCCTCTCCGGGCTGGCGCGCGACACGGCCGCCACACCGGCATGACGCGCTTTCCCCGGATTCGCGAGAGCGCCCTCTACCGGACGGGCTACTTTCTCGTCTCGCTCGGCGTTCTCCTGCTCGACCAGTGGAGCAAGGGGCTCATCACCCGCTCCTTCGAGGTCCACCAATCCGCCTCCGTGATCACGAATCTTTTCGACCTGACCTATGTCCGCAACAGCGGCGCAGCGTTCGGCCTCTTCGCGTCGGTCGATTCCTCGATCAAGGCGATCGTCCTGAACAGCGTGGCCGTGCTCGTGTTCCTCGTCGTGTCGGCGTACGCCCTGCGCTCTTCGCACAAGAGCATCCGGCTCCAGCTCGGGTTCGCGCTGATCCTCGGGGGCGCCGTCGGGAACCTTCTCGACCGGGTGCGCTTTGGATACGTCGTCGACTTCATCGATTTTTCGATCTCGGGCCATCACTGGCCCGCGTTCAACGTCGCGGACTCCGCCATCTGCATCGGGGTCGGCCTGCTCTTCCTCGACATGCTGCGCACCGAGGACGAGGACCGCCAGGAGCCTCGCGCTGCCGAACCGCCCCGGCTCTGACCCGATGTTTCCCCGTCTGATTCACATCGGGTCGTTCTATCTTCCGACGTACGGCGTCACCCTCGCGATCGCGTACCTGACCGCGACCTGGTTCCTGCGCAGGAAAGCGCTGGCCGCGGGACTCCCCGAACAGAAGGTCTTCGACCTGTCGCTCTACCTCCTCGCTTCGGCGATCCTCGGCGCGAAGGCCCTGCTCGTGATCGTCGAGTGGAAACACTACATGGATCGGCCCCGGGACCTGATCGACGTGCTGCGCTCCGGCGGCGTCTTCTACGGCGGACTCATCTGCGCGTCGGCCGTGGGGATCTGGTATCTGCGCAAACATCGCCTGCCGGCCTGGAAGGTCACCGACATGGGGGCGCCCGCGATCGCGCTCGGCGAGGCGATCGGGCGCTGGGGGTGCTTCGCCGCGGGATGCTGTTACGGGAAGGAAACGTCGGGACCTCTCGGCGTCACCTTCACCGACCCGTTCGCCCACGAGGCGGTCGGGACTCCGCTCAACGTGCCGCTCCATCCGACGCAGCTCTATCTGTCGCTGAACGCTTTCGTGATCTTCCTGATCCTCCAGTGGCTCTACAAACGCCGCACCTTCGACGGGGAAGTGTTCTGGACTTATCTCCTTCTGTACTCGATCACCCGCGGCATCCTCGAGATCTGGCGCGGCGACCTCGTGCGGGGCTTCGTGGTGCCGGGCCTGCTCTCCACCTCGCAGTTCATCGGCCTGCTCGTCGCGCTCGCGTCCGTCGGGATGCTGATCCTCCTGTCCCGTCGCGGCCGGGTGCAGGAGGTCCGCAGCTGATCCGCCGCTTCCAGGTCGGCCAGCCCTCGGCCGGCACGCGCCTGGATCTCTTTCTCGCCGGAACCTGCTCGGACCTCTCACGCTCCCGAGTTCAGAAGCTGATCGAGGAGGGGGCGGTGACGGTATCGGGGGCCCCCGTCCGCAGGTCCCGGCCGGTCAAGGCGGGCGACTGGATCGAGGTGGACGTCCCGGAGCCCCGATCGATCGCGATCCAGCCGGAGGAAATCCCCCTTTCGATCCTCTACGAGGACGAGCATCTCATCGCGATCGACAAGCCGCCCGGCCTCGTCGTGCATCCCTCGCCGGGACACGGGTCCGGGACGCTCGTCAACGCGCTTCTCCACCACGTCCGGGACCTCGCGGGAATCGGCGGCGAGGTCCGGCCCGGCATCGTGCACCGGCTCGACAGGGACACGTCCGGCGTTCTGCTCGTCGCGAAATCGGATCTCGCGCACACGTCCCTCTCCCGCCAGATGAAGCGGCGGCAGATGCGCAAGGAATACCTCGCGATCGTCGCGGGAGTCCCCCGGGTCCGCAAAGGCGACGTCACCCTCTCGATCGGCCGGGATCCGCGCGACCGCAAGAAGATGAAGGCGTTCAAAAGCTCTCAGCTGTCCGCTGTCAGCTATCCGCCCGGGGGTCGTGAGCGCGCCGACGACGCGGAAGACGCCGCGCAGACCCTTCCCGCGGGCATTCGGACGGCGAAGACGCTCTTCGAGATCGAGCGGGAGTGGTTCGACCGCGGCCTGACGCTCTTACGCTGCCGGCTCGTCACCGGACGAACGCACCAGATCCGCGTGCACCTGGCGGCCGCGGGGCTCCCGATCGTGGGAGATCCGGTGTACGGACGGCCGCGCTACGAGCGCATCCGCGGCACCAGGCTCGAAAAGACGCTGCGGGCATTTTCCCGTCAGGCGCTCCATGCGGAAAGGATCGAGTTCCGGCATCCCGAGTCGAACGAGCCGCTCGAGATCGTCGCTCCGATTCCCGCCGACATGGAGCGGCTGATCGAGGCGATTTCCTCATACCGCTCGGGCGCGCCCACGCTGGTGGACACGCCAGCGTGAGGCATCGCAGCGAGCGGAAGCGGCGGACTAGCCGCCCTCCGCCTTCTTAGGCACGACCACGACCGGCGGGATGTCCTTCTCGCGGACCGCCTTGTTGAACTCCGCGAGATCCTTCTCCTGGAGCGTCTTCCATTCCGCGAGGATCCCGTCGAGCCTGCCCTGGATCTGCTTCAGATAGACCCAGGAGGCGTCGGTCGGCCTGGTGTCCGAGCTCGAGGCCACGCCCGCGAGCCCCGCGAACTGGTGGTCGAGAGCGGGAGCGAAGTTGAGAACGTCCTGGCTGCTCTTCAGATCCGGGTTCACGAGCTTTTTCTCGAGCGCGATCACCTTGTCGGAGAGCGTCTTGCCGTTCTCCTTCAACTCCTTGCCCTTGCCGAGCTTTTCGGCGCGGTCGCCCATCTCCTTCACCTGCGCGCGGACGTCGCGCATCGACGCGACCGCTTCGTGCGCCGCCGTCAGCCCGTTGCGCGAGTCGCGCAACAGGTCAAACTGTTTCTTGAGGTCCTCCGCGGAGGCGGAGACGCCCGGGTGCGCCCGCACCTCGAAGGGGGACGTCAGGGTCTCCGCGCCGTATTTCAGCCGGACGGCGTACTTCCCGGGAGCGACGCGCGGGCCCTGGCTGTTTCCCCAGATGATCGCCTTCGGAACGAGCGTCGGTTTCACGATCCGCATGTCCCACACGAGCCGGTTCAACCCTTCCTTGGGCTCGATCGGCTTGTCGGCGCGGTCATCCTCGGGCGCGGCCGAAGCGTCCGTGGGGTCGCGGTCCTTCTTCTCGCTCGTATACTTCCGCAGCACCGTGTCGCCGTCCAGAAACTCGAGCGTCAGGATCTCCTTCTCCTTCGGCTTCGAGCGCAGGAAGTAGGAGACCTGCACGCCGTTGGCCGGGTTCTTCCCGAGCGCGTTGTTCGTCGCGTCCTCGTCCTCGCCGCCGCCGAACCCGCCACCGCCCATCCGCACCGTGGGCCGCGGCGAAAACAGGTGCACCCCCTCGCGGGCAATGGCGTCCTTGTACTCGTGGATCGGGGTCAGGTCGTCTAAGACCCAGAACGCCCGGCCCTGGGTGGCGACGATCAGGTCCCTGTCCTTGATCGTCATGTCTGCGATCGGGACCACGGGCAGGTTCAGCTGGAGCGGCTGCCAGTTGCCGCCGTCGTCGAAGGAGACGAAGAGGCCGAGCTCGGTTCCCGCGTACAGAAGGCCGTGCCGGCTCGGATCCTCGCGGACGACCCGGGTGAAGGCGTTGTCCGGAATCCCGCGCACGATCTTCGTCCACGTCTTCCCGTAGTCCGAGGTCTTGTACAGGTAGGGCCGGAAGTCGTCGAACTGGTACATCGTCGCCGCGACGTAGGCCGTGCCCTTTTCGTGCGGGGACAGATCGATCGCGTTGATCCGGATCCAGTCCGGGATCCCCTTCGGCGTCACGTTCTGCCAGTTCTTGCCGCCGTCGCGGGTGACCTGCACGAGGCCGTCGTCCGTCCCGACCCAGATGGTGCCCGCCTCCTGCTTCGACTCGACGACGTAGAAAATGGTGTCGTAGACCTCGACGCCGGTGTCGTCCTTGGTGATGGGGCCGCCCGACTTGGCCTGTTTCGCCTTGTCGTTGCGCGTCAGGTCCGGTGAGATTTCCTCCCAGCTCTGTCCTTCGTCGCGGCTGCGCAGGAGGACCTGGGCGCCGTGGTACACCGTGTTCGGGTCGTGCGGCGAGATGACGATCGGCGCGTTCCACTGGAAGCGGTACTTCGTGTCTTTCGGCGCCTGTCCGATCGCGTTTTCCGGCCACGCGACGACCTGCCGCCGCTGGCCGAGCGTGTGGTCGTAACGGTCGATGGATCCGCCGTAGGATCCGGCGTACACGATGTTGCCGGTCGTTCCCGGTTTCGGCGCGATCCAGCCGCTCTCCCCGCCTCCCACATCGTGCCAGTCGCTCGTGTCGATTCCTCTCCCCCGCCCGCGGCTGGCGATCGCAACCGTCGAATTGTCCTGCTGCGCCCCGTAGATCCAGTACGGAAACCGGTCGTCGGTGGTCACGCGGTAGAACTGCGCCGTCGGCTGATTCATGATCGAAGACCAGGTCCGGCCGCCGTTGAATGACACGTTCGCCCCGCCGTCGTTCGACTCGATCATGCGGTCCGCGTTGTCGGGATCGAGCCACAGATCGTGGTTGTCGCCGTGCGGCACGCGGATCGGATTGAAGCTCTTCCCGCCGTCGTTGGACCGGTAGAACCCCGTGTTCAGGACGTAGACCTCGTCCGTGTTCTTCGGGTCCGCGTAGATCTTCGAGTAGTACCAGGCGCGCTGCCGCAGCTTGTTTTCCGAGTTCGTCTTCGTCCACTTCTCGCCGCCGTCGTCGCTTCGGTAGACGCCGCCCTTCTCGGCTTCGACGATCGCCCAGATCCGGTCGGGGCGCGCCCCGGAAACCGCGATCCCGATGTTGCCGACGACGCCTTCCGGAAGACCTCCCGCGAGCTTCTTCCAGGTGTCCCCTCCGTCGATCGAGCGGTAAATGCCCCCCTCAGGCCCTCCCGACTCGAGAGACCAGGGCTTGCGCGACACCTGCCAGAGGCCGGCATAGAGGATGCGCGGGTTGTTCGGATCCATGCACAGGTCCGACGCGCCCGCCTTGTCGCTCACGAAGAGGACCTTCTCCCAGGCCCGTCCCCCGTCTTTCGTGCGGAAAATGCCGCGTTCGGGATTGCCGCCCCACACGTGGCCGAGCGCCGCGACATAGGCGATGTCCGGGTTCTTCGGATGCACCCGGATCCGCGAGATCTGGTAGGTGTTCTTCAAACCGACGTTCTTCCAGGTCTTGCCGCCGTCGGTCGATTTGTAGACGCCGTCGCCATGCGAGACGTTTCCTCGGATCGGCGCCTCGCCCATTCCGACGTAGATCACGTTCGGGTCCGACTCGGCGATCCCGATGGCGCCGACGGAGCCCGTCTTGAAGTCCTTATCGGACATCGGCTGCCAGTTGGAGCCGCCGTCGACCGTTTTCCAGACCCCTCCGCCCGTCGCCCCCTGGTAATAGACGAGGGGCTCGCCGCGCACGCCGGCCACGGCCGTGACGCGTCCTCCGCGAAACGGCCCGATGTTGCGGAATTCGAGACCCTCGTAGAGCTTGTTCAGCGGAGCCGGGGCCGCCCCGTCTTTTCCCACTTTCGCGGCCGCGGCACAAAGGGCGCCTGCCATCCAGAGACCGCAGAGGGCGGCCGAGAGAACACGCAGAGTCTTCAAAAGTCCTCCTTATGGAACTGGAGGACAGATTCTATGGCGAGGCACGAATGGTTCGTTCCGCTGAATCGGGGACCGGCCCCCGGTTCGTTTCCCGTTTCCCGACGGAGAGCTGACAGCTACTTCTTCCCCGCAATTGCCTCCGCGAGCGGCGTGTGCGGACGACCCTGGGCCTGCGCCACGGCCCGATACGTCAGCTTGCCGCCGAACGTGTTCACCCCCGCCGCGAGATGCGGGTTCTCCGCGACCGCCCGCTCGATGCCCTTGTTGGCGAGCTCGAGCGCATAGCGCAGGGTCGAGTTGGTCAGCGCGAAGGTGGAGGTCCGGGCGACCGCGCCCGGCATGTTCGCGACGCAGTAGTGGATGACGCCGTCGACCGTGTAGACCGGATCGGAGTGCGTCGTCGCGTGCGTGGTCTCGAAGCAACCGCCCTGGTCGACGGCCACGTCCACGGCCACGGCTCCCTTCTTCATCTGGGAGATCAGGTGCCGGCTGACGAGCTTCGGCGCGGCGGCTCCGGGGATCAGCACGGCGCCGACGAGAAGATCCGCGCGCCGGCAGCCCTCTTCCAGGGTCTGCGCGTTAGAAGCCACCGTCTTGACGCGGCCGAAGAAGATGTCGTCGAGCTCCCGCATCCGATCGGGCGACATCTCGAGGATCGTGACGTCAGCCCCCATGCCGGCGGCGATCTTCGCCGCATTGGTCCCGACGACGCCCCCGCCGATGATGACCACGTCGGCCGGAGGAACTCCCGGGACTCCGGACAGAAGCACTCCCCTGCCGCCATTGCTCTTCTGAAGGTAGAAGGCGCCGACGTGAACGCTCATCCGTCCAGCGACCTCCGACATCGGGGTCAGCAGCGGGAGCGACCCGTTGGCGCCGGTAATCGTCTCGTAGGCGACGCCCGCGACGCCGCGCTCGAGAAGCATCGATGTGAGCTCCCGGGCGGGCGCGAGATGAAGGTAGGTGTAAAGGATCTGTCCTGACCGCAGCCTCCGGTACTCGGGACCGACCGGCTCCTTCACCTTCACGATCATGTCGGCTCGGGCGAAGACGTCGTCGGCGGAGGGGAGCATCTTCGCGCCCGCAGAGACGTACTCGGCGTCGGCGATCCCCGAGCCGACCCCCGCGCCCTGCTCGACGACGACCTCATGGCCGAATCCGGTCAGCGCGCGCACGCCCGCCGGGACCAGCGCCACCCGGTTCTCGTTGTCCTTGATCTCCTTCGGCAGTCCGACGATCATGAAATCCTCAGTTGTGAGTCATCAGTTATCCGTTATGTGTTCGCTCGATTCGAGGAGCTGAGAGCTGACTGCTGACTGCTGACAGCTGACGGCTCTTTCTTAGTCCGCGCTCTCGTGCGTGTCGATCTGCGCCCTCTGGAGCTTGCCCGAGAAGTCGACGTAGATGCTCTTCCACTCCGTGAACACGTCGAGGCCCGCGATCCCCGCCTCCCGGTGCCCGTTGCCTGTGTCCTTCATCCCGCCGAACGGGAGGTGCACTTCCGCGCCGATCGTCGACGAATTCACGTAGAAGAGCCCCGTCTCGAATTCGCGCATGGCGGTGAAGGCCTTGTTGACGTCCTGCGTGTAGATGGATCCGGACAGGCCGTAGGGGACGGAATTGGCGATCCGGATGCCCTCTTCGAGCGAATCGATCGGGACGACCGTCGTCACCGGGCCAAAGATCTCCTCGCACGCGACGCGCATCTTCGCGTC
This sequence comes from Acidobacteriota bacterium, assembly GCA_040004075.1. GTDB lineage: Bacteria > Acidobacteriota > Thermoanaerobaculia > UBA5066 > Gp7-AA6 > JALYUA01. Next base: position 46,232 of record JBDUBP010000200.1, on the reverse strand, counting down.
GGCGTCAGCGAACACGGCCGGGGAGAGAAACCAGCCCCGGGACAGATCGCCCGAAGCGAGCTTCTCTCCCCCGCACAGGAGGTTTGCCCCTTCCTGCTTCCCGATCTCGATGTACTTCATCACGCTCTCGCGCTGGCGCTCCGACACGCACGGTCCCACGTCGATGCTGCCCGGCTCGAGCCCGTTGCCCACGCGAAGTGCCTTCGCTCCGTCGACGAGCCTGGACACGAACGCGTCGTAAACCTTGCGGTGGACGAGGAGCCGCGACGAAGCGGTGCACCGCTGACCCGTCGTGCCGAACGCGCCCCAGAGCGCGCCTTCGACCGACAGCTCCACGTCGGCGTCGTCCATCACCAGGATCGCGTTCTTCCCCCCCATCTCGAGGTGGACCCGTTTGAAAGTGGGCGCGCACGCGACCGAGATGCGGCGGCCGACTTCCGTCGAGCCGGTGAAGGAGACGACCTTGACATCGGGGTGCGAGACGAGCGGATCGCCCACCGCCCCTCCGGATCCCATGACGACGTTCCATGCGCCCGGCGGCAGGCCCGCTTCCTCGAAGATACGGGCGAGCGCGACGACCGAGGCGGGAGTGTCCGTCGCCGGCTTGATTACGACGGTGTTTCCCGCAATCAGCGCGGCCATCCCCTTCCACGCCGGGATCGCCATCGGGAAGTTCCAGGGCGTGACGAAGGCGCAGACGCCCACCGGCTGCCGGATGCACATGGCGAATTTGTTCGACAGCTCCGAAGGCGTCGTAAAGCCAAACAGGCGCCGGCCTTCTCCCGCGGCGAGAAACGCCATGTCGATCGCTTCCTGCACGTCGCCGCGCGTCTCGGCGAGGACCTTTCCCATCTCGCGGGTCATCAGCCTCGCGAGCTTCTCTTTGTCGCGTTTTAAGATCTCACCGGCGGCGTAGAGGATTTCCCCGCGCCGCGGCGCGGGCGTGTCGCGCCACGCCGGAAACGCCTTTTTCGCGGCGGCCACGGCGGCGTCGACGTCCCGGCGGTCGCTCTCCGGAAACACCCCGACGAGGTCGTTCCTGTCGGCCGGATTTCGATTCTCGAACGTCTTTCCGGAAGCCGCGGGCACCCATTGCCCCCCGATCAGATTCCGCTCCGTCTCCACCGCCAGCTCCGTGGCCATAGCGCTCCTTCGGACTCAGTTGGACTGCGTGGGAGCCGGCGAGGCCCCCTGTCCGCCCGTCTCCGGTGGATCCTCACCCGCCGGAGGTGTGTATGCCTTCTCTCCCGACATCGCGACGCTCCCCTCGAGCCGGGCGCCCTCCGCGATGACGACCTTCGGCGCGTGGACGCTGCCTTCGACGGCGCCCGAGCTCGTCAGCTCCGCACGCTCAGCCGCGTGGACGTCCCCCTTGACCCGCCCGCCGACGACGACCTGGCGCGCGTAGATTTCTCCCTCGACGTCTCCCTCCGGGCCGATCGTCACGCGGCGGTCGACGCGGAGGGTGCCGTGAAACCGGCCGTTGACGACGATGTCCTCGTCCCCGGAGAGCTCCCCCACGAACCGCGTGCCCGCGCCGAGGACGGTCGGGCCCGAGCCGCCCGCGGGCCGCGCCGGACCGGCCGGCTCCGAAACGTTTCTGCCGTCGGATTTACCCAGGATGGACAGGGAGCACCTCCTGAAAAGGGCCGTCAGTCTAACAAAGCGAAGGAGTTGTCCGTTCTCAGTTCTCCGTTCCCCGTTCATCCTGCCCGGTTCGCGCGGATCCTCGACACGGCCGGCGCGGCGGGGAGAGCGGCGAGGGGCGACTGAGGGTCTTTGCGGCCGTTGGCGAGAGCGCGGATGAACGCCTGGAGGTAAGGCGGCGCGGACTTCAGCTTCCGGGTCGCGGCGCTCCACTGTCGGTGAATGCCGCGAGACGTCAGGCGCCGCGTGACGAGCCGGCCGGCCTCCTCGTAGGGCCGTGCGGCCCAGTTCGCCATCACCGAGATGCCCTGGCCGGCGGCTACGAGCTCGACAATCGCTTCCGTGATCTCGATCGGGATCCACCGCCGCGGTTTGACTCCGGCGGGCCCGAGGACCTCCTGAAAGATCGTCAGTTCGGACTTCGGCGCTCCGTAGGTGATCAGCGTTTCGTCGGCGAAATCGGCGGCCTCGATGCGTGAGGCTCCGGCGAGCCGGTGGCCCGGCGCAAGAACCACGACGAGCTGATCGCGGAAAAGCGGCTGCAGGCGAACGCGCGGCGACCGGACCGGATCGCTCACGATGGCGAGATCGATGCGCCCGTCGAGGAGCGCGGGCACGGGCTCGCGCGTGGCGTCGGCGACGATCTGAACCTCCACGCGGGGAAACGCAGCTGAAAACCCGGACAGGGCGGCGGGCAGCCAGTGGTAGCACGTGTAGCACTCGGTGGCGAGGCGCAGGATTCCCTCCGGCGCGCGGGAGCTTTCGCGGATGTCCCGCGTCGCCTCGTCGAGCTCGTCGACGACCGCGCGGGCCTCGGCGAGGAGCCGGCGGCCGGCGCTCGTCAGGACCATGCGCCGGCTGTCGCGCAGGAAGAGCGCGCGGCCGAGCCCGCGCTCCGCGTCTCGAAGCTGGTGGCTCAGGGCGGATTGCGTCAGGTTGAGCCGCCGCGCCGCGCCGGTCAGAGACCCCTCCTCCGAGACCGTGACGAGCAGCTTCAGGTGACGGATTTCGAGCTCCATCGGTCCTCCGGAATCGCATGAGCATAGTTCATCAATCACATGAAAACAAAGAATTGGACTAATGGTGACGGAAGGGCCAGCCTGTGCGGGCAGGAGGAACGGACATGCGCCACGCAGAAGAGGCGACGGATTCGGGATTTCCCTCGGCCTATGCCTCGCTTTCGACGGCGAGCCTGCTGGAGACCTACGCGGCCGCCCCCGACCGGCTCGTCCAGGCGCTCGACGGACTCACGGATGCCGAGCTGCGGTCGCATCCGGTCGCCGGAAAATGGTCGATCCAGGAGATCGCGATCCACGTTTTTGACTCCGAGATCGTGGGAGCGGTCCGCTTCCGGAAAGTTCTGATGGAAAGAGATCCCGTGCTTCCGGGATACGACGAGTCGGTCTGGGCGGCCGGCCTCGACTACGGGAAACGCGATGCCTCCTTCCGGCGCGCCTCCCTCCACGCCTTCCGCAACCTCCGGGAGACAGCGGCGGCCATCCTCGGAGAGGCCACCGGGGCCGACTGGGTCCGCGAAGGCCGCCATCCGGAGTGGGGACCCGTCACTCTCCGCCAGCTGCTCGAGCTGTACGCCGACCACGGCGAACGCCACATCGAGCAGATCGTCGAACGCCGCCGGATCCTGGGGCACTCGCCCGGTCCGGCCTCTCTTCTTCCCGTCCGGCTCTACTGAAGGGAAACTCGATGCGCTCCTTTCTCCGGGATCTGCGGTTTGCCGCGCGGGGCCTGTTTCGCCAGCCGGGATTCGCGCTCGTCGCGGTCGGCACACTCGCGCTCGGGATCGGCGCCAACGCGACGGTGTTCTCGCTCGTCAACGCCGTCCTGCTTCGCCCGCTCCCCTACCCGCGCTCCGAGGACCTGTATCTGCTGCGGGGCGCGCAGCCGGCGCTCCAGACCGAGAACGCTCCGATTTCGTACCCGAACTTCACCGACTTGAGGCGCGCGTCGAGCTTCGAGGCCGTCGCCATCTCGAAGACGGCCCTCTTCAACCTCACCGAAGGCAGGTCCGTCGAGCGCGTCGAAGGCGCGCGCGTCAGCCCGGAGCTCCTCTCGGTTCTGCGGGCTCGACCCCTTCTCGGTCGCGGTTTCACGGCCGCGGAAGGCGAGGCGGGCGGCCCCGACGTCGTCGTTCTCGGCCACGGGTTCTGGCAGCGCCGCTTCGGAGGCGATCGCGCCATGGTCGGGCGGACGATCGGCCTCGACGGGCGGCGATATCTCGTCGCCGGAATCCTGCCGCCGCGCCTCGCGTACCCGGCCCCCGAGACCGACCTCTGGATTCCGTATCAGCCCCAGAAGTCCGACGAGCTTCGGGGGAACAATTCCCTGCGGGCGGTGGCACGGATGCGCTCCGGCGTCACGGCGCCGCGCGCCAATGCCGAGCTCGAAGTGATCGGCCGCCGTCTCGCCGAACAATACGCGTACACGAACGCAGGTTGGGTCTTCCGTCTGAAGCCCCTCCGGGAGGAACTGGTCGGAGGGTCCCGAAAGGCGCTATGGATCCTGCAGGTCGCCGCCGCGGTCCTCCTCGGGATCGCGTGCGTGAACGTCGCGAACCTGCTGCTCGTCCGGGCCGCCGGCCGGCGGCTGGAGCTGGCGATCCGCTCGGCTCTCGGGGCGGGCCGAAGACGCATCGTCCGGCAGTTCCTGACGGAGAGCCTGCTCCTCGGCGTGGCCGGTGGCGCGACCGGTGTGAGCCTGGCCGCCGCGGCGGGCGTCCTCCTCCGGCGCCTGCCCGCCAAAATCCTGCCGCGGGCGGACGAGATCTCGCTGGACGTCCGGGTCCTGATCTTCGGCCTCGCCGTGTCGGTGGGGACCGCTCTTCTCTTCGGGATCGCTCCCGCCCTGCGGTCCGGCGGGCGCACGCTCGGCGAAGACCTGAAGAGCGGGCGCCGGGGCGCGACTCGTGGCGTGGGTGACCATCGCGCCCTGCGCCTGCTCGTGATCTCGGAAGTCGCGCTGGCGCTCGTGCTGACGGCGGGAGCGGGACTTCTTCTGACGAGCTTCCTGCGCCTGAAGCACGTTCCGCCGGGCTTCGATCCCGAGGGACTGTGGACGGCATCCGTCGGGCTCGCGCCGGGGCGTTATCCCGACCCGGCGAAACAGGTGCGCTATTACCGGGAGGCGCTGGAGCGGCTCTCCGCGATTCGCGGCATTCAAAGCGCGGCGGTCGTCGGGCGGATCCCCCTCGCGAGCTTCTCGAACTCGACTTCGTTCGTGGTCCAGGGACGACCCGTCGCGGAAGGAAACGAGCCCAATGCGGACTACGTGGCCGCGACGCCGGACTATTTCGCGACGCTGCGCATTCCCTTCGTCGTCGGACGCGCCTTCACCGACCGCGACGACGCGCAGGCGCCGAAGGTCGTCCTGGTGAACCAGGCCATGGCCCGCCTGCACTGGCCGGGCGAGAGCCCCATCGGAAGGCGCGTCCAGCTGTACGGGGACGAGCCGATGTGGCGGGAGGTCGTCGGCATCGTCGGCGACGTGAGGCTCCGCGGTCTGGAGGAGGCGGCGAACCCCACCCTGTACGTGCCGCTGCCGCAGAACGCGTTCGCGCCGCACCTGAAGACCGCGTCCTTCCTGGCGCGGCTCTCTCCCGGAACCGCGGCGACGGCCCTGGGGGAGGCGCGCTCGGCGCTCGCCCGCGTCGATCCCGAGCAGGCCGTCTCGCCTTTCCGTCCGATGAGTGCGGTGGTTTCCGACTCGCTTTCGCCGCGCCGTTTGAACGTGCACGTCACGCTGGTCTTCGGCTCTCTCGCCGCGGCGCTCGCGGCGGTCGGGATCTCGGGGGTCATGGCGCACGCCGTCGCCCAGCGGCGCCAGGAGATCGGGATCCGGATGGCGCTCGGGGCCGACAGGGCATCGGTCCTCCGGCTCGTGCTGAAGGAGGGCGGGGCTCTCGCGGCCATCGGCGTCGCCGCGGGGCTGATCCTCTCGATCCCCTGCTCGCGCCTTCTGTCGGGAGCGCTCTTCGGCGTGTCGCCGGGAAACCTCGCGGTCTACGCCTCCGTGTCCGTGATCATCCTGGCGATCTCGACCGCCGCCATCTGGATCCCCGCCCGCCGGGCCGCCGCGGTCGACCCGTTGTCTGCCCTGCAGGCGCCTTGAGCGGCGCGCTTCGCGGGACCCTGGCGCCGGCCCGGAGGCGGCGGCCCTAGGCGCCGCGGATGGGCCGCACGATCACGGTCGAAAGCATCGTCGCGACCAGTTCCTCCCCCGAAGGCGTGATTCCGAACACCTCCGCCGTGCAGACCGTCAGCGTGCGCCCGGCACGCAGGACCCGGGCGCGCGCGACGAATCGCGGCGCCGACGCCGGCCGCAGAAGGTTGATCTTGAACTCGACGGCGAGCACGTCGTGGTCCGGCGGCGCCATCGTGAGCGCCGCGTAGCCGCAGGCCGAGTCCGCGACGCTCGTCAGCACGCCCGCGTGCAGAAACCCGTTCTGCTGGCACAGCCCCTCCGAGAAGGAGACACCGATTTCGACCCGCCCGGCCTCCACGACCTCGAGCGTCGCCCCGAGGGCCCGCATGAACGTCTGCCGGTCGAAGTTCGCCCGCACATCCCACGGGGTCAGGTCTTTATTATACACTATGGCCGCCTGCCCGGCTCCCGGTTTCCCACTCCGACGGGCGCCCAACGCCCCGGCGCGGGGGCCGATACCTCCGGACGGCTCCGCAAAAACCCGATGACGACGTCCGACAGGGCCTTTCCCGTGTCCGTCGCCTTCACGTCGAGGAAGGTCCGGTAGAGGTCGCCCCCCTGCCCGAGAAAGCTGTTGGTCGCGACGCGATAAGGGCGCGTCCCTTCGAGCGGGCGGCCGCCGACGGCGACCTCGACGAGCCGCTGACCGACGGGACGTCCGAGATCGTAGGAGGCTCTGATCCCCGAGACCTGGATGAGTCCGCGCTCGAGCGAGAGCCCCTGCTCGAGAACCGCGCGAATCTGGTCCCCGCTCATCTCGCAGGTGACGAGCGTGTTCAGGAAGGGAAGAGCGTCGAGGACGTTCCCGTTGGTCACAGGCCCCGCCGGCAGATCCGCGCGGAGACCGCCCGCGTTCTCGAAGGCGGCGTCGGCGGTTCCCTGATCGCGCATCACGTCCGCGATGAAGGAGCCGAGCGGCGACTCGCGGTTGTAATCGCGCACGAGGCGCGCCTTCGATCGCCCGACGACCACGCCGATTTCCTGAGCCGTCTCCCGCTTGTACCGTTCGAGCTTCGCGGCCACCGTCCGGTCGGCGGGGATCCGGTCGCTCCAGACCTTGCGCAGCTCCCCCCGATACGCGACGACCCGCCCGCCCCGGAGGCTCAGTTTCAGGACGCCAAGCCGCGTGCCGTATCCGTAGGTCTGAACGATCAGAGTCCCGGTTTTCGGGTGGACGAACGGGGTTTCGATACCGCGATGCGCGTGCCCGCCGATGAAGACGTCGATCCCCTCGACCTCGCCGCAGAGGCGGATGTCCTCGTCGAAGTCCCGCTGCACTTCGGGCCGCGCCTCGGCGTCGGTCTGCTGCGGACCGGTCTTGCCCTGATGGGCGAGAACGACGACCAGGTCGGCCTGCGGCCGCAGCTCCTTCACCGCGGCGCGAACTTCGGGAATCGGATCGGTGAAATCGAGTTCGGTGATCCCCGAGGGGAGCGCCACGCTTCGCGCGTCTTCCCCGATGATTCCGATCACCGCCAGGCGCAGGCCGTTTCGTTCGATGAGCGCATAGGGCCGGCTGTAGTACCGCCTCGTGCCCTTGTGGAAGACGTTCGCCGCGAGGACGGGGAACGGAACCCGGTGCATCTGCCGCGTGAAGTTCTCGCTTCCATAGTCGAACTCATGGTTGCCGATGACCATCGCGTCGTAACCCATGCTCATCATCATTTCCATCAACGCTTCGCCGCGCGTCAGGTTCGACAGCATTCCGGTAAACATGTCGCCGGCGTCGAAGAGAAACGTCGTCGCCTTCCGGCGCCGGATCTGCTGGACGAGTCCGGCGAGGTGCGCGGCGCCGCCGAGCCTGGGGCTGCCGGGGAGCCAGTACGCCGGAATGGGGTCGAAGGCGCTGTGGAAGTCGTTCGTGTAGAGGATTGTCACTTCGCGCGGCTTCGGCCCCAGGGAACTGGCGCTGCGGCCGGGAAACGCGAGAAGGAGCAGGATCGCGGAGGCCGCCCGGAATTTTTGGAGCCGGCGGTTCCTCGCGACGGCCGGCTCCGCCGCGGCGCCGGGGGTCCGCCGCGGCGAACGCCGCACATCGTTTCGAGAGAAAGGCATTCTCAAAAGGGGATTGTAGCCACGGCTCGGCGCGGCGCCGGGCACATCCGTGTTTTTCGGCGATCCGGGAGGAGCCGACGCTTCCCCCTCGCCTCCCCGGCGGAAGCGCGGCCTCTGGCCCCCCGGAGACGGCTCGCCGGGCCTACGCCCCGTATTTCGCGGAGTGCCTCCACGATCGAGTCGCCTCTCCGGGCAGCGCAAGTCCGCTAGGGCCGCGGGCGCCTCACGGCATACCCTCCGGGCCGCGCCACGTCAACAGGAACGAGAGGAGCCGCGGAGGACTCCCGAACCGGCAACACTGCTGCGCGCGGCCGGGAAAAACGCGATCGCGATTCACCCCTGGTGTTCGGAGGCGTACCGACCCGAAAAATACAGCTTCATACCCTTTCCGACTAACCCAGGGGGATCCATGCTTCGGAGGCGAGACGCGACGCCTTTCCCGGGTCGCAGTATCGGGCGGCGTCGCGGGCGCCCCGCGCTCCCATCGTTCTCTTCCCTGGCGGCGCGGCTCGCCGTCCCCTCCCCGGCTCGGAATGCCGCCCGGTAATCCAGCCATTTGCCTCGCAGATTTCGATCGCGGGAGATCCTTTCCGAACTGGAGCTCGACCGCGGAATTCTGGCTCGTCACCCTGGTCGGCCTCTCCCTCCCGCTCGCCGACATCCCGTTCTTCGTCTGACGGGGCTTCGGTCTGGATCCGCGCACATCAGCGGCAGCGTTCTGATCGTGACCGCGGCGGCCGGTACGCTGTTTCGCAGCCGGGGACGGCCGAGTCTCGCCCTGTCTCTGGTCGCCACGGGACTACTCCTGGTGCCGCTCCTGCCTTACGGCTTTTACCGACTCCCGGGCTTTTCCGTCAGCACTTTTCGCGGAGCTTCGCTCATCTCGCGTTCATGCTGGCGGTTTTCCTCGTTCTGTCCTCGGCGAACTTCACGACCGCGCAGTTCGACTCCATCCTGGGCATCCTGGTGTGCGAGGGAGTGGTCCTGGCGCTCTATGGAATCTAGCAGACCCTCGCCTTCAGTCACGGGTGGCCGACCGGAATCGACGTCTTGAATCATCTCTCCCGCGAACCCATGAGGGGAGGATTTTTCGGGGTGTGGCGTGCCACGGCGACTTTTGCGGAGCCGAGATACCTCGCGAATCATCTCTTGACCGCGATCGTGAGCGCCGCCTGGCTGGCGCGCAAGCGATTCAACCGGGACCGCCGGACCGAGGGCCTGCTCTGGATCGCCGCGCTCATCGTCATGGCGGCAGGGATCCTTTTCACGATGTCCCTGGGAGGCATCGCCGCTCTTTTCGTCCTCGTCGGAGGTATGGCGGTCGCCGTGCACCGGATGCTCACACGGCGGGTCCGGCTGTTCGTGATCGCCGGTCTCGCCGTCGTCGTGCTGCTCCTGGGGGTGTACGCCGGAACATCGGGCGGCCGCGTTCCGCGGCGGGTGCGCGAGCGTCTGAGAGCCGAGCTTGCGAGCCCCGCGGAGTCCCTCTACTCCCTGACGGCGCCTTACTTTTCGCGGGGCTTCTACCTGCACAACGCGCGTTACGCGCTACTCGTCACGAACAACTCGCCCTTCGTGGGCATCGGCGTGGGACAGTTCGCGGCGGTCGGAAAGTCCGCGGAAAACAGCTCGGCTTCCCCGACGTGGTTTCGAGCGGCGGCTCCTGGGTCGGGATCACGGGCATGGTCGCCGAGTTCGGCCTCGCGGGCGTGCTCCTCTTCATGACGCTGTTCCTCGCCATCTCTGAAAACTATCCGCGCGTGCCGGAGCGGCCGTCGACGACGTTTCGGTTCCTGAGCGTCTGGCTGCTGGCGGCTGTCGTCCTGGAGGAGCTCGGGTCCGGCTTCTACATTCACCTGTGGATGTGGTTCCCGCTCGGACTCTCCGCGCTGGGGCGTTACATCTCCGTCCAGAGAATGGCGGGCCTCGACCCCACATACGCGCCGGCGTGAGGCCGACGCTCCTTCCGGACGTCCCCCGCTTCCGAAATTCCTCGCGAAGAGTCATCGCGCCATCCTGATCCAACCGCTCGCGGGAGGCGGCGGACTCCTCCGACGTATGGAGCGGGCAACCGGGTTCGAACCGGCGACATCTCGGATGTCAGCTCTCGGCTCTCGGCTGTCCGCTGTCTGTCCGCTGTCCGCTACGAATTCTTCTTCGCTTCCATTTGCGCACGAAGCAGCTCTTTCCGTTCCCGACGCTCCGGCGTGAACTCCATGCCGAAGTCGTCGAACTCGAGGATCTGGCGGATCTCGATCACGAAATCGCCTTCGGGAAAGCAATTGGGCGACCGCTTGACCCACTCGATCGCTTCCTCTCGGGACTTCACCTGGAGGAGCGAGAACCCCGCGACGAGCTCCTTGGTCTCGGCAAACGGTCCGTCGATGACGGTGCGCTTCGCTCCCGAGAAACAGACGCGAACGCCCTTGGAGCTCGGGTGAAGCCCTTCGGCCGCGAGCAGCACGCCGGCCTTCATCAGTTCCTCGTTGAACTTGCCCCATTCGGTCATGAGCTTCTCGTCCGGCGGGACCCCTGCTTCCGACTCCTCGTTCGCCTTGACGATCACCATGAATCGCATCGTCGGTCTCCTTTTCGTTCCGCATTTTCTTTCGAGCGGCGCCCGCCGGGCAACGCGACCGGCCTATTCCGCCCTTCTGCCATCACGACGAACGGGGACCTGCGGGATCGACACCGTCACCCGGTTTCTTGTGAAAAATTTGCCAACACACGGGAACGCTTGGACTTGGGTCCGGTCGCGCGCGGGCCGTCCCCCCCTCTTCCACTGCCTGAGTCTTTTCCGAGATCGCCCCGATGGGCCATTACGGGTGCAGTAGTCCTGAAGCGTGGGCACGGCATCCTCCACGAAAACATGGGCGGCACTCAAGCCCGTCGCCTTCCCGTGATCGGGAAGAAACTCGGGCGAATGCGTTTCGCGAAATTGCGGACGCGAGGAGGATTCTCTCGTGTCCGGTGAAATGATTTTCGACCCGAAATGAAACACGCCCCGTTTCGGAGGCGTTTAAGAAATGCCAGTAAGTCTTGGATGCAGTAATGGACAGGGCTTAGGCCCTTTGAAATGAACGTTGGAGCGGGCAACCGGGTTCGAACCGGCGACATCCAGCTTGGGAAGCTGACGCTCTACCAACTGAGCTATGCCCGCGCCGGCGGCGAATATAACTCGAAGCTCCGCGGGCTTCAATCGCGCCAAATGTCTCGCCGCACAAACGTTTCTCGCGTGGGGCCGCAGGCGGGAATCCGGACCACTTCGCCGCTCTTTGCTCAGACTCTGGACAGCGCGGAGGTCCCCGCGTAAAATCTAATTTCCACCCCTGTACCGTATCTCCCGAGGAATCCATGCCCGTCCCCGCCTCGCGCCGCGCCCGAGTCCTCATTTTCGCCTTCCTCGCGATGCTGGTCGCGGGAGCGAGGCCCATTTTCGCGGCCTCTTACCTGCCGCTTTCAGACGCGGACCTCGCGAAAAAAACCCCCGTGATCGTGCGCGCCCAGGTCCTGTCCGGCCGCGTCGCGCACGCTCCGATCGGCGCCGGCGCGGACGGTCTCTTTACCCTGACGTCTCTGCGCGTTCTCGAAGCGCTGAAGGGATCGGACCTCTCCGAGGGCGACGTGTTCCGGGTGAGCCTTCCCGGCGGCGTCGACGCCGGAACGGCTTTCTGGATTCCCGGCACCCCGGAGCTTTCCCCGGGAAGCGACGTCGTGCTGTTTCTCTCGCGCCGGGGCGCGGCGGGACCGGATTACGCGCTCACCGAGTTCGGGCTCTCGAAATTCGACCTCGTGCGCGACCGCGCTGGCCGCGGATTCGCGGTGCGGCCCGTTTTCTCGGACGGTGAGGATGACCGGGCATCCCGTCGACGGATCCTCCTTCCCGCTTCCTTGGACTCCGCGCCCCCCCGCTCTCTGAGGGACGCCGGCTCCTTCCTGGCGATGGTGCGGTCGGTCGCGGCGGGCGCGGCGGCGCCGGACGTTCTGTACGCGTCTCCGGACGGCGAGCTGCGCGATCCCGGCACTTCTCCCTCCGGCGCTTCGAAGAAGCTGCTCTGGGTGAACATCGGCGGAGTGGAAGGGGGCGGCAGCCTTTTCCGCTGGTACTGGGACACGGGCCTTTCGCCGCAGGCGATCGTCTCCGCCAACGGCGTCCAGACGGGGCTCTCGGACGGATCCAACGGCGTCTCCGCGGTGCAGAGCGGCGCCACGCAGTGGAGCTCGGTTCCGGGCTCGACCGTGCGTTACAGCTTCTCCTCCGGATCCGCCCCCGTGGTCGTCAACCTCGACGTCACGAGCCAGCCCGGCGCGTGGACGGACCCGCTGTCGTGCGGGAGCGGAGGGATCATCGGGTACGGCGGTCCCGGGACCGCGCGCTCCGCGCCCGCGTTCAAGGGGGAGAGCGGATACTTCGCGTCGTCCTCCGGAAACGTCTGGATGCGAAAGGTGACAGGCGACTGCTACTCCGCGGCGACGTTCAGGTCCGCGGTGCTCCATGAGCTCGGCCACACGCTGGGGCTCGGACACTCGGACGACGGCCCGAGCGGCCATTCGACGACCAGCGTCGCCGATCGCAATGCCGCGGTGATGCACTCCGTCATTCCGTCCGCCCACCCCTCTTCTCCCCAGGCCGACGACGTCCAGGCGATCCAGTACTACTACGGGAGCGGCGGCGTGACGCCGGGGCCCGGAGCCCCCTCCGCCTCGTTCTCCTTCTCGCCGTCCGCTCCCGTTGCGGGCCAGCCCGTGGCCTTCGCCGACGCGACGTCCGGCTCGCCGACGGCCTGGACCTGGAGCTTCGGCGACGGCACCTCCGCGGCGGCGCAGAATCCGAGCCACGTCTTCGCGGCGGGCACATGGATCGTGACGCTCACGGCCGGGAATGCCGGCGGCTCGAGTGTCGCCTCGCGCGCCGTGACCGTGGGGTCCGCCCCGGCCGTCCCGCAGACGCCCCGGGCGGAGATCTCGTTCGCTCCCGCGTCTCCGGGCGCCGGCGTTCCCGTGCAGTTCACGGACGGCTCTTCCGGCGCGCCGACGTCCTGGGAGTGGTCCTTCGGCGATCCGGGTTCCGGGAACGCGAATTTCGCCGTGACGCGCAATCCCGCTCACACGTTCGCGTCCGCCGGGGCGTACACCGTCGGGCTGACCGTCCGAAACGCGGCGGGATCGAGCACCGCAACGGAAGCGGTGGTGGTGTCCGCGTGCGGAGGTGGAAGCGCCCTGTGCCTGAACTCCGGACGATTCCGCGTTCAGGCGGCGTGGCGCGTGCCGTCGCAGGGTACGAGCGGGACGGGCACTCCCGTGGCGCTGACCGGGGACACGGGCTACTTCTGGTTCTTCACGAGCAACAACGTCGAGCTGATCGTGAAAGTCGTCGACGGCGGCGCGGTCAACGGGAAATTCTGGTTCTTCTCCGGAGCGCTCTCCGACGTCGAGTACACCGTCGACGTGACCGATACGCGGACGGGGGCCGTCAGGACGTACACGAACCCGCAGGGCACGCTGGCCAGCTCCGCCGACACCTCGGCGTTTTCGCCGGCGACGGCGGGGCCCGGCGAGCCGCCGAGGTCAGCCGACCCGGCAGCGCCCTTTCCCGGGAGCGACCGGCCGCTGGATGCCGCGGAGCCGGGCGAGGCAGGAACCGAAGCGCCCTGCGTTGCCACGTCCGCCGCACTCTGCCTGAATGGCGGACGCTTCCGTGTCGAGGTCGCCTGGCAGGTCCCGTCGCAGGGAACGAACGGCGCCGGTTCCGCCGTCCCCCTGACCGCGGACACGGGCTACTTCTGGTTCTTCTCCGCGAACAACGTCGAGCTCGTCGTCAAGGTCGTGGACGGCCGCGCCTTCAACGGACGATTCTGGGTCTTCTCCGGCGCGCTCTCGGACGTCGCCTACACCGTCCGTGTGACCGACACGCAGACGGGAGCCGTCAGGATTTACTCCAACCCCTCCGGCCGGCTCTCGAGCGCCTCGGATCTGAGCGCGTTCTAGGAGTCTGTCCTCGTAATCTCCCGCCGCGCGACGGCGATGCTCTCGCTGCGAGCGGAATCTCGGTCGTATTCTGAGCAGAAGACTTCGGAGTCCCCTGGCCTCTGGGCCTTGTGCAGCGTCGCCTTGCTACACCTCCGCGCCGCCGGGGGTTCGGGGGACCGCAAGGTCCCAGGCGAAAGACCAGCCCTGCACTCCCACTCTCGCTTCGGCCTCGGACATGACTCGGACAGACTCCTACCTCGTCTCCGAAGCGGCGCGGGCAGCGCGCCGGAGCCGGAGCCGCGTCGCGATCGGCGGAAGGCGCGTTTTCGCGAAGAGACGTTCGCCGACGAAGAGGATCGGAATCGCATGTCCGAAACGCGCCGCCAGATCGGGATGCGAGTCGACGTCCACGATCTCCCACGTGTGCGCGATGCCCTCGAGCATCCCCTCGGTTTCCCGGCGGAGCTCCTCGCACAGGTGGCAGCCGGGCCGGGACAGCAGCCGCAGCCGCGTCATGAACGTCGGGCGGCTCCCGGCGCAGCCGGCGCTTCCGGCGCGGAACCGTCGCCCGCCGAGTGACGCGCCACCTGGTAGATGTAGTCGAAGCCCGACAGGATGGTCACCGTCGCTGCCGCGCCGAACGCGATCAGCACGACCGGCTGCGGCCAGTTCCAGAGATTGGCGCAGAGGACGAAGAGCACCGTGATGATCAGGGTGACGGTCGTCACCTTTCCGAGCCACGTCGGCGGGAATCGCCGCTTCGACGAGGAGAGGATCAGGAGCAGCGCCACCGTGAGAAGAAGCACGTCGCGCGAGATCACGAGAAAGGCGAGCCACACGGGAACCTTGACCGCCGCGGGAAACGAGGGGATGGTCAGGAAGAGATAGGAGCTCATCAGAAGGAGCTTGTCGGCGATCGGGTCGAGATAGGCGCCGAGCGCCGAGCGCATGTCGAATCGCCGGGCGAGGTATCCGTCGATGCCGTCCGAGACGCCAGCGGCGATGAAGACGACCAGGGCGATCCCGAACCGCCCCTGCGAGATGGCATACAGAAAAAAGGGCAGCGCGGCGAGCCGCAGCAGGGTGATGAAGTTCGGAAGCGTCCACGGGCCCCGGAGGAGCACCCCCCGCGGGGCCTCGTTCACTCGGACACCGCGGCGGGCGCCGCCAGAGCCCGGATCCGGTCGAGAGCCCGCGTGAACGCCGGACCTCCCGGAGGACCGCCCTCTCCCTCTTTCCAGAAGCCGCAGGCCTCCGAGGCGCGGATCGCGTCCGCGGCGCTGCGCCCGACGCGGCCGCCCTCCTTCTCGAGGCACGGCGCCTCCACTCCGGGCCGCACGAGCGCGAGGAGCCGCAGGAGGAGGCGGGAAGCGGCGCCGAGAGTCAGCGTCGAGTCGGGATTGCCCCGATGCGTCTCGCGGTCCACCTCGAGGAGGCCGAGCGCGAGCGCGCGCGTGAAGGCGCGGCTGTCGCGCCGCGAGACGGCGTCGCTCGCGATGATGCCGGAGCTCACGCGCGCCTCGCGGACTTCCGGGAACATCCACCAGACGAGGGAGGCCGCCTTCGCGCGGCTCAGCCGCTCCGCGCGGGCTGCCTCCCGCTCGGTCAGAGGCCAGTTGGCGACGCGAAAAAGCAGGCGGGCTTCGTCCGCGCGGGCCTTCAGATTCGGATCCGACCGGGCGAGGCGGTCGAACGCGCCGGCCGCGAGCGCATAGTCTTCCTGCTCGATCGCGAGGTCCCCGACGCGCTCTCCGACCGCGGCGTTGCTCGGGTCCATGTCCCACGCCTCCCGGTAACGCTGCAGCGACTTGTCGGTCTGCCCCGCGGAGCTTTCTATTTCGGCCGCGAGAATGCGGATCGGCACAGACTCCGGCGCCACGTCGATCGCTGCCGCGATCCGCTCGCGGGCCTCCGCCCACCGATGCTCTTCCGAAGCCACCCGGGCCTGCGCCGCGAGAGCGTCGCGCGCCGACAGGCGAAGCTCCTCCGCGCGCGCCGCGAGGCCGCCGCGCTTCGGATTGCGAGCGAGAGCGCGGACGTAGAGCCGGTATCCCTCGGCGGGCCGGCCTCCGCGACCCCGCGCTTCGCCGCACGCGACCAGGAGAGGAAGGGTCGGCTCGCCGGAGCTGAGCGTCTCGACGCATGCCGCATCCGCGGGTTCGAAGCGGCCGAGCAGGACCTGCGACGCGATCCAGCCGATGTCGGCGGCGAGATGGGGACCCTCACGGCCGCGAGCCTCCTCGAATGCCCGGGACGCGGCAGGGGCATCGCCGGACCAGAGGGCGTCCCACCCTCGCTCGATCCCTTCGGGAAAAGGGCCCGAAAGCTCCTCGCGCGGATCGAGCGGGAAGGTATCGCGGACCTGGACCTGGTGGGGCGCCGAAGCGCAACGGGGGCTCGCCGCCGCGAACACGGCCAGGATCGCGGCGCGGAGGATGGGCAGCGATCGCGATCGAGCCGGCGCGCGGCGCGGAGAGCCCATGGTACGCGGAGGGAAAGGCGGGTGGCGGGAGTTCGGGCTCATGCGAACGCGCGTGGCGTCCGCCCGAGGCGTCTCATGGGCCGGGAGGAACGCTCTCCGACCGGATCGAGGCGATCGCGTGCTTGTAGATCATTTCTTCGCGGCCGTCGACTTCCAACACGAGCGCGAACTTGTCGAAGCGGCGGAGGCGGCCCATCCGTTCCTCCCCGGACGTCAATCGAACCGTGATCGCGATGTTGTCTTTGCGCAGATTGTAGAAAAAGGAGTCCTGAACGTTGATCGGGGCCTTGTTCATCCGCTTCTCTCCGTCTCGTCCTCATCCAGGCGAGCGAGAGTTGCCGCCAGAGCCCGCTCCGGTGACAGCCACTCGACACCGCTCTCCCGCGCGAACCAGGTCCGTTGACGTTTGGCGAGCTGACGGGTGGCCGCCACGATTTTGTCTTCCGTCTCTCGCCGATCCGCCCGTCCGCAGACCCACTCCGCCACTTCCCGGTAGCCGATCGCAGAAAAAGCCTGCGACTCGATCGGGACACCGTCTTCGAGCAACCGCCTGACCTCGCTGGCCCAGCCCGCGTCGAGCATCCAGGCGACTCGGTGGGCGATCCTAGCATAGAGATCCTCCCGCGGAGGCCGGATCCCGACCTTCACGAGACGCCATCGCGCGGTCCAGCCGCCGCCCGTCCGAGGGCGGTCGGAGGGCCGCACGCCCGTCGTCAGCAGGATCTCGAGGGCGCGCAGCGTGTACCGGAGATTCGCGGGCGGGATCCGGCTCGCGGAGACCGGATCGTTCATTTCCAGGAACCGATGCGCAGCCTCCGGACGGGGCCGCCCCCACGCCGCGAGCGCCGTCCGGAGGGCGGGGTCCATCTCGTCCAACGGAGGAAGCCCCTCCAGAAGAGCCGAGAGGTAGAAGCCGCTTCCTCCGCAAAGGATGGGAAGCCTTCCACGCCGCGCGATGTCGTCGACCCAGCCGCGCGCGTCCCGCGCCCACCGTCCCGCGGAGTAAGCCTCCCCGGGCTCGGCGACGTCGATACCCCAGTAAGGAACCTCGCGGCGCCGGTCCCGCGAGGGCTTGGCCGTCCCGGCGTCGAGGCCGCGGTAGACAGCAAACGCGTCGGCCGAGACGATCTCGCCGTTTCGCTCGAGCGCCACCTCGTGCGCGAGCTCAGACTTTCCGGACGCGGTCGGGCCGAGCACGACCAGCAGGGTCGCCGGCGCGATCCGTCTCAGGGCAGCTCCCGTTTGTGCACGCGCGTTCCTTCCGGGAAAAGCTCCAGAAGGATGTCGGAATCGAGGTCCGTGCGGAAGACCCGAATTCGCGCGGCCGCAAGGGAGGCCAGGGTCTCGGCGGCGGGATGTCCGAACCGGTTCTCGCGCCCGCAGGAGAGGAGGGCCGCCCGGGGGGAGACCGCGGCGAGAAACGCGGGCAGCGTGGAACCGCGGCTGCCGTGGTGCCCCACCTTCAGCACGTCGGCATGCAACCGTCCTCTGGCGGTCCTCAGGAGCTCCGCCTCGGCCGCGGCCCCCGCGTCGCCGGTCAAAAGAGCGCGCCGTCCCTGGCGTTCGAAGACGGCGACGACCGACTGGTTATTGGTCGGGTCCCGCTTCGTGCGCGATCCGCCCGAACGCAGGACCGAGAGGGTCGCGTCCGCCCAGCGCGCCACGCTCCCTCGGCGCAGGACCCGCACCGGCACGCGGCGGCGCGCCGCCGCCGCGGCCAGGTCCCGGTAGATGCCGTTCTCGTCGTCCCCGTCGGACAGCCAGAGCGCTCCGACCGGGAGCTCGTCCACCACGGCGAAGATCCCGAGCGCGTGGTCGGGGTGCGGGTGGGTCACGAGCGCCGCGTCCAGCCGGCACACCCCGCGATCGAGCAGCTTCGGAAGAAGACGGGTGCGGCCGAAGTCCCGGGCCTCCAGGTCGAACGGTCCTCCTCCGTCGACGAGGACGGCGTGCGAGCCCCATCGGAGAAGGAAGGCGTCGCCCTGTCCGACGTCGAGGGCCTCGAGCGTGAACCCGCGCGCCGGTCCCGCGGGTCCGCTTCGGACGGCGAGAAAGAGGAAGAGAAGAGCGGCGGAACTGAAGGCGGCCGCGCGGGGCCTGCCCCGGAGAAGCACTCCGAAGGCCAGCAGGACGGAGACCGCGAGCGTCGCGGCGAGGGGAGGGGTGGGTCTCAGAAAAGCCACTCCGGCCGTCCGCTCCGCCAGCGCTTCCAGAGTGCGCGAGCCCGCCGCGAAAATAGAGATCAGCACGCCGGCAGGAAGTCCGGCGGCGAGGCACGCGAGAATCGCCGCGCCGACGGCGATCAGCCCTCCGGCGATCGGAATCGCGAGCGGGGCCGTGATCCACGCGCCCGCGGAGACGACGTTGAAGCGCCAGAGCAGGAGGGGCGCCGTTCCGATCTGTGCGGCCACGGCCGCGGCGAGTCCCGAAAAGAGGAACCCCGGCCGGCGAGGCAGCCGCTCGCGCAGCAGTCCGGCAAACGCCGCGATGCCGCAGACCGCGGCGAACGTCAACAGCGTTCCGATCGCATAAAGCTGCGCGGGTGCGGCGGCGAGCAGGATCAGCGCCGAGAGCCCGATCGCCTGCGCCGGCGCGACGGGACGCTCCAGAAGCCGGGTCGCCAGGAAAACCGTGAAGACGATGCCGGCCCGGACCGCCGGCGGGTTCGCGCCTCCCACGAGGACGAAGATCACGACGACGGCGAGCAGCACCGCCTCGCGCCAGTTTCCCCGAACGGACATCAGGCGTAGCGCGAGCAGCGCCATCCCGGCGGCCAGTCCGACGTGCAGTCCCGCGATGACCAGGAGATGGTAGAGGCCTCCCCTCCGGTATCTGGCGACCATGCCGCGATCGAGCCCCGAAGTCCGGCCGAGAAGAATCGCCGCGAGCGGGCCGCGGACGTCGCGATCGAAGGCCGCGTCGCCCGGCCGCGCGGCCGCCAGCCGCTCATGGAGCCAGCGGTTGGGACCCGCCAGGAAGGAAAGAAACGTCGAGCGCGGCGACTCGATGCGCAGCGCGCTTTTGACCGAGAGGCGGTAGACGGGCCACGGAAGCGCGATGTCGCGGTCGGATGCCGCGAGGCCTTCGAGGCGCAGCTTCCCGACCGCGACGACCCGGTCTCCCCGGTCGGCGACGCGGGCGACCGGGGCTTCGCCCGAGACGAAGAGGAGGACTTCCGCGCGAAAGGGCCGCCACTCGGAGCCGTTCCAGAGCCGATCGGCGCTCAAACGTCCGTGCGCGCGTGGCGGCGCTCCCGTCCAGAAATCCGCGAGCACCCCTTCGACCCGGTCGATGCGGTCGGGGGACGCGGGAAGGGCGGCGAAGGCGTCCCCGGCCTGGCGGCCCGGGACGGCGAGCCGCAGGCGGCCCTCCGCGAAGCCCAGAGCGAGAAAGAGGACGGCGCCCGCGGCCTGCGAGATGCGTCCGCCCTGCCCGCGCCGCGAATCCGCTAGGAAAAGAGCGCCGCAGAGACCTGCCAGAACGAGCGCTCCTGCCGCGCCGCTCGTCGCGCGCGCTCCGAGCGCGATCCCCGAGACGAACGCAAGGGCGGCGCGGGCGGCGGGCGCGGGGGCCCGCCGATAGTGGGCCGGTTCCGCGGCCCTCACGCGGCCCGGATCCGCTCCAGGGCCACGACCGCCTCGACGCGGTGGGTCAAGGCGAACAGGTCGAACAGCCGCGCGCCGGCGATCTCCCATCCCTGGGGCAGAATGGCCGCGAGGTCTCGTGCGAGCGTCGCCGGATCGCAGGAAACGTAGATGAGCCGGCGGCGCGCGCGGCCGGCGAGAGCGCGCGAAAGCGGAAGACCGAGGCCCGCGCGGGGAGGATCGACCACGATCAGCTCCTCGCGCCCGTGGTCGACGCGGACGAACTCCGCGACCGGCGCCTGTTCGATACGCCACCGATCTCCCGACCCCCACCGATCGCGCGCGAGCCTCGCGTCCCCCGCCGCTTCCGCGTGGCCTTCGACGGAGGTCACCTGGTGGCCGGCGCCGAGCAGAGCGCCGGCGAAAAGGCCGGAACCGCCGAACAGGTCCAGGGCGCGGCCCGGCGGCACCGCCGCCGCGAGCTCGCCGACGTGCCCGGCGAGGGGCTCCAAAAGAAAGCGGTTGCCCTGGAAGAACGTCCCCGGGGACGCCGGGCACTCGCGCCCTAACACGGGAATCCAGAGACGCGGGGCGCCCGCGCGGCGCCGCGAAGCGCCTCTCGAATCGACGACGCTCACGCCGTCGAAGAGCGGGGCGAGGGCCCGGGCCATCGGAACGGCTTCCCGCCCTTCGCCCGCGATGACGGGGCGCGCAAGCCTGAGCCCGCCGTCCGGGGATTCGAGCGTCGCGATCTCGAGAGGCGGCGGAAAGGGGACGAGGGCCTCGGCGAGACGCGGGAGAAGGGCGCGCAGGGATCCGCTCAGGGCCTCGCAGGCGTCGAGCGGCTCGACGCGATGCGTCCCGGGCGCAAACCCTCCCACCCGCAGAAGGCCTTCCTGACGCTCTGCGTGGAAGCGGCTCCTCAGCCGGTATCCCGGGCCCGAGGGCTCGACGGCGAGATCGCCGAACGACGCCGCCGGCACCCTGCCGATGCGCGCCATCGTCTCCAGGAAGAGGTCCCGCTTGGCGGCCCGCGCCGCCGAGGGATCGAAATGCGCCCAGTCGCACGCCGGACATCCGTCGGCGTGCCCCCCCGTCCGCCGGTCCGGAGATGCCCGCTGCACCGCCACCGCGCGGCCCCTCCAGATCTTGCGCGATCTTCGAACGATCTCGATCTCGACCTCCTCGCCGGGAAGAACGCCGTCCACGAGCCCCACACCCTCATTTGTCCTGACGAGGCCCTCGCCCGTGGGAGCGAGTTTTTCGACGACGGCACGGAACGACATCGAGGAGGGAATTGCGCTGCTAGAGGAGCGACAGGCGCGGAACGCCGAGAGCTTCCCGCACGGCGCGGCGGCGAAGCGCGCGCGCGGTCTTTCCCGCGGTCTCCTCGTCCAGCCGCACCCGGGCGCGGGCGAGCTGTCCCGTGACTTCGCCGTCGACCCGCTCGCGCTCGGCTTCGGGAAGCGCGTCGTACAGAGCGCCCGCCAGCCTCTTGTCCAGGCGAGCCAGCGCGTCTTCCGCCGCGGCGGGATCTCTGCTCGAAGCCGCGAGCCGCGCGACCGACCGGGCGGCGGATGCCAGCGGCGTCTCGAGATCCGGGCGCGCGGCGGCGAGCTCCGTCAGGCGCGCCGCGAGGGCCGAGAGCGAAGTGCCGGAGTCGGGCTCCTGCGCGGTCCGCCCCGTGCCCCGTCCGATGGCGGCCTCGGCGCGGCGCTCCCAGGCCCCGAGCACGGCGTCACGGCAATAGGACAGCGAGTTGACCCGCCCGGCGGCGCCCCGCTCTTCCCTGCGCGCGAACGCCTCGTCGATCCCCTGCTCGATGGCCTCGATGGGCACCCCGAGAGCCCGCCATTCGGTCAGCAGGGCGAAATCCCGCGGCGAGAGGAGAAAAGGCGTTCCCCGGCGGCGGATGAAGGCCGCCTCCGCCGCGGCGAAGTAGTCCCTATCCTCCCCGGTTTCGTTCATAGATCAGACGAAGCCCGGTCAGGGTCAGGAGCGGATCGACTTCCTCGATGCGCTCCGATCCGCCGGCGAAGAGCTCGGCCAGCCCGCCCGTGGCGATGACGCGCGGGCGGCCGCCCGTCTCGCGGACGATGCGGTCGATGACGCCGTCGACGAGGGAGAGATATCCGAAGTACAAACCGGATTGAATCGAAGACGCCGTCGTCTTGCCGACGACCCGCTCCGGGCGGCGGATCTCGACGCGCCACAGCCGGGCGGCCTTCTCGAAGAGCGCCTCGGCCGATATCGCGATCCCGGGAACGATGACGCCGCCCGCGTATTCGCCGCGCTCGGTCACGACGTCGAAGGTCGTCGCGGTGCCGAAGTCTACGATGATGCAGGGCCCGTTGACCCGCGCGTACGCGGCGACCGCGTTGACGATCCGATCCGCTCCGACTTCCTGCGGGACGTCGTAGAGGATCGGCATCCCGGTCTTGATGCCGGGCTCGATGAAAATGGGATCGCGCTCGAAGAGCTGACGAAACGCCTGGCGCATGGGAAACCGGAGCGCCGGCACGACGGAGGAAATGATCACGTCGTCGGGCGGTCCGCCCGGAATCGTCCGGAGAAGGCCCTCGACGGAGAGGGCGATCTCGTCGGAGGTCGCGTCACGGCGGCTCGTCAGGCGGAAGCTGCGCAGGAGGTCGGTGCCGGCGTAGAGACCGAGGACAGTGTTGGTGTTCCCGACGTCCACGGCGAGAAGCCGCGCGGGCGGCGGGGCCGTCACCATCGAGCAAGCTCCCCCGTCGCGCATACGGTTTCGCCGGCGGCCGTCTCCAGGCGAAGGAACCCTTCGGGGGTGAGACCGCGGTACGCCCCCGAGAGCTCTTCCCCGTCTTTCCGGATCGTCAGCCGGTCGCCGGGACGATGGAGAGAGACGCGCTCCCACCGCTCGACCTCCCGCTCCCACCCGGGCGAGGAGAGCTCGGCATCGCAGCGGTCGAGAAGAGCCTGCATGAGCGGGGCGAGCGGGGCGGCTCGTCCCGTCTCCTGCTCGACAGTCGTCGCGTTCTCGATCCCGACCGAGCCGGCGGTTCCCAATGCGTTCAAGCCCAGTCCGACGGCGACGTAGGTGTCCTCCCCCTGGGTCCGCGACTCCGCGAGGATCCCCGCCAGTTTCCGGCCGCCCGCATAGACGTCGTTCGGCCACTTGAGCGACGCCTCGAGGCCCGCGTGCTCCGCGAGGACGTCGCGGACCCACCGTCCAACGGCGATCGGCACAAGCGACATCGGCTCGCCCTCGCCGATCCGGCGCACGATCGTCAGGTAGAGGCCCCGGCCGGGCTCCGCAACCCACCGGCCCTTGCGGCCTCGCGCCGCCGTCTGCCCTTCCCCGATCAGGACAGTCGGAGGCATCTCCTGCTCCTCCGCGAAGTACACCTCGACGATCTCGCGGGCGAGGTCGTTCGACGAGGTCACGGCCTCCACCACGACCAGGTTCTGCAGCGTTCGCCACCGGCGGGGGTCGACGGACCCGCCCGCGAAGGGAATCACGAGCGTCCCGCCGAGAGCGCGGTCCGCCGCTCCTCGAGCTCGAGCAGGCGGCGGCGCGTCTTCTCGACGACGGCGGGCGGCGCCTTGTCGACGAAGGACGGGTTTCGCATCTTCGCGGAGAGACCGTCGTACTCCTGCTCGATTTCCGCGAGAGCCTTCTCGAGCCTCTCGCTTCCGGAGTCCGCGTCCGTCTCGCGCACGCGGAGCCCCACGGACAGACCCGCGACCACGTCCCGGAACGCGGCCGCGGGCGGCGCCTCGAATCGCAGCTCGGGAATCCGGCCGAGATGCCGCAGCAGCGGCGCCACGGCGGGCATGCCCGCGGCGAGCTCCCGGTCCGGCGAGTCGGGCGCGATCCACACCTCGACGGGCTCCGTCGGCGTCGTGTCCCGCTCGCCGCGGTAGTTGCGCACCCGCGTGACGAGAGCCCGCACGGCCTCGATCACGCGCTCGGCCTCCGGGTCGTTTCGCAACTCCTCCCCCGTCGGATACGAGGCCACGATGAGCGTGCCGGGCCTTCCCGTCGCCTTCTCCCAGATCTCTTCCGTCAAAAACGGCATGAAGGGGTGGAGAAGGGCCAGCGAATCGAGGAGACAGCGCGACAGCACGCCGCGGGCGGAAGCGCGCTCCTCCTCGGTTCCCTCGCGGCCCGAAAGCACCGGCTTGACCATTTCGACGTAGGCGTCACAGAGCTCGTGCCACACAAACGCGTAGATCGACGCCGCCGCCTCGTCGAACCGGAACTCGGAGAGCTGCCTGTTGACGTCGCGGGCCACGCCGGAAAGCCGCGACAGGATCCACCGATCGGGGAGCGAGAGCGAGCAGCCGCCGAGATCTTCCCGCACCTCCTGCCCCTCCAGAGAGGACAGGGTGAACCGCGCCGCGTTCCACAGCTTGGTGGCGAAATTGCGCGAGCCCGCCATGCGGCCGCGCTCGACCGACACGGTCGCTCCCGACGATGAGGCGCTTGCCAGCGTGAAGCGCACCGCGTCGGCGCCGAACTCCGTGATGGCTTCGAGCGGGTCGATCACGTTGCCCTTCGATTTCGACATTTTTTCGCCGCCGATCCGGACGAGCCCATGGAGATGCACGGTCGAGAACGGCGCCTTCCCCGTGAAGTGCAGGGCCGCCATGATCATCCGCGCGACCCAGAAGAAAAGGATGTCGTAACCGGTCACGAGAACGTCCGTCGGGTAGAAGTCCTCGAAGTCGGACGTGCGCTCCGGCCATCCGAGGACGGAGAAGGGCCACAGCTGCGACGAGAACCACGTATCGAGCACGTCCGTGTCCTGCTCGAGGGGCGCGCCTCCGCACGTCGGGCAGGACGGCGGATCCTCTTCCGAGACCGTCACGTGGCCATTCGGGCACGTGAAGGCCGGGATGCGGTGTCCCCACCAGAGTTGCCGAGAGATGCACCAGTCGTGAATGTTCCGCATCCACTCGAAGTAGGTCTTCGTCCAGGATTCCGGGACAAAGCGGATCGTCCCGTCTTCCACGGCGCGGATAGCCGGCTCGGCGAGAGGCTGGATCTTCACGAACCACTGCTCCGACAAATAGGGCTCGATCACGGCGTCGCAGCGCTGGCAGTGTCCGATCGAGTTGCGGTACGGCTCGGAGCTGAGCCGGTTCTCCTCGGTCAGGCGGGCGACGATCCGCTTGCGCGCCTCGAATCGGTCGAGACC
Source organism: Acidobacteriota bacterium (assembly GCA_040004075.1). Taxonomy (GTDB): domain Bacteria; phylum Acidobacteriota; class Thermoanaerobaculia; order UBA5066; family Gp7-AA6; genus JALYUA01. The sequence goes on along the minus strand of JBDUBP010000200.1, from coordinate 21,096 downwards.
GGCATACTCCCCCGCCTGGGCCGTCATCTTGCCGTTCGGCCCGATGACGACGATCGCGGGAAGGTCGTGCCGCTGGCCGACCGCGAAGTCGTTCGCGTCGTGAGCCGGAGTGACCTTCACGACGCCGGTGCCGAACTCGCGGTTGACGAGGATCGCGTCCTCGATGACGGGGATCTCGCGCCCCACGATCGGAAGCGCCGCCTTGCGGCCGCGAAGCTTCGAAGTGCGCGGGTCGTCCGGGTGGATCGCGAGCGCGGTGTCGCCCAGCATCGTCTCGGGGCGCGTCGTCGCCACCAGAGCTCCGGACGGAACACCCGCCACGTCGTAACGGATCTTGTACAGCGATCCGTCCGTCTCCCGATGAACGACCTCGAGATCCGAGACCGCCGTCTCGCAGCGGGGGCACCAGTTGACGACGTAGCGCCCGCGGTAGATGAGACCCTCCTGATACAGCTTCACGAAGACGTGCCGCACGGCTCGCGAGAGGTCCGGATCCATCGTGAACCGCTCTCGTGTCCAGTCGAGCGAGCAGCCGAGCCTCTTCATCTGCGCCTGGATCGTGTCCTTCGCCTCGCGCTTCCAGGCCCACACCCGCTCGACGAATTTTTCGCGGCCGAGCTCCCGCCGGTCGATCCCCTGTTTCGCGAGCTGGCGTTCGAGCACCATCTGCGTCGCGATCCCAGCGTGGTCCGTCCCGGGAACCCACAGGACCCGGAGCCCGAGCATCCGTTTCCACCGGGCGAGGATGTCTTCGATCGTCCGCCCGTAGGCGTGGCCGATGTGCAGCTTCCCCGTCACATTGGGGGGTGGAATGACCATCACGAACCGGGGCGAGCCGGGCGCGCCGGTGGGCTGAAAGCGGCCGTCCTTCTCCCAGACGGAGTACCAGCGCTCCTCGAAGGAGCCCGGCTCGAAGGTCTTCGGCAGCTTCCGCGCGGAGTCGTCAGACTCGGCGGGAAGGACGTTTTCAGGCATAAAAAAAAGGGCTCCGCGGCCCTTTCCTATATCAGAAACCGGATCGGGTCACTCGATGCCGCTCTCGAGCTCCTTGATCCGCTGCTTGATGACCAGCTCCGCCATGTCGGGAATCACTTCCCAGGCGATCTCGCGCACGATCCGGTCGGAGAGTTTCTCGACGACTCGGGTCGCCAGCCGCTCGATTTGCTCTTCGCTCATGTCGCCGCCGCTGCGCACGGAGGAAAGCATCTGGGTCAGCTCGGGGATCGAGGACCTCTGAGCGAGCATCTCGATCTCTCCCGGCACGGCACCCCCCGCCGACTCTCCCGCGGGCGTCTCTTCGAATCGGCTGTCCGCGGCGGCGCCGCTCGATTCCATCGGGGCCGGGGCGTTCGCCGTCTCGTGCTTCGCGTCGGCGTTCCCGGCCGGAGTCTCCGACCCGGCTTGCCGGGCCGGTTCCGTTTCGCGGTCGTGTGTTTCGGGGGCGGAGCTGGACTCGCTCTCGCCGCCGACGTCGAAAAGGACCTGCGCGTCCAAAGCGGAGATCTCGGTGGCTTGCGGCGCTTCCGAAACGGGAGCATCGAAGCGCCATTCGCCGGGCCGCGATGCGAAACCCATGGACGAGGTCGGCACCGAGTCTTCGTTCGACGCGGGCTGCCGCCGCTCGGGCGATGTCGCCCGTTCGATCGCGGGCCGGGGAAACTCGGCGGTCGGCATCTCGTCCGCCCGTGTTCCGGACTGCGACCGCGAAATCGCGACGGTCGAGAGACGCGCGAACGCGTCCGGCGACAACGGCGGGACGGGCGGCATGAAAGGCTCGGTGGGCGCGTCGGGCGCTTCCGCAGCCTTCGGTGAGGAATAGGGCTCTTCCCGAAGCCACTGCGGCTCTCGCGCGGTCTCGGGCGGCAGATCGGTTGCGGCCGTGGCCGCGTGCGCCGGCTCGAGAGCCGAGCCGTACCCGAAACGGGGATGCGCTTTTTCGAAAGCCTCGATTGCGGAGTCGACGTCGCCCCGGCCGTAATCCTCTTCGAAGGGATCGACGCCCGGCCGGGCGGGAGGGAGCCGGACCGCGGCCGTGAAGTCGCCCTCCGAGAAACCGACGTCGAACGGAGGCTCGTCGGAGACGGGCGGAGGGGCGGAAGACGGCGGCTCCGGGAGCGGCGGCACGGCGATGGCGGCGGTCGTCAGCGGCCGGTCGGGGTCCGTCGGCCGTCCTCCGCGGGGGCGCTCTAAGAGCGCGTCCACCTGCGCGAGGAGCTGGTGCGAGTCGAAGGGCTTCGAGACGATGGCGTCCGCCCCGATTCTCTCCGCGCGCTCCCGATCGAACGGTTCGAAGGTGCCCGAGAGCAGCACGACGGGAATGCGAGTTGTCGCCGGGTCCCCCTTGATCGCCTCACACACCTCGTAACCGTTTTTCTCGGGCATGACGGCGTCGGCGAGGATCAGGTCGGGCCGGTCTTCTCGGACCCGATCGAGCGCCCTTTGTCCGTTGGAGACGCAGATGAGCTCGTAATCGCTGTCGGAAAACGTCAGCTCGACGACCTTCTGGATCGTCAGGCTGTCGTCGGCCAACAGGATTTTCTTAGCCATGGAGTAAGGGGTTTTCGCTCAAAAACTTACACGTGGTCCGACGCCCTGTCAATCAAGAAGAGGCGGGGCCGTCTCCAGCCGAGCCGGAAGCGGCGCCCCAGACGGCTCCGAGGTACCTCCCGGGGGGCCGGCGGCCGATGGACGCGGCGAGCGCGCGGGAGGCGGCGACGACGCCCGGGAGGGAGACGCCGCTCTCGATCCCCAGGCCGTCCAAGAGGTAGAGGACGTCTTCGGTGGCCACGTTTCCGGCCGCGCCGGGAGCGTAGGGACAGCCCCCGAGGCCTCCCGCGGCGGAATCGTACGTGGAGATGCCGCACTGAAGACCGGCGTACACGTTGGCGAGCGCCGTTCCCCGCGTGTCGTGGAAGTGCAGCGCGAGGACTCCGCGCGCGACTCCCGAGTCGTAGAGGCTCTCGATCACGTCGTAGACGCCCGTCGGCGTGGCGACCCCGATCGTGTCTCCCAGGGAAATCTCATCGACCGGAAGATCGAGCAGCTTGTGGACGACTTCTCTAACGGCGTCGGGGGAGATCGTCCCCTCGTACGGACAGCCGAACGCGGTCGACACGTATCCGCGGACCCGGATCTTCTCCTCCTGAGCGCGCGCGACGACGGGACGAAACCTCTCGATCGATTCGTCGACGCCCGCCTGGATGTTGTGCTGGTTAAACGTCTCCGAGGCCGCCGTGAAGACAGCGATCTCGCGGACTCCCGCCTCCATGGCCCGCTCGAGGCCCTTCAGGTTCGGAACGAGGGCCGGATAACGCGTCCCGCTCGCCCGGTGGATTCCCCGATAGACCGCGGCGGTATCCGCCAGCTGCGGAATCGCCTTGGGGGAGACGAACGAGCCCACCTCGATCGCCTTCAATCCGGAGTCCGTCAGAAGGTCGACGAATTTGACCCGCGCCTCGACGGAGACGGTCTCGGGCTCGTTCTGCAGCCCGTCGCGAGGCGCGACTTCGTAGACGGTGACGCGCGAAGGCAGGGTCGGCCGCCGGATCGCATGTTCCTCCCAGGGTTCCATGCGGCGGAGGGTACCAAGAAAGTTGTCAGCCGTCAGTCTTCAGTCGTCAGTCGTTCCTTCGGTACGGTCGTAGCCGGACTGAAAACTGATAGGTGACAACTGATAACTCATTCGATCTCCGCCAGCGCCACGCCCGCTTCGACCAGATCCCCTTCCGCGCAGGCGAGCCGGACGAGCCGGCCGTCGCGAGGCGAGCGGATCGAATGTTCCATCTTCATCGCCTCCAGGACCATCAGGACCTGGCCGCGCGTGACGGCGTCCCCCACGGCCGCGAGGACGCGGCGGATCCGGCCCGGCATCGGAGAGAGAAGCCCCCCGGAGTCGGCCGCGGAGGGCCGCACGCGCGTCCTTTTGGCGCCCGCCGGCGGGTCCATCCGAAACTCAAACGTCCTCTCCGCGCACCAGACGAAGACGCGATTGCCCTCTCGAACGGCGCGCACCCCGAAGCTCTCGCCGCCGGCCTCGATCGCGACGATCGCGGCTCCGCTTCTTCGCGTCGAAAACGGCACGGCGCGGCCGCCGAGGGAAGCGACTCCGTCTTCGAGAACCACGTCGATGGACGACTCGCCCTCCGAGAGCTTCACGCTCCGAGCCTCCACCCCGAACGCTCGTCCCACGGGTCGCGGGACCGGGCCGGCGCCGAGACGGCGGGCGCGGCCGGGGATCCGCCGTCTCCGGCGGCGAGGGCGGCGGCGATCCACGCCGCATCGGGCGGCTGCGGCCGCGCCCGGGACGGAAGACGGCCGATCAGGTCGGTCGAGTAGCGCCCCGATCGGAATTCGGGAGACGCGAGCACCGCGGCGAGAAGCGGCGCGTTCGTTTCGACTCCGAGGACGATCCACTCGGACAGCGCGCGCCGCGCCCGTTCGATCGCGCTCCTTCTGTCGGGGGCGGACACGACGAGCTTGGCGAGAAGCGGGTCGTAATCGACCCCGACCGTCGTGCCCGCTCCCGCGCCCGCGTCGACGCGGACTCCGGGTCCGGCGGGTTCCTCCCACAGGAGAATCCGGCCGGAGCGCGGAAGAAAATCCTCGGGATCTTCGGCGTAGAGGCGCAGCTCGATGGAGTGCCCCTGCGGGAGCAGCTTTCCTCCCCTCCAGGGAGGCGGCAGCGGCGCTCCGAGCGCGATCTCGATCTGCGCGCGCACGAGATCGAGGCCGAGGGTCTCCTCCGTGATCGGATGCTCGACCTGAAGGCGCGTGTTCATTTCCAGGAAGTAGAAATTCTTGCGCTCGTCCAGGAGAAATTCGACCGTTCCGGCGCCGACGTAGCCGACGGCGCGCGCCGCCTCGATGGCCGCGCGGCCCATCGATTCGCGCAGCCGCGGGTCGAGCGCGACGCTCGGCGTCTCCTCGAGCACCTTCTGGTGCCGGCGCTGCACGCTGCACTCGCGTTCGAAGAGATGCACGACGCTCCCGTAGCGGTCGCCGAAGACCTGGAACTCGACGTGCCGCGGCGACTCGAAGAACTTTTCGAGATAAACCCGCCCGTCCGCGAAAGCCGACAGTCCGACGCGATGCGTCTCTTCGAGCGCCGCCGGGAGATCTTCCGCCCGGTCGACGCGCGCCATTCCCTTCCCGCCTCCGCCCCCCGACGCCTTGACGAGAAGCGGAAAACCGATTTCGGCGCCGCGTCGAAGGAGTTCCTCGTCGGACGGATCGATCGCGGCGGCGGCCGCGTCAGAGCCGGGGACCACGGGAACGCCGGCCTCGCGCATCCGCCGGCGGGCCTGCAGCTTGTCGCCCATCTTCTGGATCGCGTCCGCCGGCGGACCGATCCACAGGAGCCCCGCGCCGGCGACTGCGCGCGCGAACTCGGCGTTCTCCGAAAGGAACCCGTAGCCGGGGTGAATCGCCGTGGCTTCCGAGGACTCCGCGGCTTTCAGCAGTTTCGGAATCGAAAGGTACGTCTCCGCGGGTCCGCCCGGACCGAGATCAATGGAGCGGGCCATGTGGCCGACGTGGAAGCCGCCGGCGTCGGAGCTTTCGAACACGCCGACGGGCTCGATTCCCATCTCGCGCGCCGTTCGCGCGATGCGTACCGCGATCTCTCCGCGATTGGCGATGAGAAGCCGCCGTGGCAGAGCGTCCATCGTCCGATTCTAAGGGCTGTCAGGTTCCGGGTCCGAACTCCCGACTCTGACTCTCGACCCTCAACCCTCAACTTCCCTCGCGACTCTCAACTAAACTAGGCGATCGTCAGGAGGCCACGTGTCCGTCGAAGGCGGGATCAAAGGAACGCAGCACAAGATCGTCTGTCCGAAATGCGGCAAGACCTTCACGGCCTGGCGGCCCGACACGGAGCCGGGGGTCAAGGTGAAGTGTTACTTCTGCAAGACCGAGGTCGAGGACGAGCCGGCCAGACGCGTCCGACCCGCGGTCGCGCCGCCGGAGGCCGCCGCCCCCGTCCCGAGCGATCCCGCTCCCGCCGCGGCCGAGGTCGCCGCCGCCCCGCCGGTCGAGAACTAGCTCTTCACCCAGTCCGGCGGCCGCTTCTCCAGAAACGCGGTCAGACCTTCCTTCGCCTCAGCGGACGCCCGGCGCTCCGCGATCGTCCGCACGGTCAGCGGCATCGCCGCCTCGGGAGCGAGACCCGTCACCTGCTCGATCAGCTTCTTGGCGACTCCGATGGCCCCGGGCGCCGAAGTCGAGAGAGACGCCACGCGGCGCGCCGCCGCTGCTTCGAGCTCTCCCGGAGCGACCACCTGGTGGACGAGGCCGATCCGGAACGCCTCGGCCGCGTCGAAGCGATCCCCGGTCAGGAAGAGATCGCGGGCCTGGCGCGGACCGATCGCGCGGAGAACGTAGGGAGAGATCACGGAGGGGATGATGCCGAGCTTCACCTCGGCGAGAGAAAAGACGGTGCCCTCTGCCGCGATCGCGATGTCCGCCGCCGCCACGAGGCCGACTCCCCCCCCGATGGCAGCGCCCTGAGCCAGCGCGATGACGGGCAGCGGGCAGGCGTCGATCGCCCTCAACATGCGCGCCATCCTGCCCGCGTCCAGCTCGTTTTCCTCCCGCGAATACTGTCCCGCGCGGCGCATCCAGTGGATGTCCGCCCCCGCGCAGAACGAAGGCCCCTCCCCGGACAGGATGACCACGCGGGTTTCGGAGTCGGCCGCGAAATCGAGGAAGACCCGGGTGAGCTCGGCGATCAGGACGTCGTCGAACGCGTTGCGCACCTCGGGGCGCGAAAGGATGACGCGAGCCACGCGGCCTTCGCGGGCGAGCCGGAGCCGCGACGGCGCGGGGTCGGTCATGGCGAAGGATTTTATCGCGCGCGGACGGAACGGATGTTCGGCGGCGGTTACTCCGGGGCGCTGCGCAGGCTTCCGGCCTCGACCTGCCCGGCGACGTCCAGTGGCACGCGCAGGTCGTGCCCCGCGACCCGCACGGTCATCTCTCCCTTCAATCGAGCCTCGACGCTGCCTCCGGCGAGAAAGGCCCGACCCGCCGCCGCGATCAACTGGGAGTGGTCCATGTCGATCGGGAACTCGAGCCGCGAGGTGCCTCTCTTGAGGACGACGCCCGGCGCGCTGCCGCGTCCGACCGGATAGCCATCCGCCTCGATGCGGTACACGGACCGCGCGATCTCCACGGGAAACGCGAACGGGTTCGTGATGTGCAATCGCACGACTCCGCGGCTTCCGGACGGCTGCACGACGGTGAGATCGACCCGGTCCACCCCGACGAACTTCGCGATGATCGCGTCATCCCCCGCGACGGCAACCTCCTCCCAGGCCATCCGGCCCGTCCACTCGACCGGAGTCGTGCCGACGGTCCCCTTCATCACGTACTCGAAGCCGTCCGGACGAAACCGACCCACCCAGTCGGCGGGAATGTCCGCATACCGGATCGTCGCCCGGAGCGCGAGCGGCGCGCCGGCCTTGGAGATCCGGACCGCGGCAATCGGAATCTCCGCTCGCGAGCCATAGAGTGAGACCCGTCCCTGAAAATCGCCGGCCGCCGCCTGCGCGGCGGCGACGCGGATCGTGGCCGCGAGCGTCTGCGCGCCGGGATCGACCTCGAGGCCGAGCGGAGACGCCGTCGCGAAGAGAAGCGCGGCGGCCAGACGAAACATGCCCTCGGGCGTGCAAAAAATGGACCGGAGGAAGTTGAGAGCTGGGAGTCGAGAGTGGAGAGTCAGAAATTGGGGGAAGAACCGACACGGCTTTGACACGCCGTATCGAACGCTCGACGCTTGACGCTGAACGCTCAACCTTCCTCCCTACATCCGGAACACACCGAATTCCGTCTCCGGAATCGGCGCGTTGAACGTGGCGGAAAGCGCCAGCGCGAGGGCCGTCCGCGTCTCGGCCGGGTCGAGCACTCCGTCGTCCCAGAGCCGGGCCGTCGAATAGTAGGGGTTGCCCTCCTGCTCATATTTCTCCCGGGTCGGCCGCTCGAATTCCGCGACCTCCTCGTCGGTCATGGGGGGCTTCCCGGCCCTCGCGAGCTGCTCCTGCTTGACCGTCGACAGCACCGAGGCGGCCTGCACGCCCCCCATCACCGAGATGCGCGCGTTCGGCCACATCCAGAGGAACCGCGGCCCGTAGGCCCGGCCGCACATTCCGTAGTTCCCGGCGCCGAACGATCCGCCGATCACGACCGTGAGCTTCGGCACGGCCGCGTTGGCGACCGCGTGCACCATTTTCGCGCCGTCCTTGGCGATGCCGCCCCGCTCGTACTCGCGCCCGACCATGAAGCCCGTGATGTTCTGAAGAAAAAGAAGCGGAACTTTTCTTCGCGCGCAGAGCTCGATGAAGTGCGTGGCCTTCAGGGCCGATTCGGAGAAGAGAATCCCGTTGTTGGCCACGATTCCGACCAGAAATCCGGAGAGCCGGGCGAAACCGCAGACGAGCGTCGTTCCATAGCGCCCCTTGAACTCCTGGAACCGGGATCCGTCCACGAGCCGCGCGATCACCTCCCGCACGTCGTACGGCTGCCGGACGTCGTCGGGGATCACCCCGTAGATCTCCCGCGAGTCGTATGCGGGCTCTTCCGGCTCGGTTCGCCCCGGGGGGAGCGCCTTGTCGCCCGGAAGATTCGCCAGGATGGACCGGGCGATCTCCAGGGCGTGCGCGTCGTCCTCCGCGAAATGGTCGGCGACGCCCGAGACGCGCGTGTGGACGTCGGCCCCGCCGAGCTCCTCCGCCGTGACTTCCTCGCCGGTGGCGGCCTTGACGAGCGGAGGGCCCGCGAGAAAAATCGTTCCCGTCCCCTTGACGATCACGGCTTCATCCGACATCGCCGGCACGTAGGCACCTCCCGCGGTGCACGAGCCCATCACCACCGCCACCTGAGGAATTCGCTTCGCCGACATGCGCGCCTGGTTGTAGAAGATCCGGCCGAAGTGGTCGCGATCGGGGAAGACCTCCGCCTGGAGCGGCAGGAAGGCTCCTCCCGAGTCGACCAGGTAGATGCAGGGCAGCCGGTTGTCTTCCGCGATCTCCTGCGCCCGCAGGTGCTTCTTGACGGTGATCGGGTAATACGTTCCGCCTTTTACGGTCGCGTCGTTGGCGATCACCATGGCTTCGCGGCCCGCGATCCGGCCGATCCCGGTGACCAGCCCCGCGCCGGGGGCATCGTTCTCGTACATGCCGTGGGCGGCCAGCGGCGCGACCTCGAGAAAGGGAGATCCGGGGTCGAGCAGCGCGTTGAGCCGGTCGCGCACGAACATCTTGTTCAGCGCGGCGTGGCGCTCGCGGCCGGACCCCCCTCGCCGCGCCTTCTCGAGCTCCTCGCGCAGCCGGGAGACGAGGGCTTCCATCCCGCGGGAACGCTGCTCGAACTCGGGAGCCGCGGTGTCGAGCTGGGAGACGAGAGGGTCCATCGTGCTCAGCCCGGAATCGGGAAACGGGAGCCGAGCGACCAACGGGAGCGAGACGGCCGCCGTACTCCGCGGTCAACTAAATCGGAAATCGGGAATCGAAGGCGAAGCGCCCTCTTCTTCTGTCCGCTCACGGCGTGGTTTCACGGCTCCGGACCGCCACCCCGACCTCGTTCCGGATGAAATCGACCAGCGTCTGAGTCGGAGTGCCGGGCAGAAAGATCTCGCGGATGCCGAGCGCCTTCAGCGGGGCGATGTCCTTATCGGGGATGATCCCTCCCGCCAGAACCAGGATGTCCTGCCCTCCCTGCTCCTTCAAGAGCCGCAGGATCTCCGGGAAGAGGACGTTGTGGGCGCCGGAGAGAATGGACAGCCCGACGACGTCGACGTCTTCCTGGATCGCCGCGGCGGCGATCTGCTCGGGCGTCTGGCGCAGTCCGGAGTAGATGACCTCCATCCCCGAATCCCGGAGCGCCCGGGCGATGATCTTCGCGCCGCGGTCGTGGCCGTCGAGGCCGGGCTTCGCGATCAGGACGCGGATGGGCCGTTCGGGCATGTGTGTTTCGAGTCTAGCAAAAGGAGAAACGGGGGCCGGGAGCCGGGAATCGGGAATCGGGAATCGGGAACGGAAACGGAAGGGGAAGAGGAAGGCCAGTCAGATCGCTCTCGTGCGGCGGTCGTTAGTCCACCAGGCAGACGGGGTCTCCGACGCGGACACGGTGGCCCGAGACCGCGCGAATCGCGACCCCCATGTGCCCGCCGCGGACCTTCACCAGGGCCTCGAGCATGGCGGGATCGCCGCGCGCGATCTCCGGCCGGAAGCTCGCGAGGAAACAATCGTCCGCGGGCCGCGTGACCTCGAGCAGCGTGTCTCCGATCCGAAGGTGCTGTCCTACCCAGCGGTCCTCCTCGAACGCCTTGCCGTCGGGAATGTCGATCACGAGGTTCGCCCGGACGCGGAGAGGCTCGAGGGGGCATCCGTAGGTGCGCTCGGCGAGGCGAAGCGTTGGCCGGGAGACGAGGCGCAGCGGCGCGCCGTCCGCCGAGGGAGGATGGGGCCGGAGCACCACGGCGCGCCCCAGCGTTTCGGACAGCTCTTCGAGCCAGCGGGGATCGGTCAGCGGGCATTCCGCTCCCCCCGGCTCGCGCACGCGCGTCCAGGAATCCAGGTTCTCCATCACCAGGTCGTCGGCGTACCGCGCGCCGTAGAAAAGCAGAAGAGGCGCCGCGGCGGATGTCAGTGGATCGCCGGTTTCGCGATCGCACAGGTCGTACGCGCGATCGCCGAGCAACCCCGCTCCCCCGACCGGGACGGCGTTGGGGGCCTCCCCTCCGAGCGGCTCAATCGGGAAGCGCTGCAGCGCGATCAGGCTGCCGACGACTTCCGCGAGCTCCATGAGACTGACGATAGCGGAAAGGACGGTTCCGAATTTAATACGGATAATCTATACAAGATCCTACTTTGATTCGGCAATTCCAGGGTTTTGTCGTCCAGATCTCTGGGCGTCCATCCGGTTGCGCGTCGAGACGTAGAGCGCGCCATAGGGGCCGCGCATGGCCCGCAAGCCGCCCAGGAAGATCCTCACGTCCGCCGTTCCATCGGTATCCGGGGGGCGAGCGCCTCCCACGCCCGGCGCCGGTGCGAGACCCGGTCCTTCCGCTCGGCTCCGAGTTCCGCGAACGTGCGTTCCGACCCCTCCGGCTCGAAGATGGAGTCCCAGCCGAAGCCGGAGCCGCCTCGCGGCGACAGGGCGATCCGGCCGGCGCACTCGCCTCGCCCGACGACCAGGCGTTCTCCGTCGAAGAAGGCGACGACGCAGCAGGCGACCGCGGCGCGGTCTTCCCACGACGCCAGCATCCGCGGGATCGCGGCGACACCCGCACCCCTCTCGAGCCACTTGACGAGCGCGCCCGGAAATCCTCCCCACGCGCGGATCGCAAGGCCGGAATCCTCGACGAGCACCGGCCGCTCCAGAGCGCGCCAGGCGGAGCGGGACTTCTCCGCGACGACGTCGCCGGGGTCGAGCGCCTGCGGCTCGGGCAGGTCGAGGGCGACCGGCTCGACCGCGAAACCCATGCGCCGCGCCTCCTCCGCCTTCTCGGGTCGCGAGGTGACGAACGCGATTGGACGCATGCCGGGATTGTACGGGGGCGGGGGCGGGAGATCGGAAACGGGAACGACGGAGAGACGCGGATGGTGACTTCCGCGACCCGGCAGATCCTTCCCCTCGATTCCCGATTCCCGGCTCGTCACCGACCGCTACAATCTTCGGAAATGGCCAGCAATGGATCGGTGTGTCCGCGCTGCGGCACGGGTGTGCCCGCGGACGCGCGGTACTGCCCTTCCTGCGGGGCGTCGACATCGCGCCTGTCGCCCGGGCAGGTGCTCGACGGCAAGTACGAGATTCTCGAGAAGACGGGCGAAGGCGGGATGGGCGAGGTCTACAAGGCGCGCCACGTCCATCTCGAGGAGATCCGGATCATCAAGGTGATGAAGCCCGACGCGCTCGGCGAGGGCCAGGAGCCGCGACGCTTCCAGGAGGAGGCCCGGATCGCGACCCTGATCCGGCACCCCAACGTCGCGGCGCTCTACGACTTCTCGCGCCTTCCTGACGGGTCCTTCTACATGGTCTGGGAATTCATCGACGGGGTCACGCTGGAGGAGTGGCTCCGCCGTTACGGGCCGCTGCCCGCTCCCCGCGCGCTGGAGGTGGCGGCCCAGGTGCTGTCCGGCCTCGAAGAGATCCACGCGCAGGGGATCGTCCACCGCGACCTCGCGCCGGACAACATCATGCTGCGGGAAAACCGGGACGGGCGCCTCCTGGCGAAGATCATCGACCTCGGGATCGCCAAGCGGGTCGCCGCGGAGACTCTTCGCATGACCGGCACGGGGATGTTCGTGGGCAAGCTCAAGTACTGCTCCCCCGAACAGGCGGGCGCGCTTCCCGCCGGCCAGGCGGTCGACGGCCGCAGCGACCTCTACTCATTCGGGATCGTCCTGTACGAGATGCTGACCGGCCGCGCGCCGTTTGAGTCCACCACGCCGGAGGGATACCTCGGCAAACACCTGCACGCCAGTCCCCCTCCCCTCGACACGGCGCGTCTCCCGGCGGCGATCGCTCCGGGTCTCGCCGCGGTCGTCACGCGCGCGCTAGAGAAGCAGCGCGACCGCCGCTTTCGCGACGCGCGGGAGTTTGCGGCCGCTCTCGCCGCGCTCGATCCGCGCGGGTCGGGTGCGGGCAGCCCGGATCTCGACGCCACCACGGTCGTTCCACGTGGGGGCGGAGGGATCGGATGGCTCATCGGCAGCGCCATCGCCCTCGCGGCAGCCGCGGCCGCGTTCGCTTTCGTCCTCCACCGTCCGGGTCCGGACGTGCGATCCGCGCCACGGGCGTCGACTCCCGTCCCGATCCCGTCTGCCCGCGCGAACCCGGCGACGCCGGTCGCCGACGACCTCGTCGTGCAGCCGCGGATCCTCCCGGAGGAGCCGACGCCGCCCGCGCTCACGCCCACCGCGCGGCCCGCTCCCGTGGCGTCCCCGCGGCCGCCCGTTCCCACGGCGCCGGCGCCCCCCGCCCTCGACCTTCCCGGACTGGGCGAGCTCGACGAGAAAAAGATGCGGCAGATGCTGGACGAGTGGAGCTCACGACTCGTCGAGCGCCGCGCCAACCAGGCGGTTCGTCTCGCCTACGTCGCCAACCAGTGGGTGAAGGCTTACCCCGATCACCGTCTCTCTTCCGAAATCCGGCGGACTCTGCCGAGAACGCTCCGAGAGGATTCCGACGCCCTGTGGAATGGAACCCGCCCGGTCCTCGCCACCGAGCTCGCCCGCGCGTACCTGCAGCTGTCCTTCGCGCCGCGAGATCCGGAGATGGAGCGCCGCGTCTACGAGACGCCGAAGCGTTTCCCGCAGGGCTCCCGGAGGAAACGGCTGCAGAAGGAGTAGTCGCTGTCAGCTCTCAGTTTTCAGTTTCTGACGATGCACGGGCCCGAAAACGAACGCTCGACGCTGAACGCTCGACGCTCAACCGCCCGGCGGCGGGTCAGAGTCGTTCGCGCCTCGCCGGGGTCACGCCGAGCGTCTCCTCAGGCGAGACGGCCTCGATCACCTTGTACATCGGGACCTGGCTCGAGAGGCCTTTCAGCGAGAAGTGGCCCATCTGCGCGACGCGGAAAAGGGAGCGGGTGGCCTCGTAGGTCGCCGGACCGATACAGATGTCGCCCGCTCCCGCGACGAATTCCTCCATCCGGGCCGCGACGTTGACGGCGTTGCCGAGTACGGTGTAGTCCACGCGCCGGGCCGATCCGATCTCTCCGACGATCGCCTCCCCCGTGTTCAACGCGATCCGGACCTGAATGGGCGGCTCCCCGTTGGCGGCGCGTTTCGCGTTCCACTCGGCGACGCCCTCTCGCATCTTCAAGGCGGCGGTGATGGCCCGAGCGGCGTGGTCCGGCTGATCGATCGGCGCCCCGAAGAACGCCATCACCGCGTCTCCGATGAACTTGTCGATCGTGCCGTCCTGGGAAAAGATCGCGTCGGAAGAGAGAGTGAAGAACTGCGTCAGCAGCGAGGAGAGCTGATCGGGACCCATCTTTTCGGACCAGGACGTGAAGCCCACGAGGTCCGCGAACAGGATCGTGACGTTTTTCGTTCTCGCGATCTTGAAGGACCCCGTCGCCGAAGCGTCGGCGATGATCTCCTCGACGACCTGGGGCGAGTGGTAGCGTTCGAGCCGGCCGCGGATTCTCTTCTCTTCGGCGACGTGCTCGTGTAGACGGGCGCGCTCGATCGCCACGGCCGCGAAGTTCGCCAGGGCGGTCAGCAAGTCGAGGTCCTTCTCCGTGAACGTCCCGACATGGATCGGCGAATCCACGTGGATGACGCCGATGACGGAATCGCGGTTCCAGAGCGGAGCGCACATGGCCGAACGAATCTGCTGCATTCGAATCGACATGCCCGCCTCGAACCGCTCGTCCGCCTGCGCATCCGAGGTGAGCACCGCGACCTTCTGCCGCACAACCATGTCGACGATCGTCCTCGAGTAGGGCGCCGAGCCGTCCGTCGTCAGGCGGCTCGACGACTTCATGCGCGTCACTCGCAGCTTCAGCACGCCGTTCTCCTCGAGCAGGAGGAAACCGCGGTCGACCGGCAGGTACTCGAAGATCAAGTCCATGACCTTGTCGAGGACCGTCTCGACGTCGTCGGCCGAGATGAGCGTCTTGGCGACCTGCACCAGGATCTCGAACACCTTGTTCTTGTAGGCGACGTCGAGCACAGCCCGCTTCTTGCGATCCGTCGTCTCCGGCATGAGAGCCGCGGATTTCTCGAGGCCGAAATCGAGATTGAACTCGGAGATCGGACGGATGCAGGTCGACGTCGAATCGAGCGGCCGCTTCGCCGGGACCGCGGCCGCGGGGATCTCCTGCCGGAGCCGCAGCTGGAACGTCCCGATCGACAGTTGATCGCCGTCGATGACGACGGACCTCGGAACGAGCCGCTCGTTCACCTTGACGCCGTTGGTCGACTGGTTGTCGTACACCACCCAGCCCTCGGGCTCGCGCTTTAGGAGAGCATGCCTCCGAGAAACGGAGAAATCGTTCAGGACGATGTCGTTCTCGTTCGAACGGCCGATCGAAGCCTCGTTCTTGGCGAGGTTGAAGACCTGCGGCCGGCCCTCGGTCTCGTACAGCACCTGCATCATGGGGTGCGTGAATTATAAGAGATCAAACGCGCCGCGCGTTCCGGGAGGCGGAAGAGACAGAAAGCCGTCGTCGGACGCTCAACCCTCGACGCTCGACTACCCTCGCCTACCGCCCCAAGGTGAACACGATGCGGACGGTCTTGTGCGCCGCAACGGGGCCTGCCCGTCCGCGGGCGGGGCGGTACTGCCAGTGCCGCACGGCCTCCGCCGCCGCCTCGGAGAGCCCGAGGGGAAGCCCGCGAAGCACCTGTACGTCCTCGACCCGGCCCGTCTCGCTGATCTGGACGTCCAGAACGACGGTGCCGTCGACGCCCGCCCGCCGGGCCACCTCAGGATAGACGGGATTGACCTTGGAGAGCAGCTCCGGAGGCTGACGCGGCTCATCCGAAGTCTCCGGCGCCTCGGGGCCCGCCGGCACCTCCTCCTCGGGCGAATCCGAACGGGTCGCCACGGCGGCGGACACGTTGTTGATGGTCACGTTCTTGATCTCTTTCGAGGGGACCGGAGCGATCGGCGGGCTTTTCGGATCCGGTGGAACCAGGTCGACCGAGGAGGACTCGACGAACGCGAGACCCGCATCGGGCGATCGAAAGGCGTAATACGCGTTGTCGACCGCGTAGATCGAGATGGCCGAGCCGCGTTTCAGCCGCCCGGCGCGCGGGCCGAAGGGAAAGGGCGCGAGCCGGACCGTCGCGTCCTCGGCGACGACGCCGAAGACGGGAGAAAAAGACAGAATCCTGGCTGCCCGGCGCTCCCTCGCCTCACGGTCGGCGTCGCGCTCGACGTTCTCCGACGAGAGAAACCCGGTCGCGCCTCCCGACGTCTTCGCCTGGATCCAGGGGCCCCGGTCCGAAAGAATCGTGATCCGGGTCCGGCTGGGAAGCACTCCCACCACCGGCGAACCGGCGGACGGCTCGCTGCGGAGGTCCGCTCCGTCGACCGTCACGGTCCCGGGCGCGGAGTCCGCCGGCTGGGCGTGCTGACGCCGCGGCCGGGCGACGACGATGAGGGCGGCGAGCGCGAGCAGAAGCGCCGCGGCGCCGAGGACGAGCCCCGCGGGACGCGACCACCGGGTCGCCAGGCGAGCCGCTCCGCCCGCGCCTCCGTTCAGGACGCCCCTCCCATCAGCTCGACCAGCAGCGCCTTCTGAGCGTGCAGGCGATTTTCCGCCTGGTCGAAGACGGCGGACCGGCTGGAGTCGATCACCGCAGCGTCGACTTCCTCTCCGCGGTGCGCGGGAAGACAGTGCAGGAAGATGGCGTCGGAGGCGGCCATGGAAAAGACGTGCTCGGTAACACGGAACGCCTCGAATTGCCGAACTCTCTCGGCCGCCTCGCTCTCCTGGCCCATGGAAGCCCACACATCGGTATAGACCGCGCGCGCCCCCGGCAGACCTTCCTCGAGACTCTGAGTGACCAGGATCGCTCCCCCGGTCTTCGCGGCGGTCTCGCGCGCCCAGGCGACGATGCGCGCGGCGGGCTCGAAACCCGGAGGCGTCACGACGGCGACGCGCGCTCCGAGCTTGGCGCCCGTCAGGAGCAGGCTGTGCGCCACGTTGTTGCCGTCGCCGACGTAGCAGAGCGGGAACCCGCGCGTTCCGCCGAAGCGCTCGCGGATCGTCAGGAAATCGGCGAGCGCCTGGCAGGGATGCAGGAGATCGGACAGGCCGTTGATGACGGGGACGCTCGCATTCTCCGCGAGACCCTCGACGGTCGCCTGCGCGTAGGTCCTCGCCATGATTCCGTCGGCGTAGCGCGAGAGAACGCGGGCCGTGTCGGCGATGGGCTCGCCTCGTCCGAGCTGGAGGTCGCGCGAGGACAGAAACATGCCGAGTCCCCCCAGCTGGAACATCCCCGCCTCGAACGACACCCGCGTCCGGGTCGACGATTTCTCGAAGATCATCGCGAGAGACTTCCCGGAGAGCGCCGCGCGATAGCCGCCGGGCGAAGCTTTCATCCTTCCCGCCAGGTCGAGGATGGCCTCGATTGCCTCCGGGGCCCAGTCGTTCTCGTTGATGTAGTCGCGTTTGGTCTTCATGGCCTCTTTTCCCGGATCAGCGTGCCCGTCTTC
Source organism: Acidobacteriota bacterium (assembly GCA_040004075.1). Lineage (GTDB taxonomy): Bacteria > Acidobacteriota > Thermoanaerobaculia > UBA5066 > Gp7-AA6 > JALYUA01. Next base: position 3,924 of record JBDUBP010000200.1, on the reverse strand, counting down.
CCGTCGAGGGCGTCCGGGAGCGATTCCGCCCGCGCGATGAGCACTTCCCTTCCGCCCGCCTCGATATACCGAATCGCCGCGTCGATCTTAGGCCCCATGCTGCCGGGCGGAAATTGTCCCTCCGCGAGCAGCCGGCGCGCCAGAGCCATATCCATCTCCGGCAGCGGCTCCTCGGTGGCCTTCCCGAAGTCGCGGGAGACGCGATCGACCCCCGTCAGGATGATGAAGAGATCGGCCGAGAGGCTCGCGGCGAGCATGGACGCCGAGTAGTCCTTGTCGATGACCGCCTCGACGCCGCGAACGTCTCCCTCTTCCGTGACGACGACCGGAATGCCCCCGCCCCCCGCCGCGATCACGATGTATCCCCGATTGACGAGCGAGGCGGCCACGTCGACGCCCCGGATGGAGCGAGGCTTCGGCGAGGCGACCACCTTCCGCCAGCCGCGGCCGGCGTCCTCGATCATCGTCCAGCCGTCGATCTCCTCGTGGACCGCGGCGCGCTCGCGAGGGAAGAACGGGCCGATCGGCTTGGAGGGCTTCAGAAACGCCGCGTCCGCCGCATCGACTTCCACGGACGTCACGAAGGTCGTCACCTCCTTGCGATATCCGGCGCGGGGCAGCTCGTTGGCGAACGCGAGCTCCAGAAGAAAGCCGATCGAGCCCTGCGTCTGCGCGACGCAGACATCCAGCGACTGCGGCGGGATGCGGTCGGAGGCGCAGTCGGCCTGAATCAGCAGGTTGCCGACCTGCGGGCCGTTTCCGTGGACGACGATGAGCTCGTACCCCCGAGCCAGGATCGGCAGCAGCCGCCGGACCGCCTCGCGGGCGCGGGCGAGCTGGTCCGATGTCGTCCCGGAATCCTCCGGCGGAAGGAGCGCATTCCCGCCGAAGGCGACGACGGCGAGCGGCCGGACGAAGGAGAAGAACCGGGACGTCATGCGAGCGAGAGGCTCAAACGTCCTCCCGCACCAGCGGCATGGCCATGCAGCGCGGGCCTCCGCGGGCGCGAGAGAGCTCATGCGCGGCCAGCCGGATGACGGCTTTCTTCCCCGGCTCGAGCTCCGATCGTCCCAGGAGCAGATCCGCCTCGTCGATGACGGCGTACCCGGAGCGCGCGAGCTCTTCGACCGTCTTCACGTTCCTGTCGTACAGAAGGATGACGCCAGGCGCCATCGCGAACGCGTTCGCCCCGTCCGTCCACTGCTCCCGGCGCTCCGCGATCGGGTCCTCGCCGCCGCACCGGATCGGCTTCAGGTCGATCTTCGCCCCCTTCAGGGCGGAAAGCAGGTCCTTCTCGGAGGTCCACGTGACCTCCCGCTTCGTCAAATCGCACTCGTACACGTCCGCCTCTTCGGCTCCCCCGGGGCAGATCATCGGCCCGTACAGAAGGCACTCGTCCGCGGAGATCATCGTGAACACGGTGTCGAGGTGCATGTACGAGCGCGCCGGCGGCACGGCGACGACGAAGATGCGCTTGACCGGTGATTTCCGGGCCTTGAGCGTCTCCGTGAGCCTCTCGATGGTGGTCTTCTCGGTGCGCTCGGAGTAACCGATCGCCAGGACGTCTTCCCGGAGCACCAGGACGTCCCCGCCTTCGAGTGTCGGCCGCATCCGGGCGTAGGACGTCGGGCGTCCGTAGTCCGCCGAGAACTCCTCGAACCAGAAGATCCCGTCCGGCCGCGCAAAGCGGGGGTGGTACTGAAAGATGTAGCCGGACAGAAGGGGCTCGCGCAGCCGCGCGGCGGTCGCCATCGACGCCCGGATGGCCCGGTCCCCCACGACGACGAGGGGGTCGCGCTGGAAGAACCAGTTCGGGATCGGAGCCAGCCAGTACAGGTCGGACGCCGAGACTGCGACGTCCTTCTCCGGCTTCTCGAATCCGGTTACGAGCGCGCTCGCGAGCGCGGCCGGCGCGAGATCCCGCAGGCGATAGTCCATGTCCGGTCCCCAGCCGAGGCGGCTCCCGAGATCTCCGAGAATGGCCTCGCGGTTTTGCTGGATGCCGAGGACCTGCGTCAGGAGGGTCTGGGCGTCCAGAACTTCCTCGGCCACGAACCCGAGCACCTGCTGGAACCGGCGGTGCTCCTCGCGCGCGCGGGCGCCATAGAGGATGTCGTCGAACAGGAGCTCCTCCATCATCGCCGGGATCATGCGATCGATTTCCGGGCCCGGCAGGTGCACCAGGACGGAGGACAGCCTGCCGATTTCGGACGTGACTCGGAGCATGGGGGAAAGCTATCAGGCTCTCGGCCGGCGGCCGAGAGCGTTGTCAGTTTTCAGTTTTCAGTCTTGAGTTTTCGATTCGAGGTCTCATCGGCGCGAGGACCTTTGGACCCTGACAACTGATAACTGACTCCTAGACTGGCGGAAACAGCGACACCGACGCGACCGTCTCCAGCTTCTCGAGGCTTTCTTCCGCGCCTTCGGCGATGCCGGAAAGCTTCTCGGAAAAGCGGCCCAGCGCCTTGGAGGCCTCGTCGTACTGCTTTTGAGTGTTGGAGAGGTGGACGCGCACCTTGGCGAACGGATCCTCGACGCGTCCCCAGAGGCGGGTCAGATCGGAGAGGCGCTCCTGGATCTCCAGGGCGCTGCGCTGAAGCTCCATGCCCTTCATGCCGAGCGCCACCGTCGCGAGGTACGCGTAGAGAAGCCGGGGGGAGACGGGAAACACCTTTCTCTCCATTGCGTAGTCGGCGAGCCCCTGCCCTTCGGGCTCCTCACCCACGATCTCGCAGTAGATCGCCTCGGCGGGGATGTACATGAGGGCGAAATCGAACGTCCCGGCTTCGGGGCGGATGTAGCGCGTTCGAATCGCGTCGACATGCCGCCGGACGTCAGCGGCGAAATCCCGGTGAGCGCGGCGGCGGTCCGGCTCTTCCGCGGATTCCCGGGCGCGGCGGAAATTTTCGAGGGGAAACTTGCTGTCGACCGGCACGATGCGGTCCCCGACGAAAATCGCCGCGTCGACCACAACGTTGTCGGGAAAGCGGAACTGCATCTCGAATCCCTGGGCGGGCAGGACCTGCCGCAGGGTCTGCTCGAGAAACGCCTCGCCGAGCGCGCCGCGCAGTTTCGGAGGCTTCAGGAGGTCCTCGAGCCGCGTCACGTCGCCGGCGAGCTTCTCGATCTTCTGCGACGCTTCGTAGATCTGACCCATCCTCTGGCCCACGTCCTGGAGGAGACGGCCCGACGCTCCCAGGTGGTCCGTCAGGTTTTTCTGGCCGTCCACGAGCCGCTGCTCGACCCCGGAGACGCGTTCCTCGACCGAGCGCCGCAGCTCGTCGAAGCGCCGGTCGAGCGACGAGGACGCGCCTCGCGCGGCCGCGGAATCCGCGAGAAGGACTTCGAGGCGCGAGGACGCCTCGCGCGACCGCGAGAGCAGGGCCAGCGCGGCCGCCACGACCGCGGTCGCAACGGCCACGAAGAGGACGAGCGTGAAAGTGGTCATCGACTTCCACGATAGCAAGGGGGATGGACAGATGAGGTCCGACCCCGGAGGACGGGAGGCGGAAGGCGGGAGGGGGAAGGCGGACCCGGTCGGACCGGGAATCGGGAATCGGGAATCGGGAATCGGGAATCGGGAATCGGGAATCGGGAATCGAAGGGAATACGCGAAAAGGGCAGGTGTGGCCCTAAATTCAGCGCTTTCGTTTTTCCGCCCTTCGCCCTTCGCCCTTCGCCGTTCCGCCTCCCTTCGCCTCCCCGCCCAGCGCCCAGCGCCTCTCCGGCGTCCGGTCCCCACCCGCCTCATCCCGTGGCACAATTACCCCATGGTCGACGTCCCGAGGTCTCAGAAGCTTCCCCAGGAGGATCGGGAGGTCGATTACCTGCTCTGCCAGCACTGCGGCACGCCCTGCTATGTCTTCGAGATGGACGGCAGCCGCATCGTCGAGGCGACCTGCCTCGTCTGCGGCAACGACGAGA
>JBDUBP010000121.1:0-22150 GCA_040004075.1 Acidobacteriota bacterium | reverse complement strand
CCACCGTCATCGCGATGGTCTCGATCGTGACGGGCTTCAACAACAACATGGTCCGCAACTTCCAGAGCTTCGGCGCGACCCTGGTGATGTTCCAGAAGTACGAGCCCCGTTTCGGGCCCGGCGGCCCGCGTCCCGACGGTGAGCTGCGCCGCCGCGACCTGACGCTCGAAGACGCCGCGGCCCTGCGCGCCGGTGTCCCCGAGATGCGCGCCGTCTCTCCCCAGCGGTATCTGTGGGACAACACGGAATTCCACGCGAAGCACCGCGACGCGGAGCTGCGGTCGCCGCGGATCTTCGGCGTGGTGCCCGAGTACTCGATCGCCATGAATCGCTTCGTCGCGCAGGGGCGGTTCTTCACCGACACGGACATCGACCACGCCAGCGATGTCGTCGTGATCGGCGAGGAGATCCGCGAGCGTCTCTTCCCGCGGGAAGACCCGATGAACAAGAAGATTCAGCTCGGGCATGACAACTACGTCGTCATCGGCGTGCTCGAGAAGAAGGGCAAGATGTTCGGAGAGTCGAACGACAACATCCTTCTGATCCCGATCACGACCTTCGACCGGCGTTTTCCCTGGATCAGGACCGGCGGAAGCAACGGCGACGCGCTGCGCATCGCCACCATCCCGCACCGGCCGGATCAGGTTCCCGCGCTCATCCAGAAGGCCACCGCGATTCTGCGAACCCGACGGCATGTCCCTTTCAACAAGCCCGACGACTTCGGGATCGTCACGCCGGACAAGATGATCGAGAGCTTTCAGGGGATCACGAGCGGAATCACTCTCGCGATGGTGTTCATCGCCTTCATCTCGCTCGTCATCGGCGGCGTAGGCGTCATGAACATCATGCTGGTGTCGGTGACGGAGCGCACGCGAGAGATCGGCGTGCGCAAGGCCGTCGGCGCGTTCCGCCGGGACATCGTGCTGCAGTTCCTGACGGAGGCGACGACCCTTTCCCTTCTCGGCGGCGCCATCGGCGTGGGCGTCGGCATTGCAGTCCCCGCGGTCGTCAAGCGGGTCTTCGAAGCGTTGCCGGCGGAGACGCCGCTCTGGGCAATCTTCGTGGGCCTCATCGTTTCCGTTTCGATCGGCATCTTCTTCGGGCTCTACCCGGCCGTGAAGGCCTCGCGCCTCGATCCCATCGAAGCGCTCCGCTACGAATAGCAAGCGCCGCGCGGCCGGCCGTCCCCCTCTGCCCGGGCCCGGGGAGAGGGTTTGGGCGAGGGGTCCGGCCCTCTCCGCCTACACGCCGATAAGATGGAACAGCCGCGTCGCGGCAGAAGGAGAAGGCATGGCGAACGAGGCGGCGCGGGACGTGATGATCGTGGGGCATGAGCTCGCCCTGGTCTGGCCGGACGGGAAAGAGGCCTACATCCCCCTCGAGGCGCTCCGCCGGGCGTGCCCGTGCGCGATGTGCAAGGGCGAGCGCGACATCATGGGCAACCTCTATAAGGGTCCCGACCGCCCCTACACGCCGCTGTCGTTCCAGGTCACCGCGCACCGCCGCGTCGGCGGCTACGCGCTCCAGATCGACTGGGCGGACCGGCATAACGACGGGATCTACTCCTGGGACAACCTGAAGGAGATTGCTGCGGGGAGTTGAGTCGGGCGCGGCTTGTCCAGCCTTCAGGCGAGCCGCTCGCCGAGACCGTTTTCACGCCGCGAACGCAGGTCCGCATTGAGCGCGAGTTATGGCGGAGAGGAGGGGATTCGAACCCCTGGTACCTTGCGGCACACACGCTTTCCAAGCGTGCTCCTTAAGCCACTCGGACACCTCTCCGGGGCCGCCAAAGATATGACAGGTGGACCAGGGAGTCGAGCAGTCCTCAACGCAGGAATCGCGGTGAAGGCAGGGCCTGCAGTGAGCGGAGGCGACGGCATAGAATCCGAACCTTCATGACCCCGTACGGCGTAAGTCTATGAGTGAGGAGCAGGAAACAACCGACCTCGACCTGGTCCGCGGGATCAAGGCCGGCGATGCGGACGCGTTCGAGCGCATGGTCGAGCGATACCACGCCCGCGTGTACTCCCTCTCCTATGGTGTCCTCCGCAACGCCGAGGACGCCGAGGAGGCCACGCAGGACGCCTTCCTCACGCTCTATCGGAAGATCGGCACCTTCGACGACACGAAGAAGTTCTTTTCCTGGTTTTACCGGGTGGCGCTCAACACAGCCTACAGCCGGGCCAGGCGGCGCCCCTCTCTTCCGACGGTCGCGATCGAGGACTACCTTCCGCGGTTCCAGTCTGACGGCCATCTCGCGGCGGAGTTTCCAGACGGCGGGATCCCCGTGGACGACGACGCGGCCCTTCGGGAGCTCGCCTCTCGCGCCGAAGGGTTCATCGCCGAGCTCCCGCCGGCCTATCGGGACGTGATCTGGATGAACGACGTCGAACAGATGGCGCCGGCCGAGATCGCCGAGATCCTCGAGATCTCGATCCCGGCCTTCAAGTCACGCCTCCATCGCGCGCGGCTCTACGTCCGCCAGCGGCTCGCCGAGATCTCGAGCCCCCCGGAGCGGGTGGCGGCGGAGGCGACGCAATGAGGACTGCCCGCCGCGCGGCCGGGATGCCGGTCCGTCGGCTCTCCGAAACGCGGGAGATTCTTCTTTCCTCGCCCACAGACCTGCCATGAAGCTCAGAGACCCCAACGATTTTTCGCCCTCACCGGATTCGACGTCATCGGACGACTGCGATCCGTGCGGCGAAACGGGGAAGGCCGGCGCCGCTCCAAGCGGCCACGACGAGATCACCTGTCAGAAGCTGATCCTCGAGTGCCTCCTCGACTACGAAAGCGGCGCGATGCCCGAAGAAGATCGGCGGCACCTCGAGCGCCATTTCGAAGACTGTCCGCCGTGCGGGAAGTTCCTGACGAGCTATCGAGCCACTGGAAAGACCCTGCAGATGCTGAAGCCCTGCGAGGTGCCCGCCGCCCTGGCGCGCGCGGTGGTGGCCTTCGTCCGATCCCGCTCCGGGCGGGGATGAAGCGTCCGCGGCCGCCGGGGTGGATCGCCGCCCTGCTCGTCGCTCTGGGGCTGTTTTCCCTCGGTTTCAGCCTGCTCGCGGAACGAGGGCTCTGGCCCCGGCTGCCTCCCGGCGCTCTGCACGACACGGATCTGGTGGCCGGATTCGCGGTCGTCGTCGGTCTCATCTGGCTGCTGTGGAAGGAAAAGTCTCCCGCTGCATCCGAGACATCGCCCGCGGGGACGGACGAATACCCCCGCCCCATGAAAACTGAAGACGGAAAACTGAAAACTGAAAACTGACAAGAGACGACTCAACCATTAGAATGAATTTTCCGGCGGCCGAAGATGGGTTCGGGCCCTGTGCGACGGAAGTCTCCGAACCTCGTCAGGTCCGGAAGGAAGCAGCGATCAGGAGGCGCCACCGTGCGCCGCAGGTCAACCTGAATCCATCTTCGGCCGCCGGACTCTCTTATTTATGACCGACCATCTGTCGCTCCCGAGAAAATGGCGTCCGCGGCTCTTTGCGGATCTGATCGGCCAGGAGGCCATTGCACGGACGCTCTCGAACGCCATTGCCGAAGGACGAGTCGCCCCCGCCTATCTGCTGACGGGGCCGCGCGGTGTCGGGAAGACGTCCACCGCCCGGCTTCTGGCGCGAGCGCTCAACTGCGACAAAGGACCCACCGTGACGCCGTGCGGCGAGTGCGCTTCCTGCCGCGAAATCCTCGCTCGCGGAGAGTCGCTCGACGTCCACGAGATCGACGGAGCCTCGAACCGGAAGATCGAGAACGCGAGGGAGCTCATCGAGACGGTGCGGTATGCCCCCCAGCGCGACCGTTACCGGATCGCGATCATCGACGAAGTCCACATGCTCACGACGGAGGCGTTCAACGCCCTGTTGAAGACCCTCGAGGAGCCGCCGCCCCACGCCCGCTTCATCCTGGCCTCGACGGAGCTCCACAAGATTCCGCCGACGATCGTGTCGCGGTGCCAGCGCTTCGGGTTCAAGGCGCTCTCGATCGCCGAGATCCAGGAACAGCTCGCGCGGGTCGCGGCCGCCGAGAAGATCCTGATCGCACCCGGCGCCCTCGCGCTGCTGGCGTCCGCCGCCGAAGGGAGCCTGCGGGACGGCCTCTCCCTTCTCGACCAGGCGGCTTCCCTCGCGGGGGGAGACAGCACGATCACCGAGGCGGACGTCGGGGCGATCCTCGCCCTGGTCGACCGCGAGCTGCTCGAGAGCGTGTATTCGTCGATCGCGACCGGCGACCGCGCGGCGGCGATCGCGACGCTCGGCCGCCTTCTCGACGGGGGAGAAGACCCGCGGCACATTTTCAAGGAGCTTCTGAAGCTGTGGAAGACGCTGCTGCTCGTGGCCGCCGGCGCCCCGGCGGACGCCGCGCCCGCGGACCGGCCCAGGTTCGAGGCGCTCGCGCGCTCGATGCCCTACGAGAACCTTCTCCGGGGGATGGCGCTGGCCATCGACGCCGCCGCCCTGACCCGCCGCGCGGATGACGCCGGCCTCATCCTGCAGATGCTCGTGCTCCGCCTGGCCGAACTCCCGCGCCTGAAGTCGATCGAGGACCTCCTGGCGGGCGGCGGTTCGGCGGCGCGCACCGGTCCCGCGGCCTCGCCGGCCCCCGGCGCATCCTCGCCGGCTCCCCCGCGTCCCTCCGGGAGCGGCGCCCGTATCCTGTCGATCGTGCCGGTCGAGATGGAGCCCGAGCCGGAGCCCGAGACTCCCCGGCCCACGGACGATTCCGCCGCGCTGTCACGTTTTCATCAGATCCTCGAGTCCCGCCGGCGCATCGCCGCGGCCCAGGCGAGCCTCGCCCAGTCCGTTTCCGTGTCCGGCGACGATCTCGTCCTGCGATTCGGCATCGACAAGGCGGCGGCGAAAGAGGCCCTCGAAGAGCCCGCGACGCGAAAGCTTCTCGGCGACGTCGCCAGGGAGGCGTTCGGCCGGGCACTCCGCGTCGTGTTGAAGACCGGCCCTCCCGCGGACGGGGATCTCGGACAGGTCGCCCGCGAAGTGCCGCCGGAGGCTCTCTCGCGGGAGAGAGCGAGCAATCGCGCCGAAACCGATCCCGTCGTTCGCTCCGCGATGGAGCTCTTTCGGGCGGAGCTGACGGAAGTGAAGGAGGAGGAGGATCGGGGATGAACATCCAGAAAATGATGCAGCAGGCTCAGGCCATGCAGTCGAAGATGCAGACGGAGCTCGATGCGTTGAAGGTCGAGGCGGGCTCGGGCGGCGGGATGGTCAAGATCGTCCTCTCTGGAACCAAGGAGCTGCTGTCGGTGACGATCGACCCCGCGTGCGTGGATCCGCAGGACGTCGAAACACTCCAGGACCTCGTGCTCGCGGCCTTCCGGGATGGCTCGCGCCAGGTCGACGAGGCCGTCCAGAAGAAGACCTCGTCGATGCTCGGCGGAATGATGGGCGGAAGGTGAAAAGAGGCCGGGGCCGGGAATCGGGAATCGGAAGACGGGAATCGAAGAGACCGCCGCCTGAAGAGAAATCCCCTCGATTCCCGATTCCCGATTTCCGATTCCCGTCTTCATGAGCGGCGTTCCGAAGGCGTTCGAGCGTCTCGCCCTGGAGCTGCAGCGGCTGCCGGGCATCGGCAGCAAGAGCGCGTCGCGGCTCGCGTACTACCTTTTGAGATCCGCGCCCGAGGAATCGGAGCGTCTCGCCCGCGCGATTTCCGAGGCGCGCGTCGCGGTCAAGCGCTGCTCCAACTGCAACACTCTGACGGAGACCGATCCCTGCCCCGTGTGCTCCGACCCGGAGCGGGACTCGAGCATTCTCTGCGTCGTCGAGGAGCCCGGCAACGTCGCGGCGATCGAGAAGACGCGCGAGTTCAAGGGCCGGTATCACGTCCTCTGGGGCGCGCTCTCGCCGCTGAAAGGGATCGGGCCCGATGAGATCGACACCGCGGGTTTGATTCGGCGCGTCGGGCCTGAACTCTCGGAGGTGATCCTGGCGACGAACCCGAATGTCGAAGGGGAAGCGACCGCCCTCTACCTGGCGCGTCGCCTCAAGGGATCGGGCGTCCGGGTCACGAGGATCGCGTTCGGTCTCCCCGTCGGCGGCGACATCGAATACGCGGACGAAGTGACGATGGCGCGCTCGCTCGAGAATCGCCGGGAGCTGGAGTAAAGATCAGTCTCAGTTCTCAGTCAGTCCTCAGTTCTGAATCCGTTTCGATCCGATTGGGTGAATTCCGGCCGCCCTCCGGGCCTTCGAAAGCGCGTCGGGCACGGACGGATCACTGAAAACTGATCACGAAAAACTCACCCCGTTGTAGAATTGAGTTTTCACACGAAAGACAACGCAAAAATGAGCACGCCGGACCTCGTCCTGTATGACGAGGAATTTCAGAAGATCAAGGATGCGCTCGGACGCCTCCGGCAGGACTCCAACGCCAACGTGGTGTTCTTAGTCGACAAGAACGGTCAGCAGATCGCGGCGATGGGGGACATGACGAACCTCGACACCACGTCTCTGGCCTCCCTGACCGCGGGCAACGTCGCCGCGACCGATGGCCTGGCCCGGCTGATAGGCGAAAAGGAGTTCTCGATCCTCTTCCACGAAGGGGAGAAAGACAACATCCACATTTCCATCGTGGCCCAGCGCGTCATCCTGGTCGTGATCTTCGACGAGCGCTCCTCGCTCGGTCTCGTGCGGCTTCGGGTCCGGCGGGCCACATCGGAGCTCGACCGGATCTTCGAGGAGATCACGGAGAAGGCGGCGCGCGAGAAATCGAACCTGAGCGTCGAGTTCGAATCGCCGTTCTCGGAAATCACGGACGACGACATCGACCGACTGTTTTCGGAGTGATCCCGGACCCCACAGGGATCGTCCCCCTCGAGCCATGACATTCATCAATTACGCGGCGCGGGAAATCAACTGCAAGATCGTCTATTACGGTCCGGGCCTCTGCGGAAAGACGACGAACCTCCAGTACATCTACGATCGGACGAACCCTGCCGCCAAGGGGAAACTGATCTCTCTGGCGACGGAGACCGACCGGACCCTGTTCTTCGACTTTCTCCCGCTCGACCTCGGGACGGTCAAAGGCTTCAAGACCCGGTTTCACCTCTACACCGTTCCGGGTCAGGTCTTCTATGACGCGTCCCGGAAGCTCATCCTCAAAGGCGTCGACGGAGTCGTGTTCGTCGCCGACTCTCAGGAGGCGCGGATGGAGGCGAACGCGGAGTCGATCCGGAATCTGGACAAGAACCTGAAGGACCAGGGATACGACATCTCTGTGATTCCCTACGTTCTTCAGTTCAACAAGCGGGACCTGCCGACGGCGGTGCCGAGCGACGAGATGTACCGCCAGCTGAACATCAAGGGAGAGCCCACGTTCGAGGCGACCGCGCCCACGGGCGTCGGCGTGTTCGATACGCTGAAGGCCGTGGCCCGACAGGTGCTGATGGAGTTGAAGAAAAAGTAGCCGTCCGCTGTCCGCTCTCAGCCATCCCCGATCTCCCGCCTCCCGCCTCCCGCCTTCCGGTCTTCTAGGAATCCTTCGCGGTCCCCACCGAGGGCTCGAAGCAGACCCGTTCGTCCATGCAGTCCTCGGGGAGCGCGAGCGCGCCGTCGGGGCCATCGGAGCGCATCGTCTTCAGGCACCAGTACTGGGCCGTCGAAGACGATCTCGAGACGTCCCGCTCGGCGAACGAGTCCGGCACGTACCAGGTCTTCGTGCGCAGATGGCGGCAGAGGAAGGGGTCGGATTCCCGGGCGCCGTCGCGGATCGGCTTCGCGAAACGGCGCATCGCCGCCAGCGGATCGTCGTTCAGGCGAGGGCCTCGCGCAGGGCACGCTCGACCATCACGCGGGCGAGCCGCACCTTATGCGCATTCTGCGAAAGAGGGGTGGCTCCCGCGACGGCGGCCTCGGCGGCCCGCGCGATCAGCTCGGGAGAGGGCCGCGCGCCCGCGAGGATCTTCTCGGCGCCGCGCGCGCGGCGAGGGACCGGGGAGACCGACCCGAGAATGACTCGCGCGTCCTGGATCGTTCCTCCAGACACCGTCACGGAGACGGCGGCCTCGACGAGAGGCCAGTCGAACGACTCCTTCTCCTTCAACTTCTTGTAAACCGATCGCGAGCCGGGCGCCGGCGCGGGCAGGACGACCGCCTCGATCACCTCGCCCGCCTCGAGCTGGTTCTCGCGCGTCGGGTCTTCCCGCGGCGCGACGAAGAAGTCCTCGATGGGAATCGACCGTTTTCCCCGCGTCCCGATCGTGTCCACGCGCGCTCCGTACGCGAGGAGAGCCACGGCGGTGGCGGAAGGGTGGATGCAGCAGCAGACGTCGGTGTCGAAGATGGCGTGGAAGCGATTCTCCCCGTTTAAGGCGAAGCACTGGGCTCCACCCTTCTTGCTGCAGTCGAACTCCGCCTGACGGAAATACCAGCACCGCGGCCGCTGCGCGAGGTTGCCGCCGAGAGTCGCCATGTTCCGGATCTGAGGCGTCGCGGCGCCCCCCGCCGCGTCCGCGAGCGCCGGATAGACGCGCCGCAGCTCCGCGTGCGTGTCGAGGCGGGCGAGGGTCGCGAGAGCCCCGATGCGCGCGGGCGGCCCGATCTCGATTCCGGCGTGGCCCGGGACGTGCGCAATCGACACGACGCGGTCCGGGGACTCGAGGCCCTCCTTCATGCGGTCGAGGAGGTCCACGCCTCCGGCCTTCAGGATGCTTCCCGGTTTCGCGGATTCCCGGGCTCCTTCGAGGAGCGACCGCACGGGAAGGAGCGTAAAGGTCTTCATGCCCGGCCTCCTTCCCGTGTTTCCGGGCCAGGCGTTGCGGCGACGCGGGCCTTCCCGTCGAGGGCCGCGAGCACGGATTCGGGCGTGATGGGCAGGCTCCGGATGCGAGCGCCGATCGCGTGCGAGACGGCGTTGGCAACGGCCGCCGCCGTCGGCACGGTGGCGGGCTCGCCGATTCCCACCGAGTGCGTGTTGTTGACGCCGTCCCACACCGGCAGGAAGATCACGTCGATCTCGGGGACGTCCATCGCACCGACGATCTTGTACTGCTCGACGTTCGGGTTGACCATCCGTCCGGTCGCGCGGTCGAGGATCCGGTTCTCGTAGAGCGCGTACGAGATACCCTGAATGACGCCGCCATGCACCTGACTCTCGGCCGTCAGCGCGTTGATGACGAGCCCGCAGTCGTGCACGGCGACCACCTTCCTCACACGGACGAGACCCGTTTCGACGTCCACCTCCACCTCGGCGAACTGCGCGCCGGCGGTGAACCGCTTCCAGGCGTCCGGATGATTCTCGGCGCGCGACGCCGTCGCCGACACGCCCTCTTCGGGCAGGCGCCCGCACGCTTCCTTCCAGGAGATCCGCTTGCCGTCGCCGCCCTTCAGCGCGAATCCGGCCGGCATCGCCACGACTCCCTCCTCCGGCACTCCCCAGGTGGCGGCGACGGCGGCGGCCACCTTCTTCTTCGCTTGCCACGCGGCGGCGCGGATCGTCGGCGCCGTGGACGGCGTCGTGGTGGAGCCGCCGGATCCGGGCCCGTAAGGCATCCGGGTGTCGCCGATGCGCACGGCGATCTTCTCGAGGGGGAGGCCGAGCTCTTCGGCAGCGACGATGCCGACCATCGTGCGGGCGCCGGTGCCGAGGTCCTGCACGCCGTGCACGACTTCCGCGGACCCGTCCTTATGGATGGTGACGGTCGCCTTCGGCCCCGTACCGCCGGTGTTGTACCAGATGGCCGCGCCCATGCCGACGCCTCGCCGGAGCGCCGGGTTGTCCGGCACCCGCCTCCGCGCGTCCCGCGTGGCCCATCCGATTTTCTCCGCACCGATGCGGAACTCCTCGCGCCGCACCTCCGAAGGATCGTTCTTCAGCCGGAACTCGAGAGGATCCATCCCGATCCGCGCCGCCAGCTCGTCCATCGTCGCTTCGAGGGCGAAGGCGCCCTGAGGATGACCGGGCGCGCGGAACGCCGCCGAAGGGCCGGAGTTGGTGAAGACGTCGAACTCTTCCGTCTTCACGTTGTCGCAGGCGTACACGTTTTTGAGCGGGCCGGACGTCCCGGTCCCGCCGTTGGTGCCCCCGCCGCCGTGCACGACGAGCTGCAGAGCCGTCAGCTTCCCGTCCTTCGTCGCGCCCGCCTTCACCCATTGGGCGGAGGACGGGCGGTTACCGACCGCCAGATGCTCCTCCTTGCGGTCGAGGAAGAGCTTGACCGGCGCGCCGGCCTCCTTCGCGAGCTTCGCCGCGGTCACGCCCTCGACGCCGGCGCCGAACTTCGCGCCGAAGCCGCCGCCCATGTGTTCCGTGAGCACGGTCACCTTCGAGAGCGGGACATTCAAGGTCTGCGAAAGCTCCTCACGGACGGAGAAAATCCCCTGGGTGGAGGCCCAGACGGTCAGCTCGTCCCCCTCCCACCGGGCGACGACGCCATGCGTCTCGAGGGCGGAGTGCGTCTGAACCTGCGTCGAGTACGTGCCCTCGACGACCGCGTCCGCCTTCCCGAATCCCTCGTCCACGTTGCCTTTGTCGGACGCGCGCGGCCCCTGGACGTTTCCCTTCCGCGGGAGGGCCTTCTTCGCCCCGGGAGCGTCGCCCGCGGAGGTCTTCGTCTCGGCCTTGCCCTCGAACACGAGCGGAGCGCCGTCTGCCCGCGCCTTCTCGATCTCGACGACGAAGGGCCGCGCGTCGTACTCCACCCGGATCGCGCCGATCGCATCGAGCGCGCGCTCGGGGGTGTCGGCGGCAACCGCGGCGACTTCCTGCCCCGCGAACCGGAGCGTATCCCCGGGTTTCGCGATCGCGAGCACGGCGTGGACCCCCGGCATTTTCCGCGCGGCGGTCAGGTCGAGGGACCGGACCACCGTCGCGGGGTCGTGGCTGCGCAGGATCCGGGCGTAGAGCATTCCGGGCAGACGCACGTCGATCGAGTACCGGGCCGCTCCCGTGGCCTTCGCGCGCGCATCCAGCCGTGGAGTCCTCGCGCCGAGGATGGAGAACTTCTGCGAGGGGTCCCAGGGAGCCGGATCGCCAGGGGCGATCTCGACCTCCTTCTCCTCGAAGCGCCCGTTGAAGCCGAGCCGCAACTTGTCCTTGCTCATCTCAGGCCTCCTCGAGGTCGAGCGCCTCGGCCACGCCGGCATCGACTCGGTGATCGCTCGTGAACGTGCGGGAGGCGGCGACGGTCGAGAAAACGGCGGCCCCGTCCGGCGGTTGCGCCCTTTCCTCGGCGGTCCGGATTCCCGCGGCGCGCTCGACGGCGTCGAAGACGTGTGGGTAGGTCCCGCAGCGGCACAGGTTGCCGGAGACCGCGTGCCGGATCTCGTCGCGCGTGGGCTTCGGCGTGCGGTCGAGGAGCGCCTTGCAGGACATCACCATGCCCGAGGTGCAGAAGCCGCACTGGAGCGCGTCGGCGGCGACGAACGCCTCCTGGATCGGCTGCATGCGGCCGTCGCTCGCGAGCGCTTCGATCGTCGTGATCTTCCGGCCCTGGACCTCCGCCGCGAGCAGGAGGCAGGAGCAGACCGGGTTTCCGTCGACTAGGACCGTGCACGCGCCGCACGCACCGCGGCCGCACACCACCTTCGTCCCCGTCAACCCGAGCCGGTCCCGGAGCGCGTCCGCCAGGACCACACGGGGCTCGGCGGTCAACCGGTGCGTCTGTCCATTGATCTGCAGCGTGATCGGGACCGCCCCCGGACCGATCGCGCGGTCCCCTTCCATAGGTGTCTTCGCCCCGGCGGTGGCGGCGACCGCCCCGACGAGGGCGCCGCGGACGAGGTCACGGCGGGTGAAGCCGGAGCGAGAGTCGTCGGCCATTCGAAACCTCCTCGGCAGAAGGGTCCGATCATACGCCGGGGTTTCGCACCTTGCCCGCCGCGCGTCATCTTAAAAACGCCCTCGCCCGGGGCACGAAGAGAGGGTTTGGGGTGAGGGGTGGTCTCCCTGGTGATCGAGTGGTCTCTTTGTGATCGAGCGCGCGCTGCCTGCTCGCCCCCCTCACCCTTCCTCTCCCCCCGCTGTCGCGGGTGGAGACGGGAGGAGCGTGCCGGTTCGCGTCGTGCGCGTGGCCCCGAGGAACGTCCGGCCGCGAGGCGAGGCTTACTCTCCTAGGGCGCTCCGCGCCCGGGGAAATCCCGCAGGGCGGCCTCGTACTCTTCCGGCGTGTCGATGTTCGCGACCACGCCGGGGTCAGGGACGGCGAGCTCCCGGACACTCCCGGCGCGCGCGCGCCAGAGCTCCCGCAGGCCTTCGCCGGGCGGCAGCGCGAAGACGGCAGGCACGTGCGAGCGGCCGAGGAGCGCAGGGTGCCCTCGGCGTTTCCTCCACGTCGGAATCCAGATGTCCGCCTCGCCGCACGCGGCGGAGAGCGCGGCGATCGTCGCTCGATCCACCGCCGGGTGATCCGCCGGCCAGATGAAGATCGCCTCCGCCGAAGGAGAGACTCCGGTAAGCCCGATGCGGATCGACTCCGCCATGTCTCCATCGGGGTCGGGATTCAAGAGCACGCGGGCTCCGGCATCGCGCGCCCTCGCCGCGGCTTCCTCGAGATCCGGACGGAGCACGACCGCGACCTCGCAGACTCCCTCCGCCGCAAGGGCCCTGAGGATCGTCTCGAGCGAGGTCGACCCGGCAAAGGGGAGGAGGACCTTCTCGCCCCCCATGCGCCGCGAGCGGCCCGCCGCGGGCACGACGGCGGCGAGAGAAGGCCGGTTCCCCGTCATCTCTTCTTCTGCGGCGAGGCGGGGACCGCGGCGGCGGGGACCGCCGTCGATTCTCCGGCAAGCGCGCGCACCCAGCGCCGGGTCGCCTCCAGGCGCTCGATCGCCCCCCGCCGGGCCTCCCGGAGAAACCCGTCCGGCGGCGCCGTCTCGCGCAGTCGCCGGATCTCCTCCCCGATCGTCCGCTCGTATCGGGCGAGCAAGGTCCGCCGCTCAGCCGCCGGCAGTGCTTCGAGGAAGGCGATCCGGGTGAGCCCCTCGTCCTTCGAGGAGGGAGGGGGGGAGGGTTCCGCCAGCCAGCGCTTCAGCTCTCTCCGGCCGGCGGCGGTGATCCGGTAGAGGTTTCTCCGGGGTCCGCGCCGGGGCCCGAGCACCCTCAACAGGACGAAGCCCGCCCGTCGGAGCCGGGCGAGAGAGGGGTAGATCTGCGAGATCTCCGCTCGCCAGAGAGGCGCGACGTCCTCGTCGAGAGAACGCGCCAGGTCGTACCCGGTGCTCGGGCTCGTCCAGAGAAGGCCGAGAAGAACGTGAGGGAGCGACATGGCCCAACTATAACAATTCAGATATAGAGGGGCTGCCTGAAGGGAGCGGGAAAAAGCCGGGGCGGTCTCAAACGAGGACAGGCAAAAGAGAAAAAAGACAAAAAAATCGGGGGCCCGAAGGCCCCCTTGAAAGAATCGTAAGTAGTTGAGTTACTTACTTCTTTTTCTTCGAACTCGCCTTCTTGGAACCGCCCTTCTTGGAAGCGGCCTTCTTCTTGGTAGCCATGATGTCACCTCCCTCCCGACAGCCGATTGACAGCCTGCGGGCGAGATGCTAATTTTGCCGCCCCCGTGGAGGGGCGTGTCGCCCTCAGTCTGTCGCTGCCGAACGATTGATTGCGCATACGTTCCTAAAATCGCCGGTTGGGCTGCAACCCACCCGGCGATTTCATTTTAGAAGTTTCCTCGCAGAGCACAACATAAATTTCTTGCAAAAAGAATTTTATTCATTCTCAGCTTCCGCCTCCAGGAAGTCAAGGAAGAAGAGCGCGACGGGCGCTCCCCGGCGCGGCGCTCCGCGGCTCTCTCGCGCGGAAGCATCGACGCGATCCGCGAGGCGCGCCGCCGCGCGGCGGGAATCCTCCCGAACTAGAATCACGCCGTGACCTCGCCCGACCTCATCACGCTCGCTCACAGTCCCGACTCCGACGACGCGTTCATGTTCTACGCGCTCGCGGAAGGGCGGGTGGATACGGAGGGTCTCTCCTTCCATCACGAGCTCTCCGACATCGAATCGCTCAACCGCCGCGCTCTCTCGGGGGAGCTCGCCGTCACGGCCGTATCCTTTCACGCCTACGCCTTTCTTGCGGGCCGGTACCTGCTCCTCCCGCACGGCGCCTCGTTCGGGGATGGGTACGGTCCCGTGCTCGTCTCGCGGCGCCCGATGACGCGCGAGGAGATCGCCTCGGGGGGAGTGACCGTCGCGTCGCCTGGAGCTCGCACGACGGCCGCTCTCGCGCTTTCGCTGTGGGCGCCGGGAGTGCGCACCGAGATCCGCGGCTTCGACACCATTCTCGAGGGAGTGCGGGACGGCGAGATCGAGGCGGGCGTGCTCATCCACGAGGGGCAGCTGACGTTCGCGGATGAGGGGCTGACGGAAGTGGTCGATCTGGGCCGCTGGTGGAAGGAGGAGACCGGTCTTCCTCTTCCGCTCGGCGGCAACGTCGTCCGCCGGGATCTCGGCCAGGATCGCGTCGCCCGCATCTCCCGCGCCCTGTCCCGCTCGATCGAGTACGGCCTGGCGCACCGGGACGCCGCGCTCGCGCACGCGATGCAGTACGCCCGGGGTCTCGACCCGCTCAAGGCGGACCGGTTCGTCGGCATGTACGTGAACGAATGGACCCGGGGCTACGGGCCCGAGGGCCGCCGCGCTGTCCAGCTGCTGCTCGACCGCGCCCACGCCGCAGGGCTGGTGCCCGCCGTGACGGCGGAGTACGCGCCGGAGCCCGATGAGGCCGGCAGGCGGTAGGCGGCAGGCGAAAGGCGAACGGAACCGATGCCCGCTCCCGCGGCCGCGCCCCTGTCTCGTCCCCCGTCACCCGGTCTTTTCTCGCTCGTGCTGGCGGCGCACCTCTTTGCCCTGGCTCTGGCGATCGGGCCGCCGCTCTTCTTCGCGGCCGCGGTCGCGCCGTCGGCGTTCAAGATCCTGCCCACGCGCGATCTGGCCGGCGCTCTCCAGAGCCCGATCCTGATCCGCGCCTGCTGGTTCGCGGAGGCGAGCTTCGCGGTCCTCTTCCTGACGTCCTGGCTTCTCGGCCGGTGGTCCTCGGCCCCCCGCCTTCAGAAATCCCTGCTGACGCGGGCGCCGGTCCTCGGGATGATCGCGGCGGTGGTGATCGAGAAGCTGCTCATCCCCCCGATCGACAGGATCCGCACCGAGGCCCCCGGCCTGATCGACCGCCTTCCCGCTAACGACCCTTCGAGGATCCTGCTCGACCGGTATCACCGGCTCTCGACGTCCTTCTTCGCCGCCGAGATCGCCGTCGCGGCCGTGATCCTGGTGGTCACGGCGCGCCTCCTCTCGGATCGCCGCGCCGCGCCGCCGGTGCCTGCCGCCTCACGACCGCCCGTGCCGAAGCTCCTCGATCTGAGCGATGTGTGAGGGAGGCGAAGGGCGAAAGGCGAAAGAGGGCGCTGGGCGGGGATCTGTACTGATAACTGAGAACTGGCGGCTGAGAGCTGAGAGCTGACAGCTACTCTTCTTTCGGCTCGTTCCCCTCCCACCGATAGAAGCCCCGCCCCGCCTTCTTGCCGAGACGGCCTTCCGCGACGAGCTCGCGAAGGATCTTCGGCGCCGCGAACCGGACGGGATCGAGTCCCGCTGCCAGGGCCTCGGCGATCGAGAGCCGGACGTCGAGGCCCACGAGGTCGGTCGTCTTCAGGGGCCCCATCTTGTGGCCGTATCCGAGCTCCATCGCCCGGTCGATGTCGGCCGCCGAGGCAATTCCCTCCTCGACCATCCTCATCGCTTCGAGCCCGAGCGCCACCCCGAGCCGTGACGTCGCAAAACCCGGCGCGTCCTTCACGCGGACGGTCTTCTTGCCGAGCGCCGCCGCAAACTCCCCGGCGGCCGCGATCGTCGCCTCCGACGTCTCGGGTCCGTAGACGATCTCGATCAGAGGCATCACCGCGACCGGGTTGAAGAAATGGATTCCGATGACGCGATCCGGCCGGGCGGCCGCGCGGGCGATCGAGGCGATGGAAAGCGAGGAGGTATTGCTGCCGAGCAGCCGGGCGCCGGCGCAGACCCGATCGAGCTCGCGGAAGATCTTCTCCTTCAAGGGAAGGGATTCCGGGACCGCTTCGACGACGTACGCGGCGACGGCCCCCTCTTCGATCCCGGTGACAGTCCGGAGCCGGTCGGTCGCCTCGCGCACCCGCTCCGAGTCGAGTTTTCCGGAGGCGACAGCGCGCTTCCAGGAGGCGTGAATCGAAGAGAGGATGCGGCCCCGCGCGGCGACCTCGGCCTCGTACACGAGCGTGTCGAAGCCGGCGAGCGCGCTGACGCCCGCGATCCCGCGCCCCATCGTCCCGCCGCCCACGATGAGAACGATGATTTTCGAGTTCTCAGTCATCCGTTTTCAGTTCTCAGGTTCGGGCCCGGCGGCCGGCGCCATATCTCTTCGCCCTCCGCCTTCCTCACGCAATCAGCCTCGCCCCGTTTTCCCAGAGGATCTTCCGCCGGGTCTCGTCGGAGAGCGGCAGCGTGAGGAAATCGTCCACGTTGCGGCGCATCGACAGGACCCCCGGGCTCGGATAGTCGGTGCCCCAGAGACACTTGTCGGCGAGGTCCTCCAGCCGGGGAAGGTATTGGAGGAGCTTCTTTGGCGGGATCCCGGAGAGATCGAGATGGACGTTGGGATGCCGGCGCGCCAGGAACAGGGCGGTCGGCATGTACAGCGGCCTTCCAGCATGCGCGAGGATGAGGGTCAGGCCCGGAAAGTCGAGCGCCACGTCGTCGACCGCCATGGGATCCGCGAAGCGGTTGCGCGCTCCGGGGAACACCGACGTGCCCGTGTGGATCATGACCGGCCGGCGCGCCCGCTCGGCGGCCGCGTAGATCTGGCCGAGCGCCTCGTCCCCGTCCCTGTAGGCGTTGGCGGCGAACAGCTGATGCGGTGGATGGATCTTGAGCATGCGGATCCCGAGATCGCCGAAGAGCCTCTCCGCCCGCTCTCCCGCGTTCGGCGTCTCCCGAGGGTGCACGGAGCCGACCGCCACGAGCCGGTCGGAGTGCCCTCGGACGAACGCGGAGACCCATTCGTTGACGGAGGCGTCGAACCCGATCACGTCCGTCGCGCTGTAATTGACGAGGGCAGCGCGTTCGATTCCCTGCTGATCGAGGATCCGGAGCAGCTCTTCCGGGTCGTCCTGAGCGCGCTCGACGGCTGCGACGTCGGCACGTCCGCGCGTCATCAGGGCGCGGGCGCCCGGGTGCATCTGCCGCCAGGGCTGGATGTGGATGTGGCAGTCGAAGACGCGCAAGGGCGCCATATTAAGACGAGAGGCGGCAGGCGGGAGGCGGAAGGCCGTGGGAGAGAGGGGCACGGCCGTCCCCGGGTCGGCTCGTTTCCCGTTGAAGATCGGGCCGCGAGGACCCACAATGTTCGAGCTCTCCCCAATCCAGATCGAGGCAAACGACCCATGCGCGACGCGCTCCGCCCGGCTGCCGCGACATTCTTCGCCCTGATCCTGTCCGGATCGATCGCCGCCGCGGTCCGGCCGGCGCGAACGCCGACTCGGATTCCCACGCCGCAGGCGCCACCCCGCATCGAAGAGCCGCGCAAAGGGATGATGCCCCGCGAGCGGGTCCGTTTCTCGAGCCGCGACATCACGTTCTCGCGCCTGATCCATGTCGAGGAGGTGGACCTCGATCGGGACGGCGTCAGCGAGGTGCTCGTGGACGGCATCGGAACGGTCCTCCGGCTGCCGGAGGAAACGCCGGCCGTCGGGTTCGTGTCACGCTACCGACTTCCCTTCGAGAGCCCCCTGCTCGTGGTGCTGAAGCGATTCGGGGACGAGTGGCGGCCCCTTTTCATCGCACACGTTCCGCTGCGCTGCGGCCAGAGCGACGACCTCTCGACCTGCGATCAGCTGCTGTCGTTCCGCAGCATCCGGTTCCGCTTCGACGATCGCCCTCAGGTGATCTTTCAGATGCTTCATCCGGGCGACTCCGGGTTGAACGAGACGGTAGCGCTCCGGCTCGCGAAGGGGCGGCTCGATCAGACCTTTTTCGTCTCACTCGCCCGGTCGTCCGTGAGCGTCTCGGTCGATCCCAACGGCATCGAGCGCCGCCTGGCGATCGACACGTTCTTGAACCGCGAGCTGCCGGCGCGCTTCCGCAGCTTCACTCTGAAGACGGTCTTCGTCTTCGGCGAAAACCGTTTTCGCATCGCTTCCGAGGGCCCGGAGGATCCCTGGACCACGGACCGGCCGGCCGTGGAGCTCTCGTACTGGGGGCTCGTTCACCAGCCCGGATTCGCGCTCGAGGTCGAGCGTCTCCGAGACCGGCAGCGCCGGGAGCCGCCCGACGCGTGGTCGTACGACCCGGTGGAAGTCGTGAAGAAGCGGTACCCCGACGCCGCGCGCGTCCGCGCCGGAACGCGCGCGGCGGGCGTCTGCATCGTGTATTTCGAGCGCCCCAACAACTGCCAGGCCCATGCATTCCTCTACCAGCCTCTCCGTGAGTGGGAGGGCGAGAAGACCTTCTGGGAAATCGCGTCCCTGCGCGGCCAGAGGGAGTTCCCCTTCGAGTGCCTGGAGGAAGCGCCCTTGTACGGGCATTAGGAAGTCGAGAGTTCAGAGTCTAGAGTTGAGAGTTGAGAGTTGAGGGTTGAGAGTGGTCGAGCGTCGAGCGTTCCGCATGACCGCCGCCCCGGCAGAAGACTGAGAACTGTGGACTGAGAGCTGACAGCTAATAGAAATGCGTCAGGCCGAGCCGCAGCCGGAGTCTTGCCCGGTCGTGGCGTCCGGTGAGCTCGGAACCCGCCCCTCCGAAGAGAAACGTCTGGCTTCCGATCCGGTGGCGCAGACCGAGCTCGGCCGCAACGATGGCCGACCCTCCGACCACGGGATTGGAGCGCACGGCGGCATCGGCGATCACGAGCGTGTTCGTCAGGCCCCGCGCGCCGGGGACGAAATCGATTCCGCCGACCGCCTCGACGCGCTCCGACCGCTCCGTCGCGACCGTCGCGCCGAGACGCGCGTACCGCAGGTTCACGTGCGCCCGGAACGAGTCGAACGAGCGCGTCGCCAGGGCGGCGAGCTCGACGTCCGTTCCCTTGGAGTCGAGTCCCGTCGGAAACTGCACGCCGATGCGCCCGGACAGAGCCGGCATCGAGGAAGTCTCCTCCGAGAGCTGGTAGAGCGCATGGATCATGAGGTCGCCGGAGGCGATCCCGCGGTTGGCGTTGCGTTCCGGCCGCGTGACCCAGCGCATCGCCGCGCCGACCTCGAGTCCGCGCACCGCCCCGTAGAGGACCGAGAACCCCGGGCCGTAATCGTTCAAGCTGCCGGTGCGCAACGAGTAGGTCCAGTCGGTTGAGCCGGAAAGCGCGCGGTACGGCACGGGCCGGGCGTCCTCGATCGAGAGAGGCCGCTCCCGTTCGAGATTGGAGAGCAGCTGCGCGCCCGCCAGCCGCGCGGCCAGGAGAATGAGCGCACCGCAGGCAATACGGCGGCTACTGGCCATGGATTCCCTTCGCCGAGAGGCCGTAGCGGCGGGCCACCGCTGCCACGCGGGAGTCGCGCTCGCGCCGCTCCGCGTCGGTCTCTCCTCCGCTCACGAGGGCCGCGTACACCTCCAGCCGGAAGCGCGCGAGCCGGTCGAGGTGCTCTGCGTAGTCGGGGTAGCGCTGCACGATGGTCGGCGCCGTGGAGGAGTAGGTCGAATCCTGCGGGGGGCGGTCGGCGGCGTAGGAGCGGTCGAATTCCGCGACCGTCGTGCGCACCTTCCACCTCTGCTGTCCAAAATCCGAAGCCGCGAGGTCCTCGGCCGCCGACGCGAAGAGGCGCGTGCCGGCCGAAAGAATGCGCGCCGAAACGGGCGCGGCGGCGAGCACGCCTTCCCCCGAAGCCGGCGTCGGCGGCTCGACGAGGGCCCACCGCTCGCGCCGGTACAGGACGAGGGACCGCGCCAGCCGCCGGGACGAAAGGGCCGGGCTCGAGTCGGGGGAGGCGAGGACATCGATCAGCTGCTGCTCCAGGACCTGGCCCCACCGGAGGGCGCGGAAGAGCGGCGAGGCCTCCCGCGCGAACCGCGGAGCGACTCGATCGGCCTCGGGCGAGAACCGCGGCGGCGTCGCGAGCAGGCTGAGCAGGTAGGAGGAGAACTGCGAGTCGAGGCGCCGGTTGATCCCCGACGTCCACGCGATCTCGAAGGCGCGCCACCGGCCGTAACGCACGGCGTTCAGGCGAGCCTCGAGGTCGGGGAAGAAGCGATGCGCCGAGTGGTTGTAGCGGCCCTTCGGTGGGAAAGGCTCGTCGGCCCGGTCGAGAGAGAGCGCCCCGAAGGCCAGGAAAAACACGGCCAACCCCGCCACGGCGCGTTTCATCGGCGAAACGATATAGCACGCACGTCGCCTGCGCTCACTGCGGGAGCTGCCTTCGCCGCTCCCGGCGAAGGCACCGACGAGCGGCTCGGCCGGATGCGGCCTCGATCGCTCGCCTACCGTCGCTACCGCTCGCTCTCGCTCCCGCAGCGTGAGCCTCCTCCCTCCCTCTGGTCGGGAGACTTCTCACGCTGCGAGCGTATCCGCCACTGCGGGCGATGCGATGAGCCCTGCCCTCTCCCCGCGCGCCGGGGAGAGGGCAGGGGTGAGGGGGCCCGCAGGCAGGCAATGCTCCCTTCAAACACCCTCCGCCGTCAGGCGACGTCCGGCGGGACCGGTTTGAAGATCTGGATCAGGGCGATCGTCGCCGCGATTCCCGCTCCTCCGACGAGGAGCGAGGCGACCGGGCCGAAGTGCTCCGCCAGCGCACCCGCCTGGAGGTTGCCGATCGGCACGAATCCCGACCAGGCCAGCGCATAGAGAGAAATGACGCGGCCGCGCAGCTTGTCGGGCGCGCGCGTCTGCATGAGGGTGTTGATGATCGAGGAGGAGGACATCATCGCGCCGCCCAGGAGAGCAAGCGCCACGAGCGCCACCGCGTAGGAAGGCGCGACGGCGAGCCCCGCCACGGAGACGGCGAACGCGGATGCCGCGACGAGCAGCGCGCGCCCCTTGTCCGGGAAGTCCCCTTTGCGCGCGAGGGCAAGGGCGGTCAAGACCGCTCCGACCCCGACGGCGCAGAGCATTCCTCCGAGCCCCCGCGGACCGACGTCGAACAGCCTTCGCGCGTAGAGAGGCGCGAGAGTGACCGCGGGCGTTCCGAACACGGCCAGCGAAGCGCAGAGGAAGAGCAGGGGAGGGAGCACCGCGTCCCGGCGGGCGAACCTCAGGCCGATCCGCAGCTCCACCCAGGAGCCTCGGGGCTTGCGGCGGCGCGGCGCCAGGCTCGGGAGGCGGAGGATCGCGATCAGGAACGGGAGAAACGACACGCCGTTCAAGAGGAAGCACCCCGTCTCGCCGAGGCCCGCGATCGTGAAGCCCGCGATCACGGGTCCCACGATCCGCGACAAATTGAACTGCATCGAGTTCAACGAGATCGCATTCATGAGGTCGTCGCGCCCGACGAGGTCGATGAACAGCGACTGGTGCGACGGTGTCGTGTAGGCGTTGGCGATTCCGTTGATGAAGGCGAGACCCGCGACGAGAGGCACCGAGACGAACCCGCGCGCGGTGGCGAGCGCGAGAAAAAATGCCGTCGCCATCTGGATCGACTGCGTCACGACGAGCAGCTTGCGCCGGTCGAACCGGTCTGCTGCGACTCCGGCGAGCGGGGCGAGCAGCAGCGTCGGAATCGAGCCCGCGAACGTGACCATCCCGAGCACCAGCGCGGAGTCCGAGAGCCGGAACACGAGCCAGCCCTGCGCGACCGTCTGCATCCAGCTGCCGATGTTCGAGAGAAAGAGACCGATGAGGTAGCTCCGGAACGGAGCGTGCCGCAGCGAGGAGAACATCCCCGGCCGCGGAGGCTCGGCGCCGCGCGGGGGAGCGACCCCGAGGTTCGGACCCGCGGGTTTCAGCAGGTCGGGATGCGAGGTCTCCTGGCGCACCGTCATGCGGCGCTCTTCGATCGCGGCGCGCGGGCGAGCGCGAGCGAAGCCGCGAGGACGGTGAAGTTGACGGCGGTGCCGAGGAGCACCGGGTCGGCGGCGCCCGCGAGTCCGGGAACGAGGCGTCCCGCCGCGGCCACCGCGCCCCCCGCGAACATCGCGGTGATCGCGCCCCACGTGGGAGCCGACCACCGCACCGGAAGGAAAGCGGCCAGGACCGGGAGGATCAGCCCCGCGGCGAAGATCGAATAGCCGAGCTTCAGCGTCTCGATCACGTT
>JBDUBP010000195.1:0-6631 GCA_040004075.1 Acidobacteriota bacterium | reverse complement strand
CGAACGCCGGCCAGCTCGCGAGCGGCCGCCCGCCGACGTTGATCGGGTAGTCGACGACCGAGGAGAACCACTGCATCAGGAGCGCGGTCCCGAGGCCGAGCATCCCCCCGACGAGGACCCCGATCGGAAGGCGCGTCTTGCGCAGGCCGAGGGCATGCGTGAGCTCGTGGATCGGAAACGGGCTGTACGCGTCCATCCGCCGATAGCCCGCCTCGCGCGTCCGTTCGGCCGCCGCGACCAGGTCGGTCGGGCTGTCGAACTCGGCGATGAGGCCGTAGAGCCCGGTCCGCGCCGGCGGCGGGGCGGGAGGGATCGCGTCCCGATTGGCGCTCACGCGTGACCCCCGCTCGTCTTCGGGGCAGGGAGCCCCTCGCCCTCGACCTCCGCCTCGGGAACGAGGGTGCGCATCTCGAAGATAGAGATCATCGGAAGGAATCGGATGAACAGGAACAGCAGCGCGAGGAAGAGGCCGATCGTGCCGAAGAGCAGGCCCCAGTCCCAGATCGTCCCGGCGTACATCCCCCACGAAGAAGGAAGGAAGTCGCGGTGGAGGCTAGTCACGATAATCACGAATCGCTCCAGCCACATACCGACGTTGATGACCATCGCGATGAACCAGAGCGTCACGGGATTCGAGCGAACCTTCTTGAACCAGAGCAACTGCGGCGTGACGATGTTGCAGAAGATGAGAGACCAGTAGTAGTGGGCGTACGGACCAGTCATTCGATTCCAGATCAGGAACTCCTCGTTCGGGTTCCCGCTGTACCAGGCCATGAAGGCTTCCATCACGTAGCCGTAGCCGACGATGAGCCCGGTCGCGAGCATGATCTTCGCCATGTTCTGGAGGTGGCGCAGGGTGATGAAGTCCTCGAGGCCGTAGACCTTCCTGAGCGGAATCGCGAGCGTCAGGACCATCGCGAAGCCGGCATAGATCGCGCCCGCGACGAAGTAGGGCGGAAAGATGGTCGCGTGCCAGCCCGGGACGATCCCGACGGCGAAGTCGAGGCTCACGACGGTGTGCACGGAAATCACGAGCGGAGTCGCGAGCCCCGCGAGGAGCAGATAGGCCGTCTCGTAACGCTGCCAGTGACGCGCCGATCCGCGCCAGCCGAGCGCGATCATCCCGTAGACCATCTGGAACGGCTTGCTCTTCGCGCGGTCGCGCAGCGTGGCCATGTCCGGGATCAGGCCGACGTACCAGAACAGCGCCGAAACGATCGCGTAGGTCGAGACGGCGAAGACATCCCAGATCAAGGGGCTCCGCCACTGCGGCCACAGGGCCATCGTGTTCGGGTAGGGGAGGAGCCAGTAGGCGAGCCAGGGCCGCCCGAGGTGGAGAATCGGAAACAGGCCGGCCTGCGCCACCGCGAAGAGAGTCATCGCCTCGGCGAACCGGTTGATCGACGTCCGCCACTGCTGGCGTAGGAGCAGCAGGATCGCGGAGATCAGCGTGCCCGCGTGTCCAATTCCGATCCACCAGACGAAGTTCAGGATGTCGAAGCCCCACGCGACGGGGACGTTGTTGCCCCAGATGCCGACGCCGCGCGCGAAGAGGTACGTGATCGAGACGAGGAGCACCATGACGAGCAGGAACGAGAGGAGAAACCCGATCCACCAGAACCGCGGCGTGCGCCGCGAGAGGACGATCTGTCCGATCTTGTCCGAGACCGAGGCGAAGGTGTACCCGGGCGCGAGCGCCGCCGCTTTGCCGCGTGGCGCGGCGCCCTCCCCAGCCTGGCCGCGCGGCTCGGCGGCGCCGGGACCGCGTTCGCTCATTTCTGTCCCGTCTCGTCGTCGAGCATCGTCGGTGGAAAGGTGGTCGGGAGCGGCTTCGCGAGCGCCGGATTCGGGTTCCGCACCTGCCCGAGGTACGTCGTCCGCGGCCGGGTTCCGAGCTCGGCGAGGAGCGAGTAGGCGCGGGGATTCTGCCTCAGCCGGCGGACGCGGCTGTCGGGATCGGCGAGATCTCCGAAGACGATCGCCTCGGCCGGACAGGCCTGCGCGCACGCCGGCGTGACCTCGCCGTCGCGGAGGGGCCGGTTGTCGACCTCGGCGGCGATCTTTCCCGCGTTCAACCGCTGGACGCAGTACGTGCACTTCTCCATCACGCCCCGCCACCGAACCGTCACGTCGGGGTTCGCGAGCATCTTGAGAGACGGCGCCCGGAACTGCGTCGAGTAATGGTAGAAGTTGAAGCGGCGCACCTTGTAGGGGCAGTTGTTCTGGCAGTACTTCGTTCCGACGCACCGGTTGTAGACCATGTCGTTCAGGCCCTCGGCGCTGTGGACGGTCGCGCCGACGGGACAGACGAGCTCGCACGGCGCGTTCTCGCAGTGCATGCACGGGACCGGCTGGAAGAAGTGGGCCGGGTTCGCGGGCTCGCCTCCATAGTAGTGGTCGATCCGCAGCCAGTGCATCTCGCGGCCGCGCCGGACCTGGTCCTTACCGACGACCGGAATGTTGTTCTCGGCTTGGCACGCGAGGACGCACGCGTTGCAGCCGACGCAGGCGGAGAGGTCAATCGCCATCCCCCACGCGTGGGTGTGCGACGGGTACTCCGGGTAGAGGGACAGCGCCTTCGCGGGCTCCTTCTCCCGCTCGTGCACGAAGCCGGGATCCTTCGCGTAGTCGGCGAGGTTGGCGGCGCGCACGATCTCGCGCCCTTCCATGTTCTGGTGGAGCTGCGTGCACGCGAGCGGATGCTTCCCGCCCACCTTGCGGATTGCGAGCCCGCTGCCGGACCAGAGCGCGTCCGACGACCGGAGCGCGTAGGCGTTGAAGCCCGTCCCGGAGCCGAGCCGCCCGGCCCGCGTCCTTCCGTATCCGAAGTGAACGAGCACCGTCGCGTCGGGAAGACCCGGCTCGACCCAGGCCGCGGCCCGCACCGTACGTCCCGCGAGCGAGAGCTCGAGGATGTCCTCTTTCGCGATGCCGAGGCGGCTCGCGGTCGAGAGCGATAGGAGCGCCGCGTTGTCCCACGTCAGCCGGGTGATCGGGTGGGGAAGCTCCTGGAGCCAGCCGTTGTTGGCGAAGCGGCCGTCGTGGATCCGCGGGTCCGGGCGGAAGACGATGTCGAGGTCCCCGCCTCCGGCAGCCCCACCCGTCCCGCCCGGCCCGGAGGCGAGACCCGGCGGCTCCGCGCCGTTTGCCTGAACGCGGACTTGCGCCGATGCCGTTCCCGCGATCACGCCGTCGTGCAGCGCGCGCCGCCAGCTCCCTTCGAAGTCGCCTCCCATCCGCGTCTGCCAGTACCCCCTCACGAGGTCGTACGCGGAAGTCTCCGGGGAGCCGCTCAACGCGGCGACCACCTCGTGCGCGGTGCGGCCGTCGTAGAGCGGCGCGATCAGCGGCTGCACGATCGAGGCGGTGCCGTCGAACGCCCGCGCGTCGCTCCACGACTCGAGAAAGTGCGCCTCCGGGATGTGCCAGTGGCAGGCGGCCGACGTCTCGTCTTTCTCGAGCGAAAGGTGGACGCGGCGCCCGACCTTCTGGAGGCGCTCCGTGAACCGGAAGTCCGCCGGCGCCGTGAAGACCGGATTGCCTCCGAGGATCACGAGGGTCGTGACGCGTCCCGCGTCCATGTCCGCGCAGAGGGAGCGCAGCGCGGCGAGCTGATCCGTGGGGAACGCCTCCGCCGGCTCGGTCGTCCGCAGCGTCCGGCCGAAGTTTCCGAGGGCTTCGTTGACGGCGTGCCCCACGGCGTGAACGGCGGGCGGCTGCTCGTCGCCCACGAGGACCGCGCTGCGGCCGCGGTGCGCACGCAGGTCCTCGAGGAGGGCTCGCAGGAACGGGTCCCCGGTCGAGGCGCCCCCCTGTCGGACGGCCGCGGCGAGCTCGCGGGCGAAGGCCTCCATTCGCGCGGAGGAGAGCGGCAGCCGGTGATCCGCGTTGGCGCCCGTCACGGTCGGGACCGTCTCGACGACGTAGAGGCGGTTCATGGCGCCGCTCTCCGGCCGCCTCCGCGCCGAGAACTGCCGGGTCAGCGAGAGGTGTCCGGGCCCGCAGGCGAGGAAGTCGCAGCCGAGCGAGAGGATCACGTCCGCCGCCGTCAGGTCCGGCACGACGTCCACGTACCGGCCGAAGGCGAGCCGCGCGCCTGCACGCGCGTTGTCGCGGCCGGCGGGCTCCCACTGGACCCACCGCGCGGCCGGGAACGCGCGCTGGAGACCCGCGAGCTGCGACGCGAGCGTCGGAGAGGAGACCGTCTCCGTCAGGATCCGCAGACCCGCTCCTCCGTTGCCCCGCTCGGCGTCCGCGATCTCGCGCGCCGCGCCCAGAAACGAGATCCACGGCCGGATCTCGTCCAAGTACTCGAGCGTCTGCGAGCGGTCCGGATCGTAGAGCGAATAGAGCGCCGCCTGGGAGTAGAGATCGGTCGCCCCGAGGCTCGCCGGGTGGAGAGGGTTCCCCTCCGCCTTGGTCGGGCGCCCCTGCTGGCTTTCGACGAGGAGGCCGGTGGCGAGCCCGGACACGGTCATCGCGGTCGCGAAGTAGAGCGGGCGCCCTCCCGGAATGATCTCCTCCGGCTGCCGGACGTAGGGAACGATCTTCTCGGCCGGCTGGCGGGTGCACGCGGTCATTCCCGCGAGGGCGAAGGAGACCCCGAGGAAACGGAACAGGTCGCGGCGGTCGAAGCCCTGGAGCTCGAGATCCTCGAGATTCTTCGCGGAGGGCTCGCCCTGGAGGGCCGCCCGGAACTCCGGCGTGTTCGCGAGCTCTTCGAGGCTTCGCCACAGGCCAC
This sequence comes from Acidobacteriota bacterium, assembly GCA_040004075.1. Lineage (GTDB taxonomy): Bacteria > Acidobacteriota > Thermoanaerobaculia > UBA5066 > Gp7-AA6 > JALYUA01. The sequence continues at coordinate 1,890 of JBDUBP010000195.1, read as the reverse complement.
GCCCGCGCTCCGACTCGAGTCGGCGGGAGAGCGCCGCGAAGTCGATCGGAAGCGGCTCGGCGCCGCCGGCGCCCGCATGGACGGGAAGCGCGCCCTTGCCGGCGCTCACCGGTGGCACGTGGAACAGCTTTCCAGGACCGCGCGATCCCTCAGGTGGTAGCGGCGGACGAGCTCCGGGCCGAGAGTCGCCTGATCGACGGGGGGGACGTAGCCCATCGTGAAGACTTCCTCCCTCGGGCGGATGAACTTCTCCGGGTTGCGGTGGCACTCGAGGCACCACGCCATCTGGAGGCGCGCGGCCTGTCGGACGAGAGGCATTTGATCCACCCGGCCGTGACAGGTCTCACAACCGATCCCCTTGTTCACGTGGATCGCGTGGTTGAAGTACGCGAAGTCCGGCAGGTCGTGAACACGGATCCACTCGAGAGACCGACCCGTCCGGAAGCTCTCGCGCACGGGCTCGAGGTACGGGCTCTGGGCCCAGATCTGGGAGTGGCAGTTCATGCACGTCTTCGTCGGCGGGATCCCCGCGAACGCGGCTTTCTCGACGGACGTGTGGCAGTAGCGGCAGTCGATGCCGATCGCGCCGACGTGGTGCGCGTGCGAGAACTGCACCGGCTGCTCGCGCGCCACGGTCTGTTGCGTCGTATAGGGGGAGGCCTCGAGCTCGTAGAAGAGCCATCCGAGGAGACCGAGGAAGAAAACCGCCCCGAAGAGCGATACGCGCGAGATCGTATTGGTGCTTCGGTGGAAGATCTGCATGAGAGCTCGAGGCAGCCCCTCCGACGGACGCGCGGTAGTCTAATTCAACGAGCGCTCCGATCAGCGACCCTGTCGAAGAGCGCCCCGCACCGCCTCGACCGTGAGGCCGAAGACGAGGTGCGCGCCGAACGACTGCGCGTGGACCGACGCCGGGTACCGGAGAGGGCTCTTCGAGAGCCGAAGGAGCGGCACGCCGATCTCATCGGCGAGAAGCCACACGACGGAGCCATAGACCAATCCCACGCCCCGGGTGACCGCGGGCGCGATCTCAGCTGCCGAGCCGTAGAGCGCGCCGGTCAACCCGCCGAAGACGAAGTGCGCGAGCCCGCCGGCGACGCGCCGCTCCCCGGGTCTCAGCCGGCGCCTCAGGAACGCGCGCCCCAGGCCGTCCGCCGCCCGCATCGTCGCGCTCTGCGGCTCCTCGAGCCACGGCCAGCGTTGCCGGCGGCTCTTCTTCAGCTGCCCGCCCTGTTCGAAGGACTCCCACGCGGCGCGCGGTCCCTCGTCCGCGAGTGTCCACAGCGCCTGGAAGGCGTTCATCGTGAGGGACCCCAGGACCCCGCCGGCCATGCCGGCGAGCGCGCCTTTCCCGACGCCGCCCGTCACACGAGCTCCCGGACGCGATCCGAGAGGATCGTCAGCGCGATCTTTCCGCGGTTCGGCTCTCCCCGGGCGAGGGATTCCGCCAGGTGCGCCGCCCGTTTCGCCGTGACTTTCGCGGGCATGGGAGGCTCGAACGGATCGACGACCGCCTCGACGACGACGGGCCCGGGCGTCGAGAGCGCCTGGTCCAGGATCCGGCCGCAGTCCGCCGGGTCGTCGATCGTGAGCCCCGTGCCGCCGCACGCGCGCGCGAACGCCGCGAAATCGAGCGGCGCCAGCTCGCATCCGTACTCGGGGTTGCCGAGGAACACCATCTGTTCCCACTTGATCTGCCCGAGGGAGTTGTTCTTCACGACGACGACCTTGATCGGCAGCTCATACTTGACCGCGGTCGCGAACTCGCCCATGAGCATCGTGAAACCGCCGTCTCCGATGAACGCGACGCACTGCCGCTCCGGGAAGGCGAGCTGGGCGGCGATTGCGTACGGCAAGCCGTTCGCCATGGAAGCGAGATTTCCAAAGAGC
>JBDUBP010000084.1:0-22195 GCA_040004075.1 Acidobacteriota bacterium | reverse complement strand
CGGGTCGCTTCGGAAGGCGGCTCCTCGGTGCTCGTCGGAGGTGACGTGCCGCCGAGCGCTCGCGCCGCGAGCCGGGCATTCGAAGCCCTCGACCGCGGGGCCGGGGCGGTGCTGGCGCCGTCGCCGGACGGCGGCGTCTCCTTGATCGCGGTCGGCGCGGAAGACCTCGACCTCCTCGGGGGTCTCACGGCCGGCAGCGCCGCCGTGTTCTCGATTCTCGCCGGGGCGCTCGAAGGACGCGGACGGCCCGTCGAGCTCGTCGACATCGCCCCCGACGTCGACGGGCGCCGCGACCTGCGCCGGCTGATCCGCTCCGGTCTTCTCCTCCTGTCACGATCTCTCGCGCTCCGCGCTCTCGCGATTCCTTCTACGCCCCGCGCGGGCCACCGTCCGGCGCCGCGCACTCTCCGCCTTGCCGGTCCCTCGGGACTCCGCGCTCCTCCCGCCTTCGCGTAGCGACTCTTTCCCAGTCGAAAACGCAACTCCGGCCTCCGCGCCGGATCAAGGCGGCCTCCGGGCCGAAGGTGGGTCATCCGTGTACGAGTCGGCATCCAGCGCTCCGCAAGGCCTCTCTCCGTCCCCGGGAGGCGCGTATCCGTTCGTACCGTCGGTCTCCCTGGACACGCTGTGGTTCCAGGTCGCCGGGACTCTGTGCAATTTGAAGTGCACGCACTGCTTCATCTCCTGCTCGCCCACCAACCACAACCACGAAATGCTGAGCCTGACGGAGGTCCGCGAGCGGCTGGCGGAGGCGATCCCGCTCGGCGTGCGGGAGTACTACTTCACCGGCGGCGAGCCGTTCATGAACCCGGAGATGCTCGCCATCCTGGACGAGACGCTGCGGCAGGGGCCCGCCTCCGTGCTCACCAACGGCCTCCTTCTGACGCCGGAGCGGTGCCGGCGCCTGAAAACGCTTTCCGATCAGAGCGACTACTCGCTCGACATCCGCATCTCGATCGACGGCTACACGGCGGAGTCGAACGACCCCATCCGGGGCGCCGGCACCTACGACAGGATCCTGGCGGGAATCCGTAATCTGGCGGCGGCCGGATTGAACCCGGTGCTCACCGTCACCGAGGCGTGCGGCGAGGCCGCGAGCGCGGAAGGGCGGGTCCGGTTTCTCGGATGGCTGCGCGAGATCGGCCTTCCCCGGCCGCGCCTGAAAGTCCTGTCGCTCTTTCGCATCGGCGCGGAGGAGCAGCGTCTTCGGGCCTACGAGTCCTGGGAATCCCTGAGGGGCCGCGGCCTGACGACGGACGAGTCCGAGAAGCTCCAGTGCTCCTCCTGCCGGATGGTGACGTCCCGCGGCGTGTACGTGTGTCCCATTCTGATCGACGAGCCCTCCGCGCGCATGGGGTCCACCCTCGGGCAGACCCTGCGGCCGTTCGAGCTCGCTCACGCGGCGTGTTTCACGTGCCACGAGTACGGCGTCACGTGCCGGACGTGAGCGGGCGGGAGCCGACCACCGGGAGCGAGACGGCCGCGGTACTCCGCGGTCAACTAGATCGGGAAACTTTCCGATGAGCGAGAGTCCCGTCCGGCTCGCGTTCTTCGGCGGCATCTACAACAACTGGCGGGCGCTCGAGGCTGCCGCCGCGGACGTCCGGCGATCGGCTGTGGATGCGCTCTACGCGCTGGGCGACTTTGGAGGATTCGGCCCGAATCCCGACCGCGTCTTTCCAATTCTCCTGGAGTCCGGCGCTCAGGCGATCCAGGGAAATTACGAAGAGTCGCTCTCGACGGGAGCGACCGACTGCGGTTGCGGCTACACGGATCCCCGCGACAACCACTTCGCCCAGATCTCCTACGACTACACGGCGGAACACACGTCCGTGCCGTGGAAGACGTGGATGGGCTCGATTCCCGGCACGAGGAGGCTCGACGTCGATGGCCGGCGAGTGCTCCTCGTACACGGCTCGCCACGGAAGATCAACGAGTTTCTGTGGGAGTCCACCTCGCCGGTTCCGTTTCTGGAAAAGCTCCTCGCCGATTTCGAAGCCGACGTGCTCGTTTGCACCCACACGGGACTCCACTGGACGCGGCGGTTGCCTTCCGGAAAGGTCGTCGTCAACGCGGGCGTGCTCGGGCGGCCGGCCAACGACGGCGCGACGAACGTCTGGTACACCCGGGTGACCTTCGGCCGCGACGTCGATGTCGAGTTCGTCCCGGTTTCCTACGACCACGAGGCGCTCGCTCGGGAGATGGAGCAGGAGCGGCTCCCGCCCGAGTTCGTGGAGACCATCCGCACCGGTTGGTGGACCACCTGTCTCGAGATCCTTCCCGCCAAGGAACGCGAAAGAGGAAGGCATTGACCCGCCGGGAGAAGCCCGGCCAGAAAGCGAGTCCGAGTTGACGCGTCCAGACACTCGTTCCTTCACGTTCAGATCGGCGTTGCTTTTCCTGTCTCTCGCGGCGGCCGCGCTATCTCTGGCCGCGCAGTCCCCGACGCCGACACCCACCCCGGGGCCCGGAGGCGAGAACCCGTCGCCGGCGTCGCCCGACGACGCGAAGATGCGCGCGGAAGTCGAGCGCCAGATGAAACTGATGGAGGGCAAGCGCTGGACCGTGGGTCTGAACCCCAACGGCGGCGGCGCGTACATCAAGTCACCCGACGGCAAGGTCTACTTCAGACTCTACGGGTACGCGCAGCCGATCTTCACCCTGACGGACGCCTCCAACGCGCAGGCATTCGGAACGACCGATTTCCGCATCCGCCGGGCGCGTCTTGATTTTTCGGTCGACTATGACGACATCTGGAAGCTCTTCATCGAGATCGACGGCCAGGCGAGCGGCGGCGGCACCGGGCTCGTCGAGGGCTACGTGCAGTCGTCCTACATCAAGGGGCGCCACTATCTGAGATTCGGCAAGTACATCAGCCCCTTCTCGTCCGAGAACCTCCGCTCCTCCCGCGCCCTCGATACCGTCGAGCGGTTCATCGCGCTGAACACGATGTTCGGCCTCCCGGGGCTGGACGTGCAGTTCGGACCGATGGCCTGGGGCTACGTGGACGCGGGACACAAGCTCACGTATTACGCCGGAGTCTTCAACGGAAACGCGAGCGCGGCGGTCTCGACCGTCAACGGGTACGGCGGCAACGCGCGCGACAACAACAAGCAGAAGGAATTTCAGACCCGGTTGAACTACCAGCCGATCAAGGAGCTCACGATCGGCGGCGCGTTCGACTACGACCAGGAGCTGGATCAGAACCTCCAGCTCACCAGCTACTCCGGCGCGAAGCTGATCGCCGTGACCGTCCGCGGCAAGCGGCGCGGCTACGACGCGGATCTCCACTGGAAGAAGGACAAGTGCTCCTTCGACGCCGAGTGGCTCCACGTCGACTTCCCCGACAACCCGAACAACGCGCATCGGGACGTCAAGCTCCACGGCGGCTACGCCCAGGCGGGCTACTGGGTGAAGGGCAGCGAGACGAAGGGCGTCCAGGGAATCCTGCGCGGAGAGTACGCCGAGCTCGAGGGAGCGGCGGTCGAGACCGTTCGAGGCCGCACCATCACCGCGGTCACCGGCGGAGCGAACATCTGGTTCAACGGTTGGACGCGTCTCCAGATCGACGCGATCGAGGAGCACGTCAACGGCAACGGAAACGGCGCGTACACCGGCGGCTCGAAATGGCGGCCGACCCTCCTGACCGAGCTGCAGGTGAAATTTTGAACGCCATCGACGGGAGAAATCAGATGAACAGAGCTCTCACGGGCCTCGCCCTGGCGGGATTCCTGACGGCGGCGGCAGCGCCCGCTCCCGCGCAGGAAAAGACCGTCATCCAGTACGACTGCATTCCGAATTACGCCAACTGGGGCGGCGTGACCGCGCTCTATAAACAGAAGACGGGCGTCACGGTTCCTCCCGATCCGAAGGGGTCCTCCGTCGCGCTCGCCGCGATCGAGAAGGAGAAGGACAGCCCCGTGGCCGACACCGCGTACTACTCAGGCGCGATCGGCTACTCGGCGGCGCAGAAGGGCCTGCACCAGCCGTACAAGCCGGCCGGGTGGGAAAAGATCCCGGCCAACCTCAAGGACCCTTCCGGGCTCTGGTGGACGGTCCACACGGGAACGATCGCCTTCGTCGTCAACACTTCGGCGCTGGGCGGGGCCGCCGTCCCGCGGTCCTGGGCGGACCTGCTGAAGCCCGAGTACAAGGGAAAGATCGCGTACGACGATCCGACCTGGGGCGGCACCTCGTACACGATGCTCTACGGATTGAACGCGCTCTTCGGAGGCGACGACAGGAACTTCAAGCCGGGTCTGGACTACCTGAAGAGGCTCGACGCCAACGTGCTCTCGTACCCGCGCGAGTCGATCTACAACGGCGTGCTCCGGGGCGAAGTGCCGATCTGGATCAACGCCGACGGAAACGGCTACAAGATGAAGAACGCCGACAACGGGCCGATCGAGGTCGTGCTCCCGAAGGAGGGCACGTTCTCGATGCCGCTCGTCATGGGGATGGTCAAGGGCGCGCCGCACCCCGACGAGACCCGGAAGTACCTCGACTGGCTGCTGACCGCCGAAGCCCAGGCGGAGTTCTCGCGGGGATTTTTCAGACCGGTGATCGAAGGCACGATCCCGCCGGAGATCGCCTCGAAGTTCCTCCCGGCGGCCGACTACCGCCGCGCGCGCACTCTCGATCTGGCGAAGATGGCTGCTTCCGCGGATGCCCTGAAGAAGGCCTGGCTCGACGAGATTCGAAGGGGACGCTGATTCCGTCGCCGAGGGACCGTTGATCTCCCGCGGAGGGAAGAGGGCGGACGACCCGATCGGGCCCACCGCCGCGTGGATCGCGCCCGCGGCGTTGTTTCTCCTCCTGGCCTTCGTGGCGCCCTTCGCCGCCCTGTTACGCGCGGCCTCCCACGGCGATCCCGGCGCCTTCCTGCGCGAGCTCGGCGGCGTCTGGACCCATCCGCACACGCGGCGGGCGCTCGGGAACGGACTCGCCCTTTCGGCGGGCGTTTCGGCCGCGGCGATCCTGCTCTGCCTGCCTCCGGCGCGTCTGCTCGCGCGCTCGCGGTTCCGGGGGCGCGGCGCCGCGCGGCTGCTCCTCTCCATTCCGCTGGCGTTTTCCGGAGTGATCGTGGGCTTTCTCGCCGTCGTGATGCTCGGCCGGGTCGGGTTCGTGCCTGCGGTCGCCCAGGCCCTCTTCGGACGGCCCCTCGGCGCCGGGCTCGCCTACGCCCTGCCGGGGCTCTTTCTCGCGTACCTTTTTTTCGAGATCCCGCGCGCGGTGCTCGCGCTGGAGGCGGCCTTCGCGCGCCTCGACGCGGAGCTCGACGCGGCGGCGCGCACGCTCGGCGCCGGCCCGGTGCAGCGGTTCGCGCGCGTCACGCTTCCCGCGCTGCGGCCGGCCCTCCTCGCGACGTTCGCGACGACGTTCTCGGTGTCTCTTGGGTCGTACGGGGCGGCGCTGATTCTGTCGCGCCGGTTTTCCGTGCTGCCGGTGGAGGCGTACCAGGAGTTCACCGCGTTCGGCAACGACGCGGGGGCCTCCGCCATGGCGATCTGGCTGGCGGGGATCTCGATTCTGGTCTCCGTGGCGGCGCGAAGGGCCTCGCGCACGGCGACGGAAGAGACGCGATGAGGAGCGCATCGTGGGAGCGGCTCCGGTCCGCAGCGGCGGCCGCGCTCCTTCTTCTCCTCCTCGCCGTGGTCGCGGCGCCTCTCGCCGTTGTGGTGGCCGGGTCCGTTCTCGACCCCCGCCTCCTCGGGCTGACGAGCGAAACCTGGGAAGCCGGCTCGCGGCACTCCACCTGGTTCTCCTACGTCCTGTCCCTGTACGGACGCCACCTCGCGCGTTCCGCTGCGCTCGCACTCTGCGTCGTGGCGCTCGCGTTCCTCCTGGGCGCCCCCGCGGCGTACGGTCTGTCCCGGCGCCGGGACGCGTTCGCCCGAACTGTGGCGGTTCTGCTGGACGCTCCGCTCGCCGTGCCGGGGCTCGCCGTCGCGATCGGACTCCTCCTGGCGTATCCGCGCGCCCGCGCGAGCGGCGCGACGCTCGCTGCCGGCCACCTGGTCTATGCCCTGCCGTTTTTCGTGCGCGCGGCCGGCAACGCTCTTTCCGGGGGGAACGTTCCCGAGCTCGAGGAGGCCGCCGCGGTCTCGGGGGCTGGAAGGTGGCAGCGATTTACGCGGATCGTTCTGCCTCTCGCCCGGCCCGGAATCCTCGCCGGCGCGCTGATGGCGTTCACGATCTCCTGGGGGGAGTTCAACGTTTCCTTTCTTCTTTCGACCCCGACGACGTCGACGTTTCCTTCGGCCCTCTATCTCACGTACACGACGAACAGTTTTCCGGTGGCGGCCGCGGCGACCACCCTCTTTCTCGCGGCAGCCGTTCCGGCGCTCGCCCTTCTCCAGCGCATCGCGTCCCCCGAGGCCGCGCGATTCGGGGAAGCGGCGTGAGCGCGCGGGTCCAGGTGCGGAGGCTGAGCAAGGCGTACGGGTCGCGCCCCGCGCTCGCCCGAGTTTCGCTGACCCTGGAGCCCGCCACGACGACGACGCTCGTCGGCGCGTCCGGTTCCGGAAAGACGACCCTGCTTCGTTGCCTGGCCGGCCTCCTCGTTCCCGATTCGGGGGAGATCCTTTTCGACGGCCGCGACGTCGCGGCCGTTCCCGCGGAGCGGCGGGGCGTCGGCGTGGTGTTCCAGTCGTATGCCCTCTTCCCGCACCTGACCGTGGCCGACAATCTCGCTTTCGGCCTGGACGTCCGGAAAACCTCTGCCAGCGACCGAGCCCGGCGCGTCGCCGAGCTCGCCGACGAGCTCGGCCTCGAGCGCCTCCTCGATCGCCGGCCCGGCGAGATCTCCGGCGGAGAGCGCCAGCGCGTGGCGCTCGGGCGCGCCCTCGCCTACCGGCCGGTTCTCCTTCTGCTCGACGAGCCGCTCGCCGCGCTCGATCCGAACCTCGCCGACTCCGTGCGCGAAGCGCTCGTGCGCGCGATCACTGCGGAGCGCACGACCGTTCTGCTCGTCACGCACGATCGATCGGACGCCCTTCGGCTGGGGGACCGGGTCGTTCTTCTGCGCGCGGGCGAGGTCGAGCAGGAGGGCACTCCGCGCGACCTCTATCGGCAGCCGAAGACGGAGTACGCTGCGAACTTTTTCGGGGCCGGAGCGCTCTGGGAAGTCGAAGCGCGCGCCGAAGGCAGCGGCGTCGTCGCCGAGACGCCGCTGGGACGGGTCGCGCTGCCGGGCGCGCGGCCGGGACGCCTGCGCGTGATCGTGCGCCCCGAGGCCCTGTCGGTCCGACCCTCCGGCGGGACAACTGTCACCGTCCGGGGTGTCTCGTATGAGGGGGACCGGTCGCGGATCGTGTTCACGGCCGGGAGCCGTGAAGCAGTCGTGTATGGGCCTGCGGGGCTCGAGGCCGCCCCCGGCGATCGTATTGGCGTCACAGTGGATCCCCGGCTTCTGGTGGTTCTCCCGGAGGAGGAAACGGCGCCTTCCGGGTCGGTTTCGCGCTCGCAATCCGCCTGAAAACGCGGCCCTCCCGGGACGGGCAGGACCTTTGCGTGTAATGATCCCCGGGCCGCCGGCGTTCTGATGGAGCGAGGGCTGCCCGGGTCGAGCAGGGGAACGCGTCGCCACGAACGCGCACGCGCCAACGAGCCAGGCGGCGATAACGGCCCCGCGGCGAAAGCCTCGCGACAGCGGGATGCGGGACGCGGGCCGCGCCATCAAATCGGGAGAGCCGTGAAAAGCAAGATCATCTGGATCGTCGTCATCGCGGTCGCCGCGGGCGGCCTCTATCTGGCGATCAACGGCCGCCGGAAGCCTGAAGAAAAATACCGCACGGCGGCGATCGACCAGGGAGACATCACGCAGACCGTGGCCGCCACGGGGGCCCTGTCCGCCGTGACGACGGTCCAGGTCGGCAGCCAGGTCTCCGGCATCATCGCGAAGCTCTATGCGGACTTCAACAGCCAGGTCAAGAAGGGCGACCTCTTGGCCGAGCTGGACGAGACCCCGTTCAAGGAAAAGATCGCCCAGAACGTGGCGGCGCTAGAGAAGGCGCGGGTCGAAATGAGGAACGCGGAGATCTCCCTGCGGCGCCAGAAGGCTCTTTCGCAGCAAGGCCTCGCCCCGCAGGCCGACATCGACCAGGCCCAGGCCAACTATGACGCGGCGCGCGCCAGTGTCGCGCAGGCCCAGGCCACGCTCAATCAGGCGCAGACGGACCTGCGCAACTCCAAGATCAAGGCCCCGATCGACGGCGTGGTGGTCTCCCGCCAGTACGACGTGGGGCAGACGGTCGCCGCGTCCTTCCAGGCGCCGACGCTCTTCACGATCGCGCAGGACCTGACCAAGATGCAGGTCTCCGCCGACATCTCCGAGTCCGACATCGGCCAGATCAAGGTCGGGGAGCCGGTCCGCTTCAACGTCGATGCCTACCCCGACCGGAATTTCCGCGGCAAGGTCGCCCAGGTTCGTTTGAACGCGACGGTCAATCAGAACGTCGTCACGTATCCGGTCATCGTCGAGGTGAACAACGAGGACCTGCTCTTGAAGCCGACGATGACCGCCAACGTCACGATCGACGTGGCATCGGCCAAAAACGTCCTGCGTGTGCCGAACGCCGCGCTGCGCTTCCGCCCGGAAGTCAAGGAGGGATCGGAGAAGCCCGCCGCGGCCGCGGATCGGAGCGCCGGCTCCAGCGGTCCGTCCGCCGGGAACCGAGGGGGAGCGGCGGGGCAGAGGAGTGAGGCCGCGCCGGCCGCGCCGACGGGACAAACGGGAGGGGCGGGAGCGGGTTCTCCGCAGGCTGGCGGGGAAGCGGCGGGGGCTTCCGCCGGCACGGCCGGAGGCCAGGCGGGGGCGGGCGCAGGAGCCGGCCAGGGCACTCCGGGAGCGGGCCGCGGCGCCGGTGGCCGGGGAGGCGCGGGCGCGGCCGGGGCAGCGGGCGCCGCGGGCACGGCCGGCGGATCCGGCTCCTGGGGCGGTCAGGGCCGCGGCGGACGGTCGAGCGCCCGCGCGAGGACATCGACGGTTTACATGCCCGCCGCGCCGAACGGAGAGCCGAAAGCCGTCGAGATCCGCACGGGGATCACCGACGGACGGTTCACCCAGATCGTCTCCGGGGACGCGAAAGCGGGCGATCTCGTGATCGTCGGCCTCGCGACGAGCAAGGCGTCCGCGACGGGCGCCTCACCGCTGGGGGCGCCCCGGGCTCCGGGCGGAGCGGGCGGCGGACGGAGAGGATTCTGACGGCGAGCCGGGTCGTTCGCCGCCCGCGATGACCGAACCCGCCGTCATTCGCATCGAGGACCTCGTCCGCGTCTACACGATGGGCGAGGTCGAGGTGCGCGCGCTCGACGGCGTCTCCCTCTCGATTCAACCGGGCGAGTTCGTCGCCGTCATGGGCCCGTCGGGATCGGGTAAGAGCACCTTCATGAACATCGTGGGATGCCTGGACCGCCCGACCGCCGGGCACTATGACCTGGACGGCACGGACGTTTCGGGGCTGGATCGCGACGAGCGGGCGGAGATCCGCAACGGGAAGATCGGATTCGTGTTCCAGGCGTTCAACCTCCTCTCGCGAACCTCGGCGATCGAAAACGTCGAGCTGCCGCTCATCTACGCCGCGACTCCGCACACGACGAAGGAGCGCGCGGATAAGGCGCGCCACTGCCTGGAGATCGTGGGTCTTGCGGGGCGCGAGGACCACATGCCGAGCCAGCTGTCCGGCGGGCAGCAGCAGCGCGTGGCGATCGCCCGCGCCCTCATCAACGAGCCCAAACTGATTCTCGCGGACGAGCCGACCGGAAACCTCGACACGCGCACCTCCCAGGAGGTCATGGCGGTCTTCCAGGATTTGAACGAGCGGGGAAAGACGGTCGTGCTGATCACCCACGAGCCGGACATCGCCGAGTACGCGCGGAGAGTCGTCGTGTTCCGCGACGGCAAACTGGTCGAAGACCGCCACGTCGAGAGCCGGCGGTCCGCGGCCGCGAAAGCGTGAGGGCGGCATGCTGAAGTTCCTGACGATCCTGAAGGTGGGCCTGAAGGCGATCGTTCGCAACAAGCTCCGTTCGACCTTGACCGCACTCGGGATCATCATCGGCGTGGCGTGCGTGATCGCGATGATCGCCGTCGGCGGCGGCGCCCAGGCGGCCGTGCAGCAGCAGATCTCCTCGCTCGGAACCAACTTTCTGATGATCTTCCCGGGCGCCGCGACGCAGTCGGGAGCGAGGCTCTTCACGGGGCAATCCACCATCACCGACGACGACGTGGTGGCGGTGCGCAACGAGTCCCCCTCCGTGGCGTACGTGTCGCCGATGGCGCGTTCGTCGGCTCAGGTCGTCGTCGGAAACCTGAACTGGGGGACCTCTATCCAGGGCGTGGGAGTCGACTGGCCTTTCATTCGCTCGTGGAACGTGGACCGCGGCAGCTTCTTCGGGGACTCCGAAGTGCGCTCCGCGGCGAAGGTCTGTGTCCTCGGGGCGACGGTGGCGAGATCGCTCTTCGGAGACGAGAACCCGGTGAGCCAGACGGTCCGCATCAAGAACTTTCCGTTCAAGGTCATCGGCGTCCTCGAGAGCAAGGGGGGCAGCACGATGGGGCAGGACCAGGACGACACGGTCGTGGCGCCCTATACGACCGTGATGAAGCTTTTGAAACGCACCACCAAGATCGACATGTTCATGGCGTCGGCGGTGTCTCGGGACGCGGTCGACGAAGCGCAGGCGGAAATCGACGCTCTTCTCCGGCAGCGGCACCGGCTCGGCCCGGGACAGGACGCCGACTTTCAGATCCGCTCGCAGCAGGAGATCGCCCAGACCGCGGACCAGACGTCCAAGCAGATGTCCGCGCTGCTCGCCGCGATCGCCTCCATCTCGCTGCTCGTGGGCGGCATCGGGATCATGAACATCATGCTGGTCTCCGTCACCGAGCGCACCCGGGAGATCGGCATTCGCATGGCGATCGGCGCCAAGGGCCGCGACATCCTCACGCAGTTCTTGATCGAGGCGCTGACGCTTTCCGTGGCCGGAGGAGCGATCGGCATCGCTCTCGGAATCGCCACATCGCGATTCCTGGCGTGGAAGCAGCAGTGGCCGATCGTGCTGGCGCCCGAGGCGATCCTCCTGGCGTTCGGCTTCTCCGCCGCGATCGGAATCTTCTTCGGGTTCTACCCGGCGCGGAAGGCCTCCCGCCTCGATCCCATCGACGCGCTCCGCTACGAGTAGCAGGAGGCTCCAGCCCTCAGCTGTCCGCTCTCAGGACTGAAAACTGACAACTGACAACTCGTCCCCCTGCCCGTACAATGTTCGTACAAATCATGTCTGATCTCCGGTCCTCCGGGACCCTCCGGCGTTGACGGGCTTTGCCCGTCTTCGGCGGGCGCTCTCTCCCAGGCAAAGCCTCGCGGCCAGGCTCCTCTTCGGCTTTTTCCTGGCCTTCCTGATCCCGGGAGCCCTGATCGTCTTCATCCTGGTGCGGCGGTTGAACGAGCTGAAGAACAACTCCGTCGAACAGCTGACCGCGGTGCGGGTGGCGCAGGCCTCCATGCAGATCCGGCAGGACGCCGGGTTCCGGGCGGAGTGGATCGACCGGCGGGCGGCGGTCGCGGAGGAGGCGGCGTGGTCCATCGCGGGAGCCGTAAACCAGGCGCTCGCCGCTCCCGCGCCGGCGGGCGAGCTGCCTCCTCTCGACGGTGACGGCCACATCTGGAATCCCTTTCCCGCCGAGGACACCGTCGCCTTCATCGCGGATGCGCACGAACAGGATCCGCAGGCCAGGCGGGATTTCGCGGCGACGCTCCAGGTTGCGAGGCTCCTGCGGGGGGCGCGGGAGCGCCGGCCGACGATCAGGAACGTCAGCATCTGGACTGCTTCGGGGGTGATGCGGATGAGCCCCTGGATGGACATTCATGACGCTCTTAAACAATCCGAAGGGGCGCTCGATCACTTCACCTTCAATCAAAGGGCGCGGTTTCCGGAACGGCGGCCGATCGGCGGCGACAAGGCCGTCTGGCTCTCGGGCCGCGGGGGACCGCGCGTCACACCCGAAGACCGGCTCGTCAGCTTCTTCGTGCCGGTGCGCAACGACGCGGGCGAGCTCGTCGCCGCCGTCGCGATGAGCGTCGACGTGCGGCGGTACGCGATGGAGGCGCTCGAGCCCGCCGAAGCGCAGGGCGACGTCTGGTTCGTCGTCGACCAGGCCGGCAACCTCGTGTACCTCACGGGGAGGGCCGCTGAGCTTCTCGGATGGACGGCGTCTTCGGGAGCCTCGCTCGGCGATTCGAAGGATCCTGAGAGGCGCAGGCTGGTCACCACCATCCTGGGGTCGCCGCGAACATTCGGAAAATACGGTTTCGGCGGCGCCTCCTGCCGCCTGGCGTCCGCGCGGGTCCGGACCACGGGGTGGGTGTTCGTTGAGGGCCTTTCGGCGAGCGCGCTGCGGAGGATCGCCGCAGAGGCGAAGGAGGAGATCCAGCCGAAGTCCTACGCCGACCTGCAGCAATACGTGTTTTTCGTGTTCCTGTACCTGCTGATCGCCGTTCTCGCCGTGGTGGTGCTGATGTCCCGGCGGATCTCCGAGCCGGTCCTCGCACTGGTGCACGCCGCGGAGGAGATCGGGCGCGGCCGCGCCGTGGAAGTGACGGGGGGCGGATCTCCGGACGAGCTCGGCCGGCTGGCCTCCGCAATAGGAAGAATGGGACGGCGCGTGGAACGCCGGGTCGAGACCCTGCGGCGGCTGCACTCTCTTTTTCGAGCCTCCTACCAGGCGACCGATCTGAGTGAGGTCTTCTCGCGCGCGAGCGAGGCGATAGCGGCGTTCACGCGCGCGGAACGCGTCTGGTTCTATCTGTACGACCCCGACACGAACCGCCTGGAGGCCCAGTGGCCCGGCTGGAACGTGACCGAGGAGGTCATCTCGAAGCTGAAGGTTTCCGTGGAGACCCCGTCCATCGCGGGCATGGTGTTCAAGAGCGGCGAGCCCTATGTCACCAACGACCTCGAGAACGACCCTTACGTCAACAGGGCCCTCCAGACGACGGTCGACGCCGAGAACGCGATCTTCTGCCCGCTGAAAGCCGAGGACAAGACGCTGGGGGTGGCGGTGGCCACGAACCGGCCGGGCGGCTTCGGGCACGAAGAGGTGGACGCGTTGACCTCCTTCGCCGACGCCGCGTCGCTGCTCATCAAGAACGCCCGCCTCTATACGACCCTGACCGGAACGGTCGAGGAGCTGCGTCGAGCGAGCCGCCTCAAGGACTACTTCCTCCAGAACGTCAACCACGAGCTGCGCACGCCGTTGACTTCGATCGTCGGGTGGACCGACCTGCTCGAAGAGGGGGAGGTCGACGAGAAGACCCTGCAGCGCGGGCTGAAGCAGGTGCGTCAGTCGGCGCGCGTTCTGCTCGCCCTGATCGACGACCTTCTCGACCTCGCGCGGATGGAACGGGGCGCGCTCTCGCTGGAGCTCCGGCCCGTCTCCCTGCTCGAGGTGGCGCACCGCTCCATGGACACGGTCCGGCTGATGGCGGAATCCCGCGGGGTCGTGCTCATCCTGGCGCCGGTACCGGATGCGCTGCCGCTGATCCGCGCCGACGCGCTGCGCCTTCAGCAGGTACTCTGGAACCTGGTGGCGAACGCGATCAAGTTCTCACCCCGCCACGGGCGCGTCGTCATTCGTATCGACAGGGAGCCCGAGCGTTTCCTCGTGAGCGTCGAAGATGACGGCGTCGGGATCCCGGAGAGCGAGCTGCCGCACATCTTCGAGAGATTCCGCCAGGTGGATGGATCGGCCACGCGCCGCCACCCGGGCATGGGGATCGGCCTCGCGCTCGCGCGCTCCTTAGTCGAGCTGCACGGAGGCGCGATCTGGGCGGAAAGCGTCGTCGGGCACGGAAGCCGATTTACGTTCTCGCTTCCGATCTCCGCGGCCGACCGCCGCACGGGAGCGAGCGGCCCGATCGAGCGAGCCCGGGAAGCCGAGGACCAGGAGTCCGAGGAGCCGGCAGGATCGGAAAAGGCGGAAGAAGTCCAGAGTTAACGCCGGCGACACGACGTCAGCCAGGCGTCGTGACTGACTGCTGAGCGCTGACAGCTGACAGCTTTTACGCCGTCGCGGCCGGCAGCCCCGTGCCCTTTAAGAGGTCCTTCACGACGCGGGCGGTCTCTTCCTTCCCCGGGACGCAGAGGTTGGGATCCTTCTCCGTCCCCGCCGCGATCGCGGCCGCGTACCCTTCGCAGTCGTAGCCGCAGGCGGTGCAGTCGGTCTGCGCCATCGCGGCGTAGAGCTTCAACTTCAGATCCCCGTCCTTAGCCATCTCCATGCGCTTCGGAAGGGGAATCGATTCGTCGTGAAACGCGGGCGCTTCCTTCTTCACCTTGGGAGCGGCGGTGACGTCCTCCTCCGGGCGTCCCGTATCGACCCACTGGCCGAAGGAAAGGCACATCGGACACACGAACGTGTAGTCCCAGCCGACCGGCAGGAACTTCGCCGGCGTGCGGAACACAACCAGGGGTGTGAAGTCCTGCGGGCACGAGGGCGACTCCCGCTCCTGAGCGTCGAGCGCCATCGTCTTCAAGTGCGGGCGCGAGAACTCGATCTGCTTCGGCTTCTGGTCGAAGCGGAACATCTCGCCCTTCGGGCAGACCATGACGATCTGGGGCTTGTAGACGCGCTCGACGAAGAAGGCGCGCATGGGCACCGCGTGCTTCGGGCAGGGCGCCGGAGCGTCCTTCCAGAAGGAGGAGACGAGCCGGGACTTCTCGACGAGCGACATCGCCATGGCAAGAAGTATAAGTGAGCTGTCCGCTCTCAGCAGTCAGCCCCCAGCCAGAGGTGCGGGCGGCGGGTGGGGCGAGGGAAGGGAGGCTAGGCGCCTTCTCGGACGAAAGGGTTCGCTCGTTTTTCGTCGCCGATCGTCGTGTCGGGGCCGTGGCCGCAGACGACGGGCGTTGCCGCCGGGAGGGAGAAGAGCCTCTCCCGTATCGACTGCAGGATCAGCGCGGTATCGCCGCCCCAGAGGTCCGTGCGGCCGATCGAGCGGCGGAAGAGCGTGTCGCCGGAAAAGAGGATCGGCGCCGATCCGTTCGAGAGGAAGCAGGTCGAGCCCGGGGTATGCCCCGGCGTGTGGATCGCCGTGACGGAGAAGTCGCCGAATCGAATCACTTCGGAGTCCGCCAGCGGCGCCCCGCGGGGAGCGGGGGAGCCGGCCGCCAAGCCGAAGAGGGCCGCCTGCTCCGGGAGCGCGTCGTAGAGGGGCGCGTCGTCCGGGTGGAGGCGGATCGGCGCCCCGGTCGCCGCGGCGACCCCGGCGCTGCCGCCGATGTGGTCGAAGTGCGCGTGTGTGTGCAGGAGCGCGGTGACGCGCAGCTGTTCTCTCTCGATCTCCGCGACGATCCGGTCCGGCTCATCGCCCGGGTCGATCACCACCGCCTCGCGTGCGGCCGGGTCGAAGAGGATCGTGCAATTGCACTGGAGAGGACCGACGGGGATGGTGCGGCGAACCGGTCCGGACGCCTTCGACTCCGTCACGGGTGGACGGCCACGACGGTGTCGACGTCATGCCGCTCCTTGCGCTCCGGGCTCGCCCAGACGCGCTCGGGCGAGGAGAGGTTGATTTGCACCTCCCACTCGTCGTTGTCCGGACGGCGGTGCTCCGAGGCGAAGAGCTTGCGCCGGCTGCGGGGCGTGAAGATCTCCCAGCGAATCCAGCCGAAGTCGGCTGTCTCGTCGTGCAGAGAGAACGCCGGGATCCGCTCTCCCGCCTCGATCGGCGCCTCGCGGACGGTCATCGGAGCAAATCCGTTGGCGGCCAGCCGCTCCTCGAGCTCGGCGCGCACGATCCGGCCCTGATGCCGCATCGAGTGCCGCCCGCGGGCGACTCCCCGTCCGAGAATCAGGTCGTCGAGGGCCGAGGCGAGCTCCGGGTCCATCCGAGGATTCTATCGGCAGGCGGCAGGCGGCAGGCGGCAGGCGGCAGGCGGCCGGCGGAAGGCGGGCGCGAGGTCAGCGTCCCGCGAGCGCCTGCTCCCGCAGAGCAGGATCGAGGCGGACGAGGATCGCACCCTCCGACGTGGGGTATCTCGCGGAGGGGAATTGCGCCGCCCAGGCGCGAAGTTCCGCATGCTGCGGTTCGCCCGCAAGAACCAGTCACGCGGTCGTGCCGGGTTGCCACGACCAGGTCAACCGCACGATCTCCCCGTCGAGATTCGGAATCTGGCGGCCGCTCTTTCCGCCGTCGAACAGCCAGAGCGGGCCGACCGCGTAGAACGCCGTGCACAGCTGCGCGTATTGATTCTCGGTGAAAACCGGTTCGGAAATCGAACGGGTCCGGAGAGCTTCCGCCAGGGGACGCCACTCCGCGCGGCCGTCCTTGAAGTAGGCGGCCAGGGAGCGCGCATCGAGCACCACCACCGCGAGCACGACCAGGGCCGAGATGGGGCGCAGGCGCGGCCGGCCGGCGATCCATGAGATCCCGATGGCCGCGAGCGCCGGGATGGCCAGCCCCGCCGGAAGATATCTCCGGGCCACGTCGTAGTGCGGATGCAGCTGCCCCAGGATCTCGATCGCCGCCATCCCTCCGACGGTCCAGGCCACGAAGAACCGGGATCCGTTCCGCCGGACCGCGACGGCGACCCCGAGCGCGACGAGCGCGAGATAGAAGAGACCGGTGGCGCCGAGCGGATGGCCGCCGTCCGGAGCGAACAGAAAAAAGGAGAGAACCCGACCGGCTCTCTCGAGGGTGTGAGGAGCCGCCGCCATTGGCGGACGCCGGGCGGCTTCGCGGACGACGGGCCACCAGGGCAGGTAAGCGGCGAAGAGCGCCGCAGCGAAGAGCGGGCTCATCGACAGGAAGCGGCGCGCCGTGCGCCGTCGGAGCGGATCGCCGCCTATTACGTCTTCGACGAGAAGCGCGAGAGCTCCGATCGTGAGCACGACGGCCGAGAGGTAAAGCGCGTACGCGGTGGCGAGGCAGGAGAGATAGAGAGCGAGGAGCCGCGCCGCCGCCGGCTTCTCCAGGTATCGGTCGAGACAAAGGAGGGAGAGGCAGACAAGAAGGAGTCCGAGCGCGTACGGGCGAAACTCCTGCGAGTACCGGACGTGAAATGGCGCGACGGCGAGGAGGAGAGCGGCCAGCAGACCGGCGAGTCTTCCCGCGCGTCGCGAAACCAGCATTCCGAGCACGCCGACCGTGGCGCAGCCCCACAGAACGTCCGGGAGCTTGCGGGCCCAGTCCGCCGGCCCGAGATGCTCGACGCCTCGGGCGACAAGGTAGTCGAGAGGCGGATGGACGGCGTCGAAACGCAACGACTTCCAGAAGAACGTCCAGGATCCCTGGATCCAGTAACCCTGCAGGATCTCGTCGAGCCCGTAGGAGAAGAAGTCGAGCCGAAAGAGACGCTCGGCTGCCGCGAGAGCGACGATCGTGCCGAGCAGGAGGTGCCATCGCCGGTTGGGAATGGAGAAGGATAGTCCGTCCCGGCGTCGATGACGCCCACCCGTCTGCCGGCGATTCCACTGATAGCGTCCCCTCCGTGTCCGCGCTGATCTCGCACGTCATCCTCTTCTCGCTTGCCGTCTGGGTCGGCGGCTCGGTTCTCGTCGTTCTCGCCGCGCCCGTCATCTTTCGGATGGTGCCCTCGCGGGACGAGGCCGGCGGGGCCTTCGGAGAAGTTCTGCGGCGGTTCGAGGCCGTCAAGCAGCTCCTCTCTCTCCTGCTGGTGATCGGGGTCTTCGTGGAGCTCGAGCGTGCGGGAGGGCTCGCCGGCCGGGCGGTGATCTCGGGGATCGCCATCTTCGTGGCGGTCGCGACCAACGTGTACCTGTCGATGGTGCTGCGCCCGCGGATGAACTATTTTCGGATGAAGGTCGGCTCATTCGACGCGGCGGGACCGGACGATCCCTGGCGGCGGAAGTTCGACCGTCTCCATCGCCGGTCGAGCCGGATCTTCGCGCTCGGAGCGCTCGCCGCCGCCATCGCTCTCTGGTATCGGGGAAGTTGAGGGAAGTTGAGAGTTGAGGGTCGAGAGTGAGCGCTGAACTCTTCGCGCTCCGCCTCCCGCTTCCCGCTTACTGCCTACCGCACCTTTGCGATCACGTCGATCTCGAGCGGCGCTCCCTTCGGCAGCCCGGCGACCGTCACGGTGGACCGCGCGGGGCGGTGGTCTCCGAAGCGCCGCGCGTACACGGCGTTCATCGCCGGAAAGTCCTCGGTTCGCGTCAGATAAACGGTCGCCTTCACGACGTCGGAGAACGTGAGGCCGCCTTCGCGCAGGACCGCCTCCAGGTTGTCGAAGATGCGTTCCGCGGATTTCTCGATGCCGCCCGTGACGAGCTCGCCGCTGACGGGGTCGAGCGGGATCTGGCCGGACGCGTAGAGGAAACCGCCTTCGATGACCGCCTGGGAATACGGGCCGATCGCCTTGGGTGCGCCATCCGTCGCGAGATATTTCATGGTCATCTCCGGCTTTCCGCCGTTTCCCGTTTCCCGTTTCCGGTTTCCCGGACCTCCGTCCCGGCCTCCGGCTCCGGTTCCAGGATGCCGATGAACGGAAGGTTGCGGTACATCTCGGCATAGTCGAGCCCGTAGCCGACGACGAAGTGATCGTCGATGGTGAAGCCGAGGTAGTCCACCGGGATCCCTTCGTTGCCGGCGATCTTCTTCTTGAGCAGCGCGCAGATCTTGACCGACTTGGGATGCCGCGTGCCGAGAAGCTCGATGATCTTGGTCAGCGTCCGGCCCGTGTCCACGATGTCTTCGACGATGATGACATCCCGTCCCGCGACGTCCGTCGACAGGTCCCGCTGCAGGCGCACGTTACCGGAAGACTTCGTTCCCGACCCGTAAGAGGAGACCTGCAGGAAGTCGAGCGACACGGGAGTCGTCTGGAGCTTCTTGGCGAGGTCGCACAGGAAGAAGATCGAGCCTTTGAGGATGCCGACGAGCAAGGCCGGCCGCCCGGCCTGGTCGCGGTCGATCTCGGCTGCGATGCGGGCGACTCCCGCGTCGAGTGTGGCGGCGTCGATGAGCGTCTGGCCCAGTTTCATGCGAAAAACCCCGGAATTTGCCCTTCGAGGGCGCGTTGACGAGCCACAGCGGCGATCGGAGCTAGAATGGTCTTGACCTCACCCATCCAGAAAAAACGATGTCCGTAGAGAAAATACAGCTTCTCCACGAAGACTACATCCGCCTCACCGAGCGGTTCAAGGCGCTCTGGACGTTCCACCAATTCGTCCGCGGCGTGTACAAGACGTTCTTCTCGTTGGACGCCGGCTACAGCGTCGACTTCACCGCCCTCTACGAAAACGTGAAGACGATCGCATCGCGGATCAACACGGGTTCTCCGGAGACGGTCGACCCGCTCCTGCGGGATCTCAATTCGCGGCTGGACGGCGTCGCGCGGCAGTTGCGGGACGTCGACCGCAAGATTTCTCCCTCGTTCATGAGGCGGTTCTTCGAGAAGGTGCGGCCCCAGGATGAAAAGATCGCCTTCTATCTTCTGCGTTTCTATTTTTCTCAGCCCGACATCGACGAGGACGTGATCGACAAGGTCGACTTCCTGGCGACCGTCGCGGCGACCGGCCAGGCGGATCCGGAAGCATCCGCGACCCGCCCGCGCTCGCAGATCCGGAAATTCTTCGAGTCGCTGACCTCGTCGTCGATCTGGCCCCGGATGGACAGCGCAATGACGCCGGCGATCGTCCGCGCGTTCGACGAGCTCGCGACGGACGTCGCCAGCGCCCGCGAGTTCGAGGAGCTTCTGAATCAGCGGCTGCTCGAGAACGTCCGCACGATGAAGCGGCGCGTCGCCAACGGGCTCTCGAACGCGGAGATCCTGACCGCCGTGGCGTGGTGCAACCTGACCTCCCGCTCCGTGTTTCACCGGCTGTACGAGCGCGAAGAGCGGCGGCTGGACGAGGCGACGGGTCGGATCACGAACCTCGAGCGCGAGCTGGCCCGCGGGGGCGTCGATGGGGCGCCTCCTGAGGAGTTCCAGCGCTTCCGCGACTCGCGGATCAAGTTCGACCGTCAGGCGATGGATCACAACGTTCGCGCGCAGCACGTCATGGAGCTGAAGAACGCGATCGGCGACGTGCTGACCAAGTTCGACATCTCCGGCCTCGCCGCCGAGGACATCGACCAGGCGCTGGAGCTCGTCGAGGAGATCGAGCCGGAAGGGTCCGACGAGAATTTCTGGCGTCCCTGTCTCGACCGGGTGCTCGCCGCGGTCGAGCTCTATGACGACGGCATTGGCCCGCTTCGCACGAACGTGGCGGGCCTCGGCCACCTGAATCTCGAGTCCTGGGAGCTCGCCGCCGCGCGGCGCGCCGTCTCGCACGGCGCGCCCGAATCGGCCTCCGACCGGACGCTGCTGTGCGCGACCGCGCTGCGGTTCAAAGCGGAGACGGAGGCGGCGGCTCTGGCCTCGTCCGACGCCGGCCCGCCCGCAGCCGAGCTCGTCAAGGCGGCCCGCGCGACGATCCTGCGCGCGCCGCAGATCGATCTCGCCCTCTCCGAGCTCGTGGAATCTCTGTCGCGCGGCGCGGAATCCCGGTCCTGGAGCCGCACGCGGTTCCGGTTGCTGCGCGCGACATCGGATCTGTGGCTCTCCCTGGACGCGGCGGAGGTGGCGGGCGATGCGGGCTCGCGAGGGGACTCGTCCTCCTAAGAGACTCGCGATCCCCGGGTGCCCCGACCGGCGGCGGTGCGTCACGCCGCTCGCGCGCGACCGTATACTCCCCGCGATGACGGACGCATCGGAAAAAACGCCCCCTGCGGACGCGGAAGGAGCCTCGGAGGCTGAGCTTCTCCGGCACCGCCGGGAGAGCTTCGAGCAGATCGGGGCCCTGACCGACACCTACCCGTTTTCCTTTCCAGCGACCTCGACCGTGTCCGCGATCGTCGAACGGTACGGGAAGCTTTCGGCCGAAGACCTCGACCGGGTGCCCGCCGTGGAATCGACGGCCGGCCGCGTGCTTGCCCTGCGCCTGCAGGGGAAGGCGGGTTTTCTCGACTTATCCGACGGGCTCGGACGGCTGCAGGTCTACGTGCGGATGGATGCCGTCGGCGAGAAGGGCTGGGCGCTGTTCCGCTCGCTCGACCTCGGCGACTGGATCGGCGTGACGGGGCCGCTGTTTCGAACGAGAACCGGCCAGCTATCAGTGAAGGCGCAGACGCTGACTTTCCTGGCGAAGTGCCTGAAGCCGCTTCCGGAGAAGTGGCACGGGCTGAAGGACGTCGAGGTTCGTTACCGGCAGCGGTATCTCGACCTCGCGGTCAATCCGGAGTCGAGAGCCATCTTCGAAAAACGCGCCGCGATCGTGCGCGCGATCCGCCGTTTCCTGGATGCCCGGGGATTTCTGGAAGTCGAGACTCCGATGATGCAGCCGATGGCCGGCGGCGCGCTCGCCCGCCCCTTCGTGACGCACCACAACGCGCTCGACCTCGAGCTCTATCTGCGGGTCGCCCCCGAGCTGTATCTCAAGAGGCTCGTCGTGGGCGGGATCGAGCGCGTGTATGAGATCAACCGGAACTTCCGAAACGAGGGCATCTCGACGCACCACAATCCCGAGTTCACCATGCTCGAGTTCTATCAGGCGTATGCGCGCGCCTCCGACCTGATCGACCTGACGGAGGAGATGCTGTCCGGGCTGGTGCGGGAGGTGGTCGGGGGAACGCTCACGACCTGGGGCGAGCACTCGATCGACTGGTCGCCGCCGTATCGCCGGATCACGATGCGGGACGCCGTCCTCGAGGCGACGCGGGAGGATGCGCGCGGCCCCGTCCGCCGCGAGGAGCTGGCGAGCGCGGAGGGACTCCTCGAGGCCGTGCGCCGGTTCGGCGTCGAGAAGCCGGAGCGCTTCGCGGGCCAGAAGGGAAAGCTCTTAGCCGAGCTCTTCGAGGCGGTCGGCGAAGCCGGCTTCATCCAGCCGACCTTTCTCCACGAATTTCCGACGGAGATCTCGCCGCTTTCCAAACAGAACCCGGCCGATCCGGAGTGGGTGGACCGATTCGAGCTCTACGCCGGCGGCATGGAGATCGCCAATGGCTTCTCCGAGCTGAACGACCCGGGGGAGCAGGAGCGGCGGTTCCTCGACCAGGCGCGGCAGAAGGCCGGCGGCGACACCGAGGCGATGCAGCTCGACAGCGACTACATCGAGGCGCTCTCCTACGGCATGCCGCCGACGGCGGGGGAGGGCGTCGGGATCGACCGCCTGACGATGCTCCTGACGGAGAAG
>JBDUBP010000186.1:0-6645 GCA_040004075.1 Acidobacteriota bacterium | reverse complement strand
GCGCTTCGCGACCGCACGCTGCGGAGCTGACGCTGCTCCGCTGCGTCTTCTTCGGGACGCCGGAGTTCGCGGTTCCGAGTCTCGAGCGGCTCGCGGAAGCCGCGGAGGTCTCCCTGGTCGTGACGTCTCCCGATAAACCGGTCGGCCGGCACGCGGATCCGGTCTCCTCGCCCGTGGCTCGCGCCGCGGCGCAGCGGAGCCTCGCGATCGAGCGCCCCGAAAGGCTGCGCGGCAACGCCGCCCTCGTCGAACGCCTCCGAGGCGCCAGGCCGGACCTGGGCGTCGTCGTGGCGTACGGGAAGATCCTGCCGGGCGCCATTCTCGACGTGCCGCGGCTCGGATGCCTCAACGTCCACGCCTCGCTTCTTCCGCGCCACCGGGGCGCTTCCCCCGTGCAGGCCGCGCTTCTCGCGGGAGACTCCGAGACGGGCGTTTCCACGATGCGCCTCGTCCCGGCGCTCGACGCCGGGCCGGTGTATCTCGAGCGGCGTGTTCCGATCGGGCCGCGGGAAGACGCGGGCTCGCTGTCCGCGCGTCTCGCCACCGCCGGCGCCGGCCTGCTCGTCGAAACCCTGGCCGGGCTCGAGAAGGGAACGCTTCTCCCGAGGCCGCAGGAGGGAACGCCCACATGGTGCCGGACGATCCGGCGCGAGGACGGCGAGGCGGACTGGGCCCGCCCCGCGGCCGAGCTCGAGCGCCGCCTCCGGGCATTCACGCCGTGGCCGGGCCTCTTCACGTTTCGCGGCGCGGAAAGGGTCAGGATCCTCGAGGCCGAGGCCGAGGCCGAGGCCGGACCGGTCGGTGCATCGCCGGACCCCGGATCGTTCCGGACGGCCGGCGGCTCTCTCGTCGTCCAGGCGGGAGAGAACACGTCGCTCCTCGTGCGGCGGCTTCAGCGCGAGGGAAAGAAGCCCGTCACGGCGGCGGAGTTCGCGGCGAACGCCGGTCCCGCCGGGCGGTTCGGCGGCCGTCCGGCATGAAGGGACGTCCGGGGCCGCCTCCGGGAATCCGCGCGATCTCGCCGGCGCGGCGCCGTGCGGTCGAGGTCCTGCGCGAGGTGCTCGAGCGCGGCGGCCGCGCGACCCCGCTTCTCGCGGAGAGGGGAGGCACGCTCTCGGCCGCCGACCACGATCTCTTTCGCCACCTCGTCCTCGGAGTCCTCCGCCGGCGCGCCGCCCTCGACGCGGAGCTCGCGGCCGTTTCCCGCATCCCACTCGCGAAGCTGGCATCGCCTCTCCGGGAAGTTCTGGAGGTGGCGCTGTACCAGCTCCGGCATCTCGACCGCGTCCCCGAGTACGCGGCCGTCGACGAGGCCGTCCGCCACGCGCGCGGAAGCGGGGGAGAGGGGGCGGGACGGCTCGTCAACGCGGTCCTGCGGACGCTGCTCCGCCGGGGCGCTCCGGTGCAGGGAGATCCGGCAATCCTCGACGCCGCGGACCTCGCCCGGCGCTTCTCCCACCCGGAGTTCCTGGTCGCGCGCTGGCTCGAACGGTTCGGGGCCGACCGCACCGTGGCCCTACTCGATTCGGACAACGCGCCGTCCGGTCTCGACCTTCTGGTCAATCCGCGCCGCACCGACCGCCCCCGCCTCGCTTCGGCCCTCGCCGCCGAAGGCATCGAAACCGAGATGTCCGCGCTCTCTCCGCTCGGGCTCGTCGTCGTCTCAGGGAATCCGCTGCGGTCACCCCTGTTTCCCGAGGGGCACTTCGCGATCCAGGACGTCGGCTCCCAGGCGCTTCCGCTGCTGCTTCCCCGCGGCGACACGCTCGTGGACGTGGCGGCCGCCCCCGGAGGCAAGTCGTTTGCCGCGATCGCGCTCGGCTGCGTCCGGAGGGTCGTCGCGCTCGACCGGTCCCCCGCACGCCTTCTGCGAGTCCGCGAGGCGCGCCGCCGCCTCGGGATCGACGAGGTGTCGCCGGCCGCCGCGGACATCCTCGCCGCGCCGCTTCCCGCCGGTCGCTTCGACCGTGTGCTGTACGACGCGCCGTGCAGCGGAACGGGGACCCTTCGCAAGAACCCCGAGATTCGCTATCGCGTGAGCCGGGACGCCATCGAAAGCCTGTCCCGCGCGCAGGAGCGCGGACTCGCCGCCGCCTCCGCGCTCGCCGCCCCCGGAGGCTTCATCCTCTACTCGACGTGCAGCCTGGAGCAGGAGGAGAACGAGCGCGTCGTGCAGAGGGTCCTGGCCCTCTGTCCCGGGCTCGAGCCGGCGGCCATGGAACCTCCGGACGGGCTGCGCCCCTTCGTCGAAGGACACCGGCTGCAGATCCTGCCGGGTCCGTCGAACGACGGATTTACGGCGCACCTGCTCAGGAGGCGGTAGGCGGTAGGCGGGAGGCGGACCGGGGCCGGGAATCGGGAATCGAAAAACGGGAAAGGGGAAACAGAAAAAAGCTCACAGCTGACAGCTACTCCGCCGTCTTCTCTCCCACCACGAAACCGGTCCGTCCCCTCGCGGCGTCCAGGGTTCGCCAGAGGTACTCGCCGAGGATGCCGAGGGAGAGGAGTTGCACGCCCGAGAGGAAGGCGAGCACCACCATCGTCGTGGTCCAGCCCTGAATCGGCTGGCCGTGGAAGAGCTTGAAGAAGATGAGAAACGCCGCGTAGGCGAAGGCGAGCAGCGCGAGAACGATGCCTCCGACCGACATGAAGCGCAGCGGAGCGTACGAGAAGGAGACGATCGCGTCCGCGAAGTACTTGAGCTTCTTGGCGAGGGTCCACCGCGAGCGCCCGTCGTCGCGCGCGACCCGGTCGTAGGGGACGAGGACCGCGGGAAATCCGGCCCAGAGCAGCAGCCCCGGCAGCGACGTGTGAACCTCCCGCGCCTGCGCGAGAAAGTCGATGGCCGGTCGCGCGATCAGGAAGCAGTCGAAGCCCTCCGCCGGCATCTCCGAGAACGCCAGCCTGCGGAGCGCGCGGTAGTAAAACCGGGACGCGGCGCGCGAAGCCCAACCCTCCGGGCGGCTGCGGCGGACCGCCAGCGCGGCGGTCGCGCCCCGCCGCCACGCCGCGACGAGGTCCGGCAGGAGCTCCGGAGGCTCCTGGAGATCGGCGGAGAGGACCGCCGCGGCGTCCCCCCGCGCCTCCTGCAGACCGGCGACGATGGCCATCTGAGACCCGAAATTGCGCGTCAGGCGCACCCCTCTCGCGGCGGGCCACGTCCGGCAGATTTCGAGGATTCGACTCCACGATTCATCGCCGGAGCCGTCGTCCACGAAGATCGCCTCGACGTCCCAGTCCGCTCCCGAGGCAGCCGCCCGCAGGCGCTCGGCGAGCCGGGAGACGGTCTCCGCATTGAAGTAGACGGGAACCACGACGGAGACGAGCGCGCGCGTCATGCCGCCCCGAAGAAACCGCGGATCGCGGAGACGACGGCCTCGACCTGCGCGCCGGTCAGTCGCGGATGGAGGGGAAGCGACAGCACGGTCTCCGCGGCTCGTTCGGAGACCGGGAAATCGCCGCGGCGATGACCCAGGAAGGCGTATGCGGGCTGGAGATGCAGCGGCGTCGGGTAGTGGATCCCGGTTTCGACGCCGGCGCCCGCGAGCGCCTCGCGCAGCGCGTCGCGCCGGTCGCTGCGAACGGGATAGAGATGCGCAGCGGGAACGCCGCCCGGCCGACCGGAGAGAAGCGTCAAAGGGAGGTCCGCGAGCGCCTCGTCGTACCGGAGAGCGAGCGCGCGGCGGCGCGCGTTCTCCTCTTCGAGGGCGGGAAGCTTCGCGCTCAGGATGGCCGCCTGCAGCTCGTCCAGGCGGGAGTTTCGGCCTTCGGATTCCGCGAAGTCGCGCCGGGACCAGCCGTACTGGCGCAGAGAGCGGAGCCGGCGCGCCAGCTCAGGATCGCGCGTCGCGACCGCGCCTCCGTCGCCGAAGGCGCCGAGGTTCTTGGTCGGATAGAAGGAGAAGGCCGCTCCGGCGCCGAAGGAGCCGGTCCGGCGCCCTTTCCACGCGGCCCCGTGGCTCTGCGCGCAGTCTTCCAGGAGGGTCAGGCCGCGGCGCTCCGCCACCGCCTCCAGACCGTCGAGGTCCGCCACTCCTCCGTAGAGGTGCACGGCGAGAACGAACCGCGTCCGTGGTCCGGCGACCCGATCGACGGCGCTGGGGTCCAGCGTGAGCGTCGCTGAGTCGACGTCCGCGAGCCGGAGTCGCGCGCCGGAGAGGCGGACACCCGCGGCGACGGGGACGCACGCATTGGCCGGCACGACGACCTCATCGTCTGAGCCAGCGCCGGCCGCCAGCAGCATGAGGGCGATCGCCTCGGTCCCGTTCCCGCAGCCGATCACGTGCTCGACGTCGAGGAACCGGGAGAAGGCGGCCTCGAAGGCCTCGACCTCCGGGCCCAGGATGAAAGACGCGCTCGAGATGACGCGCGCGACGGCGGCGTCGATCTCCTTCCGGCGCGCCGCATACGCGCCCGCGAGGTCCGCGAACGGAACTCGAACCGACGTCCCGGCGGCGGACGGGCTCACGCCGCCTCCTCGCGGATGACGTCCGCGCCCTCGCGCAGGAACGTCCGGCCGCAGAGGCACGCTGCCCGTTCCCCCTCGAAGGCGAGGGTCCTCGCGCACCGGCAGACCCACCCCCTCTGGCGCGCGGGATTTCCGTAGACCACGGCAAAATCGCCGACGTCGCGCGTGACGACCGCCCCCGCGCCGACCATGGCCCAGCGCCCGATCGTAATGCCGGGCAACAGGACCGCGCCCGAGCCGAGCGACGCGCCCGTCCGGACCAGGGTCTGCAAAAAGGAGTCGAGGTGCACGCCGCTGCGAGGACGCGGGTCGTTCGAGAATGTGACATCCGGCCCGATGAAAACGTCGTTCTCGAGACGCACCCCGTCCCAGAGGGACACGCCGCACTTCACCGTGACGCGGTCTCCCACGACGACGTCGTTCTCGATGAAGCACCGATCGCAGATGTTGCACTCCCGCCCGATCGTCGCGCCTTCGAGGACGTTGACGAAGGCCCAGATCCGCGTGCCCTCTCCGATGCGGGCGGAGGCGACCAGCGCTGTCGGATGGATCGAAATCATGGGGCGGCGGTAGCTTATGAGAGTTGAGAGTTGAGAGTTGAGAGTTCAGACTCAATCGCTCACGACTAGAAATAATCCTCTTTTCGTTCGCGGTAGAACTCCACCGTCCGGGCGAGCCCGTCCCGCAGGTCGACGGCGGGGCTCCATCCGAGCATCCGCCGGATCTTGGAGATGTCCGAGACGAAGTCGCCGGGCTCCTGGGCGCGGCGCTCGGGCGTGAAGTCGGTGAAGCGCGTCTCGGTGCCCGGCACCAGCTGCTGCAGGATCCGGGCGACCTCGAGGAACGTGCCCGACCGGTCGTTGCCGACGTTTAAGATCTCGCCCACCGCCGACGGCTCCCCGGCGGCCTTCAGGAGGGCTTCGACGCAATCGTCCACGTAGAGAAAGTCCCTGAGAATCTGCCCGGAGCCGAAAATGGGGATCGCCTCGCCCGCGAGCGCCAGCCGGACGAACCAGTTGACGACGCCGAAGTGCGAGTGCCGCATCTGCGCCCTCGGCCCGTAGATGTTGGTCAGACGCAACGGGACCGTCCGGATGCGGTGGATCCGCGTATACGTCCGACAGATCATCTCGGCCGTGAGTTGCGAGATCTCGTACAGGCCGCGGGGATCCGAGGGCGCCTCTTCCGAAACGGGGAGGCGCACCGCCGGCCCGTACTGCCCCCGGGTTCCCGACCGGACGACGAGGGCGTCGGGATTCCTCTTCCGGCACGCCTCGAGGACGGCGGCGGTGCCCTTGATGTTGATGTCGATGTCGGGATACGGGTTCGAAAGGGACATGACGTGCGACACCTGCGCCGCGAGATGAAACACGACGTCACGGTCCGCGACGAGGTCTCCCATGGCCGATTCGTCGCGCACGTCGGCGATGACGACGGAGACGTCCGAGGCGATCTCCCGGATGTTCGCGCGATTGCCGCCGTACCCTTCGATCATCGCGTCGCACAGCGTGACGCGGGCGCCCTCGCGGACGAGCCGATGCGCGAGGCTGGACCCAATGAAGCCGAGGCCGCCGGTGATCAGAACGTCCCGGCCCTTCCAGCTTTCGAAGTTCATGGATCGGGTTGCGACGATACCCTGCCGGCCGGACGCGGCGCCGGTCCGGCCGTGTCAGGAAACGGTCTCTTTCCGCGTGGAAAAAGGGCGGGAAAGGGTCCCCGCGAAGGCTTTAACTGCCATTCCCTGGCCCCATAAATAGCTTAAATATCAGGACGTTCCGGCGAGTTCTCCCGGGTGCTAGCACTCGACGGCGAGGAGTGCTAATATCCGGATCCCGCCGGGCATCCACACGGGGTCGTTCCGGCTTCTCTCTGCAGGGTAACTGGAGGAAACGCATGAAGATTCGACCGCTTTACGACCGCATTCTCGTCAAACGTCTCGAGACGACGGAGACCCGCAAGGGCGGGATCATCATCCCCGACACGGCCAAGGAAAAGCCCATGGAGGCCGAGGTCGTGGCCGTCGGCAAGGGCAAGATCAACGAGGAAGGCAAGCAGCTTCCTTTAGACGTCAAGAAGGGCGACCGCATCCTGATCGGCAAGTACGCCGGGACGGAGATCAAGATCGACGACGAGGAACACCTCATCCTGCGGGAAGACGAAGTTCTCGCCGTCATCGA
>JBDUBP010000124.1:0-2012 GCA_040004075.1 Acidobacteriota bacterium | reverse complement strand
GGCCGCCGTCTATTTCGCCTGGGCCTTCGGGCTCGAAGCGGCGCTGCTGATCGGGTTCGGCGGCGGCGGCATCGGGCCGACGTTCGAGCGGCGGGCCGATCGCGCGAGCCGGGCGGGGCTGGCGATCTTCCTCTTCGCGCTCGCGGCCGAACTCGTCGCCGCGCCCCTCCTCGGCCGGGGATGGAAGGCCGTCGAGATCGTCGGGACGGCGCCCGACCCCAACGCGATCGGCACGCTCGGACTTCTTCTCATCGCGCGAGGCCGGGGTCGCGGGTGGCTAATGGTCCTTCCGGCGACCTGGTGCGCGGTCTCGGGCTTCACCCTGCTGGCGATGAAGTCGTCAGCCGCCTGGATTCCCTCGCTGGCCGCGCTACTCGCGATCGTTCTAGCGGTCTCGCAGACACATGCGCGGCGCCGGGGCAAGCCGAGTCTCGCTACAGGGGCACCCGTCTGACTTCGCCGGGAGAGCGGGCCTGGTGAAGAATAAAGACCTGACCCTAAGTCCGCTCGCTCCGGACGAAGCGGACCACGGCGGCCACGAGGATCGCGTCGATCAGGAGCGCGCCGATGCCGAACATGACCCGGCCGGAGAGACCGGAAGTCGAATGGCGCGCGGAGAGGAATGGCATCGAGAAGGTGGATGAGAACTGGCGCGGGCCGGGACCGAACGCGATCCAATGGAAGGGCGCGGCGAAGAAGAGCAGCCCCGGGAGCAGGACGAGAAGCTGCAGGCGCGGGGACGGGAGCGTCTCCTTCTCGCGGGTTGGGTCGTAGCCCCTGGCGTAAAGAGCGCCCGTCCAGCTCCCGAAGACCAGGAACGAGCCTCCCGCGCAGGCGACCACCCAGCGAGGCGCGTGAAAGCCATCCGGCTTCGCGAAAAAGGCGACCCCGATGATCGCGAGGCCCGTGAGGGCGACCACGGCGCCCAGGAGAATCGCCGCGTTCCTCGACATCGGACGTTCGGGGGCCACGCGCCGGATTGTGCGCGGGAAGGACCGTCCGGTCCAGTGGTCCGCGGGTGGGGATGGCAGGAGGCTCGCGCCGGCGACCATTGCTCGCTGGCACGCACGGGCCCGCACACCGAAGAATCTCCCTTCGCGGTGATCCGGAAGGCTCGGGCGCCTCTCTAAGAGAAGAGTTAAGAAAAACTCGATTGTCGGGCCGACTGATGTGATTCGCGGCACGGTCCGCTGATGCGACCGCACTTTTCAGGAGGACGCCATGGTCACGTCTCTGTCATCCCGGTTTTCCAGGGTCGCCGTCTTCGTGGGTCTCGCCGTGCTCGGTGTCTTCGTCGGGTTCTCCGTATCGAGCGTCGCCGGCGAGCACGAGGCAAAGACGCACCGGCAGGTGATCGTTCCCGAGGAAGACCGCTTCACCCCGTTCGCGTTGACGATCCGCGCAGGCGAGGCGGTCAAGTGGATCAACAACGACACGGACGATCACACAGTCGTCAGCGACGACTTCTTCAACACCGCCGGGCACAACGGCACGAACGTGCTCATCGTCGGGACTGACAACAACGGAGGGCGGCCCGGGACGTTCACGCTTCGATTCGACCATCCCGGGACGTTCGTCTATTACTGCCGGTTCCACTCTCACCTGGACGAGGCGCATCAACCGGCGGCGCCAGGACCGGACGGCGGAATCCAGGACCCGAACGGCAATTTCGGGACGCCCATGATGGGAGTCATCACGGTGCTCACGCGCGGGGAGCACGAGAGGGACTAGACCGCCTCGCTTTCTTCCACGGGAGCTCTTCGCATCAGCCCGCGGCCCGGTCCGGACCGCGGGCCCCGTCTTCCTCCTCGCTGTCGCGTCGCGGCCCGTCAAAGGCCTCGAGGGTTTGCCCCGCCGCGGAATTGTCGCGGGCGGCGGCCTTTCGCTCGCGCCCGGCGCGGCGCTCGGTGATAGCCTCGGCGCCAGTTTTCCAACACGAAGGAGGTTTCGATGAAGGCGAGACACGTCCTGGCGTTTGCCGTCTCTTTTCTTCTGGCGATGACCGTTCTGGC
>JBDUBP010000172.1:0-22373 GCA_040004075.1 Acidobacteriota bacterium | reverse complement strand
GCACGCCACCCACGTCGCCCGGCTGGCGCTCGAGATCTTCGACCAGACCCACGCCCTTCACCAGCTCTCGGCCACCGAGCGGGAATGGCTCCAGTACGGCGCGCTCCTGCACGACGTCGGCTGCTATATCGGGTACAGCAAGCACCAGCGCCACTCGTACTATCTGATCACCCACGGAGACCTGACCGGGTTCTCGGCGGAGGAGGTCGAGGTGCTGGGACTCCTGGCGAGATACCACAAGGGCGGCGGACCGAAGCCCCGGCACGAGAGCTGGAGCGGGCTCGACCCGTACCTGCGCGCGGCGGTCGAGAAGCTTTCCGCGATCCTGCGCATCGCCGACGGACTCGACCGAAGCCACAGGCAGCTCGTGACGGCGGTGTCGTGCCGCGTCCGGCCGCGTAAGATGGAACTCGAGGTTTCCGCTCGAGGCGACTGCGAGGCGGAGCTCGACGCGGCTCGCCGCAAGTCCGACCTTTTCGAGCGGGTCTTCGACCGGCGGTGCACCTTTCGAGCGGTGCCGGCGCAGCGGGACGAACGGGTGACTCAAAAGGATCTCGAGCTGGTTTCGAATGAAGCCCTTTGGAGCAACTGAAGTGAGGAATTCGTGAAAGAGCATTTTTCAGAACAATTGGAAGAGCTGCGGCGCAATTTGATTCTGATGGGAGGGGAAGTCGAGCGGCAGATTCACCGCGCGATCGAGGCTCTGATCGAGGTCGATCCCGAAAAGGCGCGGGCGGTCATCGCGGCCGATCACGAAATCGACCGCATGGAGATGAAGGTCGAAGACCTGGCGGTCCAGCTCTTCGCGCTGCAGCAGCCGGTTGCCGTCGACCTCCGGTTCCTGATCGCCGCCTTGAAGATCAACAACGACCTCGAAAGGATCGGGGATCACGCGGTCAACATCGCGGAAGGCGCCGAACGGCTGGCGGGGCAGAAGCCGTTCAAGCCCTTCATCGACATCCCTTACATGGCGGAGGTCGCGGAGACGATGCTGAAGCAGTCGCTGGACGCGTTCGTGAACCGGGACGCGGCTCTGGCGAAGCAGGTCCTGAAGAAGGACGACATCCTGGATGAGAAGAACGTGTCGATCATCCGGGAGCTCCTGACCTACATGGCCGAGTACCCGAGCCTCATCACATACTGCATCGAGCTGATCTCGATCTCGAAGAACCTCGAGCGCGTCGGCGACCTGGCTACCAACATCTGCGAAGACACGATCTTCATCGCCGAGGCGCGATGGGTGAAACACCACGCGGCCGAGCTGGCTTAGGTTTCAGTTTTCAGTTCTCCGTCCTGAGGTCTCAGTTGCCCGTGGTGCTTCGCCGTCGCGTTTGAGACGCCGGCAGGCCTTTTGCGACGCCCCCGCCCGGGGGTGACCGCCGGACATGGACGATTTTCCAAAGACCGCCGCGGCCCGCTTTCGAGTGGGCTGCTCGGGATGGCAGTACCGCCACTGGCGGGGCGAGATCTACCCCGCCGACCTTCCCGCCTCGAAGTGGTTCGACTTCTATGCCTCGCGCTTCGACACCGTCGAGATCAACAACAGCTTCTATCGTTTGCCGGAAGGAGCGGTCTTCGAGGCGTGGCGCCGCCGCGCGCCGGCCGGATTTCTCTACGCCGTCAAGGCGAGCCGGTATCTGACTCACAACAAGAAGCTGAAGGATCCAGAAGAGCCGCTCGAGCGATTTTTCGACAGGGCGAGACACCTTCGGGGAAAGCTCGGTCCCGTCCTCTACCAACTCCCTCCGGGATGGAGCGTCAATCTCGAGCGCCTCGACGCGTTCCTGGAACTGCTTCCAGGTCGCGCCCGCCACGTCCTCGAGTTTCGGGACCCCTGGCTGGTACTCGGATCCCGTTCTGGAGGCCCTCGACCGCAACGGCGTCGCGCTCTGTCTCCATGACATGCCGCGCTCGGCGCCGGAACGAACGGTCCGGGGTTCCTTCGTGTACGTCCGCTTTCACGGCTTCGACGAGAAGTACGGCGGCCGTTATTCCGATGAGCGCCTGGCGGACTGGGCCGGCTGGCTGACGGAGCGCCTGCGCGAGGGGCGAGACGTCTACGCTTACTTCAACAACGACATCGGGGGCCACGCGCCTCGGGACGCGCTGAGGCTCCGCGCCATGCTGGAGAACCGTTTCCGGAAGTGAGATGTCCCCTGCCGGAAAATCGCGGGTGCTCTGCGACGAGGGCCGCCATCCTGCGCCCCGGCCGTCCCGCGCTCCGCCCCGCTTTCAGGCTTCGGGAACCGCGCGCAACCCCCGGCGGGCGAGCCTGTCCACGATCGCCTGCTGGGCGTCGTACGGCGTCTGTCCCGGCTCCGGGGAGCGCCGCACATAGGATCCGTCGCTCGACAGATCTCGAGCCCGGCAGTTGTCCGCCTGGATCGGGTCGAAGACTTCCTGGCGGATCTTCTCGCGCGCCTGGGCGTCGAGCACCGGGATCATGAGCTCGACACGCCGGAAGAAATTGCGCGGCATCCAGTCGGCGCTCGACAGGAAGATCTCCTGCTCTTCGCCGCTGCCGAAGGCGAACGCGCGGCTGTGCTCGAGGAATCGGCCCACGACACTGGAGACGCGGATGTTCTCCGAGACTCCGGGGACCCCGGGTCTCAGGCAGCAGATTCCCCTGACGGCGAGCGTGATCGGGACCCCCGCGGCCGAAGCACGATACAGCGCCCGGATGACCCGGGGATCGACGAGAGAATTCATCTTCGCGACGATCGCAGAGGGGTCGCCCTGGCGGGCCTTCTGCGCCTCGCGGTCGATGAGCGCGACCACTTTCTCGTGGAGCGAGAAAGGCGCGACCGCGAATCGCTTGTAGCGCGTGCGCTTGGAGAAGCCGGTCAGGAAATTGAAGAGCTCCGACGCGTCGTGGCCGAAGTCCGGCCGCGCGGTGAAGAGGCCCAGGTCCGTGTAGACCCGGGACGTCGTCTTGTTGTAATTGCCCGTGCCGACGTGAACGTACCGGCGCATCGTCGTTCCCTCGCGGCGGACGACGAGCGCGATTTTCGCGTGCGTCTTCAATCCTTCGACGCCGTACGCGACGTGCACGCCCGCCCGCTCGAGGGAACGCGCCCACTGGATGTTCTTTTCCTCGTCGAACCGGGCCTGGAGCTCGACTAAGACCGCGACCTGCTTCCCGTTCTCCGCCGCGCGGGCCAGCGCCGCCACGACCGGGGAGTCCGGGCCTGTCCGGTAGAGTGTCATCTTGATGGCGAGGACGTCGGGGTCGTCCGCCGCAGCCTCGAGAAGAGTGAGGACGGGGTCGAAGCTGTCGTAGGGATGATGGAGGAGGACATCCTTCTGCCGGATCGCGTCGAAGGTGGTCGCGGGATCGGCGAACACGGCGCGCGAGCCCGAGAGAAAGTCGTCGTCCTTGAGCCCCGGACGCTCGAGACGGTGGAGCGCGAGGAAATCGGAGACGCCGAGAGGTCCCTCGAGAGAGTAGACGTCCTCCGGATCGAGCGCGAGCTGCTTGCTGAGAAGGTCTCGAATCGTTTCGGGACAACGGCTGTCGACCTCGAGGCGGATGGCGGCGCCGAAGCGGCGCTGGCGCACGTTTTCCGCGACGACCCGGAGAAGGTCGCCGGCCTCCTCCTCGCGCAGGTCGAAATCCGCGTCGCGGGTGACGCGAAAGCCCGAAGTCCCGCGAATCTTCATTCCGGGAAAGAGGCTCGAGAGATGCGCCTCGACCAGGTCCTCGAGCAGAAGGAATTCACTTCCCTCTCTTTCACCGGGCACGGGCACGAAGCGCGGCAGCGAGGGCGGGACCTTGACCCTCGCGAAGAACGGCTTGCCTTCGTCCCTCTCTGACAGCTCGACCGCGAGCGACAGAGAGAGATTCGAAAGAAATGGGAAAGGGTGGGCCGGGTCGAAGGCGAGCGGCGTCAGAACGGGAAAGACGACGTTTTCGAAGTAGGCGGTCAGCTCGCGCCGCGCCGGTGCGGCGATCCCTTCCCAGCGCGAGAGGAGGATTCCCTTCTCGCGAAGTCCCGGCAGAACGTCCTCCGTGAGAGTCGAGACGGCGAGGGCACAGTCCCGGCGGACGATCTCGCAGATGGCCTTCAGCTGCTCCTCCGCGGAGAGACCGTCCGCGCTGCGCTCCGTGACCGCCGCCTCGAGCTGTTCGTGCAGCCCGGAGACCCGGATCATGAAGAACTCGTCCAGGTTCGAGTGGAAGATCGCGAGGAACTTCAGCCGTTCGAGCAAAGGCCAGGACGAGTCGAGCGCTTCCTCGAGCACGCGCCGGTTGAAGGCGAGCCACGATATCTCTCGGTTGAAATAGAGCGCACGGTCGTTGAGCCGGTCCTCCGGCGACGTGCCGCCTTCGATCCGTCGGGCTTCCGTCATGCGCGAGTTTCGGAGGCTATCACCGTCCCGTGGAATCGATGTGAAGTGGACAAAGCCGTAGGACAAGCCTTTCCGCGGGAGCGGTGGTTTAGATACAAACCTTTATTAAACAGCGAGTTACAACTATTTCCAAAGTACGCCTGATTCCTATTGACTAGTTATTGTCTATATATATATATTGACACTCCCTTCGGGGATTAAAGGAGGCTCGCATGAGGCCATTGGATGTGACTTGCGCGGTTCTGGTGGTGATCGGGGCGGTGAACTGGGGACTGGTGGGGGCGGCGAATTTCGATCTGGTGGCCACGCTCTTCGGACCGATGTCGGCCGTGTCGCGGGTTGTCTACCTGCTGGTCGGCCTCGCTGGCGTTTATCAGGGTCTCGGGTGGAAGGCGATTCAGCGCCGCTGGGCCGTCGCCTGATCGAGTCGAAATTTCGGCCGGGGCGGATCTCCGCCCCGGCATCTGCTAACAAGGAGCATCAAATGACTTCCGATATCGTCGAGACAGCGATCGAGGCCGGCTCTTTTCAGACTCTCGTTGCGGCTGTGATAGCGGCCGGTCTTGCCGACACGCTCAAGGGAAAGGGTCCGTTCACGGTCTTCGCGCCGACGGATGCAGCGTTCGCGAAGCTGCCCGCCGGCACGATCCAGGGTCTTCTCGCGGACAAGGCAAAGCTGACTTCGCTTCTCACGTACCACGTCGTCCCCGGGCGGGTGATGGCTGCTGAGGTCGTGAAGGTCCGATCGGCAAAGAGCGTCCAAGGAGGGAACCTGAAGGTGAGCGCCGAGAACGGGACGGTCACCATCGATGCCGCCAAGGTGATTCAAGCGGACGTTCTCGCGTCGAACGGAGTGATTCACGCAATCGACGCGGTTCTGTCCCCGCAGTGAACTGTGAGCGCTGAGCGTTGAGCGTTGGTCTTCAGTGGGGCGCGAGAGGCGGCGGCATGCCGGATCCTCCGCGCCCCCGGGCTGGCCGTCGAGAGCTGACAGCCATCTCATCGCCGTCGTTACAATGAGTCTGGCGGCGGGAAACCTGCCGGCCGGCGACCCTTTTTTCGCGAAGCATGAAAAAGAACTCTGAAGCTGCATTCACAATCGGCGCGGTCTCCCGCGCGACCGGGTTTTCTCCTGACATCCTCCGCGTCTGGCAGAAGCGCTACGGCTTCCCGATCCCCGGACGCAAGCCCTCCGGTCACCGGCTCTACTCCGCTGAGCACGTTCGCCGCCTGCGACAGATTTCCCGCGCGATCTCGCGAGGCCACCGTCCCTCCGAGGTCGTGCGGCTCGAGGAAGGCGACCTGGAGAGCCTGCTCGCCGAGGAAGAGGCGGCGTCGTCTCGGGAGCGGTCTGCGGCGCGTCCGATCGCGCTCCTGCTCGACCAAGTGCGGAAGCATCGCCGCACCGAGCTGACCGAGGCGCTCCTCGCGGACGCGTCTGCCCTCGGTCCCATCGCGTTTCTCACCCACCGAATCGCGCCCCTGGCCGAGGCGGTGGGGGAGGCGTGGGCGAAAGGGGAGATGTCGATTCATCACGAGCACTTCTTCTCGGAATGTGCCGAAGACGTGCTCCGCAGCATCCGGCTCCCTTACGAAAGGGCGGCGCGCGGTCCGGTGATTCTCCTAGCCACTCTGTCCGGCGAAACGCATCGCCTGGGGCTCCAGATGGCGGCGCTGGTGACCGCGGCCGCCGGGTTGAGGCCTCACGTCCTCGGCACAGACACGCCCGTTCGTGAGATCGCGGACGCCTGGGTGCTGCGGAATGCTTCGGCCATCGGACTGTCGGTCTCGATCTCGACGGGTGGCGCGTCCGTGCACCGCGAGCTCGAGACACTCCGGCAGGCCGTGCCGTCCCATATCCCGATCTTCGTTGGTGGCAAGGGGGCGCGACGGAGCCACCCCCCTGCGGGCGTTGCGGTAGTCGAGGACTTCGAGCGGCTCGCCGACTGGATGCGGAGCCTCCGATCCGCGCGCTCGGCGTGACGGGCGTTCGGGACAGGCTGCTCCGGCTGGACCGCCGAGCGACGCTCGAGGTCCGGAGGCTGCACGGTCCCGCGCGCGACCGGCTCCTGCGGCGCGTCAGCTTCGTCGGCGGCCCCCGCTTCATGATTCCGGTGACGATTGCCGCGGCTGCCGCGTTGATCGCCGTCGGAGAGGGCAGGCTCGCCGCGGTCTTCGGGACCGCCGTCCTCGGCGGACGGGCGCTGAGCCCTCTGCTGAAATGGCGGTTCCGGCGGGTGCGGCCCGACCTGTGGCCGGCTCTCGAAACCGAGGAAACCCACAGCTTTCCGAGCACCCACTCGACGATGGGCGCGGTCTTCTTCGGGGGCCTCTCCACCGTCGTCTTCCGTCTCACGCCGGATCTCGTCTGGCGCGTCGGAGTCGTCGTCCTTTCCGTCGTCGCGATCGCGGCTATTGCCTTCTCCCGCGTCTACCTCGGAGCGCACTGGCTTTCGGACGTCGCCGGCGGCGTCGCGCTCGGCCTCGGCTGGCTGCTCCTGTGGACCCTGGCCTGGCGGCCTTTCCTCGACCGGTCCCAGCATGCGGGGGACCGCCGCGCGGCCCAGGCGGCCTCTCGAGGGCGCGGGCCGGAGGCACTCCCGGATCGCGGCCGTGCATGCGTCTTGCTCCTCCCGCTCGCGGACTCCACGACAGAGAGGAGGGCCAATGGACAC
Organism: Acidobacteriota bacterium; assembly: GCA_040004075.1. Lineage (GTDB taxonomy): Bacteria > Acidobacteriota > Thermoanaerobaculia > UBA5066 > Gp7-AA6 > JALYUA01. The sequence continues at coordinate 15,348 of JBDUBP010000172.1, read as the reverse complement.
TCAACGGGATTTATTTCGAACACCCGGCCCTTCGCCGTCTGACCCTCCGCCGCCGACGAGCGGGGTTCTGCTCGCCAACCTCCGGTCCGGAGCCTCGAACGACGCCGAGGAGACAGACCTTCGCGCGGCCGCCGCCGACGCGGGCCTCGAGGTCGTGGAGCTCGCTCCCGGGCTCGACGTGCGCGGCCTGATCGAGCGGCGCCGCGCCTCGGGAACGAAGCTCTTCGTCGTCGCGGGAGGGGACGGGTCGGTCCATTCGGCGGCGCAGGGCCTCGTCGGCACGGATGCGACGCTCGCCGTCATTCCCATGGGATCCATGAACCATTTCGCGCGGGATCTCGGCCTGCCGCTCGACTGGAGGCAGGCGCTCCAGGTTGCCGTGTCGGGCTCGACGAAGAACGTCGACGTCGGGAGGATCAACGATCGCTATTTCCTGAACAACGTCCTGATCGGCGTCTACGTGCGGATCTCGGAATCTCGGGAGCGGTACCGGGGACGGGTCGGAAAATGGAGGGCGTACCTGCAGGGGATCCGGATGGCCCTCCGCCATTTTCCCGACGTGGCGCTCGTCGTCGAAACGTCCGAGGGCACTTCCAGGATCCGGACGCAGATGTTCACCGTCTCGGTCGGTCTGGACGACCTGTCGCGCCTCGGCTTTCTCGCGCCGCGGACCGACTTCGATGCGGGAACCCTGCACGTCTACTGGCTGCCCTTCCTGACGCGCAGCGCGTTCGCCTTCGCGATGACCCGCTACGTTCTGGGCGTGGCGGAGACGTTCGGGGACTTCCAGTCGCTCGCGACGCCCCGCCTGCGGCTCGATTCGCCCCGCCGCCGGATCCAGGTCGCGACGGATGGCGAGCTGTCATGGCTTGCTCCGCCGATCGAGGTCGAGGTCGTGGCGGCGGGCCTCCGCGTCAGGGTGCCGTGAGAACCACGGCCCGTCTGCCCCAGCCGGCCTCCGTGTGCTCGAAGAGCTGCTCCTCCGACGGGACGAAGGTCCCGGACTCGCGGAGGAAGGAGTAGCGGCGGACGTCCAGCAGAGGCTTCGCGATCCGGATCCAGTTGAACGAGTTCGTCTCGCCTCGTCCGCGCGTCGAAGTGGCCGTACCCGCCGTGAGAAAGAGGGCGGAATGACCCGCGATGCGGTACCGCGCCGCCGTGTGGCCGGAGTGGCTCCGATGGACGTGCCCGGCGAGAAAGAGGTCCGTGCCGCACTCCGCGAGGACCTCCATCGCCATGCGCGCGCGGCCGACGATGTTGCGCGCGTCCGAGCCCTCCGGCAGATCGAACGGATGGTGCGTGGCGACGATCCGGGTGGTCCCGGGGCCCGCGCCGCGAAACCGCGCATGGGTGCGCCGGGCCTGTTCCCGGTTGATCCGGCCGAACTTCGTGGTCCACGAGCGGGCCGTGTTGATCCCGACGACGGCGAGCTCGCCGTCGGAGTATGACGGCTCGAGATCATCCGTGATGTACCGGCGGAAGAGGCGAAACGGATGGTGGAACCGCGCCACCACGCGATAGAGGGGCACGTCGTGGTTGCCAGGGACCACGATCTGCGGTTTGGGAAGGCCGTCCAGAAACTCGCGGGCTTCCTGGAACTGCCGGCGGCGCGCGCGCTGGGTGAGGTCTCCCGTGACGACGACGAGGTCCGGAGAGAGCTCCCTGATCGCCCTTCGCAGGGGCTCCAGGGTGGCCGGATCCACGCGCCCGAAGTGCAGGTCCGAGATGTGCGCGATGGTTTTCATGCCCTTTCACCCCTTGCGGTGCAAATCGAGCGCCATCGCCGACTTTCGTTCCCGAGCGGGCGGCGCTGATACGCGCTCCCGGCGGTCGGGCGGGGCCCTGAAGGGCTCTCCGAGGGCGCGGATCGTCGTGCGCGGCCCTTCGCAACGAGTTTACAGCACGTTCGCTCCCCGTTGACGACCCGGCTTTACAACTCGCGTTCCAGGACAGGAGGACGACACGTGATGAAGGAATTCTTCCGCAAATCTCATCTCGCTGGCACGGCGATGGGACTCTGCTTTCTGCTGGCAGCGCGGAACGCGAGCGCCCAGATAACCCCGGCCGAGGGATACACGCCGCCCGACGACACCCCGAGAGTCAGCGTCGGGGGCACTATTTTTGCGGACTACACGTATCAGGACGTTCCCACCACGAAGGACGCGGACGGCGGCGTGGTCCATCCCAACTCGTTCAACCTCGCTCGCGCGTACATCAACGTGACGGGACAGATCAGCCACTGGGTCTCATTTCGGATCACCCCGGACATCACCCGCCAGACCGTGACCGGCACCGGCGTGACCCTCAACACGAACAACAACCTCGTCTACCGCTTGAAATACGCCTACGGCCAGATCAACTTCGACGACTTCACCACGAAGGCGTCCTGGCTGCGCATCGGAACCCAGCAGACTCCCTACGTCGACTTCGAAGAGGGCGTCTACCGTTATCGCTTCCAGGGCACGATCTTCGTGGACCGTGAGACGTTTCTGTCTTCCTCGGACTTCGGTCTGACGACTCACTGGAACATCCCGATGAACTACGGCGATGTCCACGTGGGCGTCTACAACGGCGAGACGTACACGGGCGCCGAGGCGAACGACCAGAAGGCCTTCCAGGCGCGGGTGACGATCCGGCCAGCGCCCGGCGTCTCGATCGTCCGTGGACTTCGGATCACCGGCTTCTACGACGGGGATCACTACGAGAAGGACGCGGAGCGCAAGCGCGCGGTCGCGCTCCTCACGTTCGAGCATCCCTGGATCCACGCCGGCCTCAGCACCCTCGACGCGAAGGACCGGACTTCGCGGACGAAGACGTTTTCGACCCACGCCTCGGGCTGGTCCGCCTGGGTGACACCACGAACGCCCATCGGAATCGAGGCGCTTCTTCGCTACGACGAGCTCAAACCGAGCAAGGACCACAACACGCTCGACCCCAACGGGAAGAAGAAGCGCTTCATCGGAGGACTCGCTTACTGGTTTCCCGTGACCAGGGCGGGCATCGCGGCGGCCCTTCTCGCCGACTACGAAAACGTCAAGTACGAGGACTTCGCGGCCTCGAATGCGAACTTCAAGCCGGACGAGAAACGGTACGCGCTCCACACGCTTTTCAACTTCTAATTCACGTCGAATTCACGCCGATTTAACCGCCGAAATTCATCTTCTGGACTGAGGGGAGCGAATGAAAATCCTGCGATTCCTGGCCCTGTCGGCGATCGCCCTCGCGGCGCTCGTCTTGCCGGCGCCGGCCCAGAACGTTCAGATCAATGGCGCGGGGGCGACCTTCCCGTTCCCGATCTATTCGAAGTGGTTCTCCGAATACAACAAGCTCCACCCAGAAGTACAGATCAACTACCAGTCGATCGGCTCCGGGGGCGGGATCCGGCAGCTCACGAACCAGACCGTCTTCTTCGGCGCGACGGACGGGCCCATGACCCCCGACCAGATGCAGCAGGCGGGCGGGAAGGTGCTGCACCTGCCGACCGTCCTCGGAGGGGTCGTTCCCGTCTACAACGTCCCCGGGGTGGATGCGCCGCTGAAGTTCTCCGGCAAGGTCCTCGCGGACATCATCCTCGGCAAGGTCAACAAATGGAATGACGGCGCCATCGCCGCTCTGAACCCCGGCGTCAAGCTGCCGGGCACGGACATCACCGTGTGTCATCGGTCGGACGGTTCCGGGACGACCTACATCTTCGTCGATTACCTGTCGAAGGTTTCGGCCGACTTCAAGAAGACCGTCGGCGTCGCGACTTCGGTCAACTGGCCGGTGGGCGTCGGCGGCAAGGGCAACGAGGGTGTCGCCGGGCTCGTGAAGCAGACGCCGGGAGCGATCGGCTACGTCGAGCTGATCTACGCCATCCAGAACAAGATCGACTACGGTTCCGTCCAGAACATGGTCGGGGAGTTCGTTCGGGCGTCGGTCCAGTCGGTAACCGCAGCGGCCGCGGCCGCGTCCTCCGCGATGCCACCGGATTTCCGGGTCTCGATCACCAACGCTCCGGGCGGGGGCGTTTATCCGATTTCATCCTTCACCTGGCTTCTGTTCTACGAGAGCCCGAAGGACAAGCAGCGGGCGAAGATCATGAAGGACTTCACTCGGTGGGCGCTCACCGACGGCCAGAAGTATGCCCCCGAGCTCGGCTATTCCCCCCTTCCGGAGCCCGTGGTGAAGCTCGAGCTCAAGGCCCTCGACCGCATCAAGGCCTGATCGCTTGGCGGCCCGCAAGATCCCGTCCTCGCAGAGGGGCGCCGACGACCGGGGCTTCCGCGCGGGGACGGGATTCTTCGCCCTTCTGGTGGTGCTGCTCGTCGCCGGCATCGGCTTCGAGCTCTTTCGGACGTCGCATCTCACGATTGCGAAGTTCGGCTTCCATTTCTGGCGCACCAGGACCTGGGACCCCGTCTCGGGCGAGTTCGGCGCGCTGCCCTTCATCTGGGGGACTCTCTACTCTTCCGCTCTCGCCATGTTGATTTCGACCCCGATCGCCATCGGGATCGCGATTTTCCTGTCGGAGCTCTCTCCGGGGCCGCTCCGGACGCCCCTGACCTTTCTGACGGAGCTTCTCGCCGCGATCCCCTCGATCGTCTACGGGTTATGGGGGATCTTCGTGCTCGTGCCCGTGGTGCGGCATCTCGAGGTCCTTGCTCCACCCTGGCTCAAGAAGGTGCCCCTTTTCTCGGGTCCGCCACTCGGGGTTGGCATGCTGTCGGCGGCTCTCATTCTGGCGATCATGGTGATCCCGTTCAGCTCTTCCGTGGCCCGAGAGGTTCTGCGGGCCGTGCCCGCAACGCAGCGGGAAGCCGCGTACGCTCTGGGCGCCACCCGCTGGGAGACGATCCGGACCGCGCTCTATTACGGCCGCACGGGGATTCTCGGGGCGGTCATGCTCGGTTTCGGGCGCGCGCTCGGCGAGACGATGGCCGTCACGATGGTGATCGGCAACAACCCCCAGGTGAGCGCCTCGCTCTTTGCTCCGCAGCACACGATGGCGGCCGTCATCGCCAACGAGTTCACGGAGGCGGCGGACGATCTGTACCTGTCGGCCTTAGTCGAGATCGGGCTCGTCCTTTTCGTGCTGACCGTCGTCATCAACGGAATCTCGCGGTTCCTGATCTGGCGCACGGGCCGGGTCGTCGTCGCGAAAGAAGATGACGCCGCCTTTCCTCTCGCCGCCACGGGAGTCCGCGCGTGAGCCGGTCCCGGCGGCGGAGGCTCTTCTCAAATTTCGTCGTCTTTTTGTGCGCGGCCGCGGTCGTGATCGCTCTCATTCCTCTCGTATTCATTTTCTTCTACGTCATCAAGCAGGGATTCTCGTCTCTGAACTGGGACTTCTTCACGAAGATGCCGAAGCCCGTGGGCGAGGACGGCGGCGGCATGGCCAACGCAATCGTAGGGACCCTGATGCTGATTGGAATCGCGTCCGCGCTCGCGATTCCCGTGGGCATGATGTGCGGCATCTATCTGGCGGAATACGCCGCCGGTAAATTCGCCTCGTTCGTGCGTTTCACCGCCGACGTGTTGAACGGTGTCCCTTCGATCGTGATCGGTATCTTTGCCTACGGACTCGCGGTTCTGCCTTTCAAGCGCTTCAGCGCCCTCGCGGGCGGGATGGCGCTCGGATTCATGATGATTCCGATCATCGCGAGAACCACCGAAGAGCTTCTGAAGCTCGTTCCCTCGAGCCTCCGGGAGGGCGCTCTGGCGCTCGGCGCGAGCCGCGCTCGCGCGTCCTTTTCCGTGATGGTCCCGGCCGCGCTTCCCGGGATCATGACCGGGATCCTCGTCGCACTCTCCCGCATCGCGGGGGAGACCGCGCCGCTTCTCTTCACGTCGTTCAACAACCGTTTCTTCACCACCCGGCTCGATGAGCCGATCGCGTCGTTGACCGTCCAGGTGTACACCTACGCCATCTCGCCCTACGACGACTGGCACCGGCAGGCCTGGGCGGGCGCGCTCGTGCTCGTCGGAGTGGTCTTTGTCTTTTCTGTTCTCGCCCGCGTCGTCACGAAAAGACTCGAAAGGATGCATCGGACATGAACGAAACGATGACTCCTCCGGAAGTTGTGGTCCGGCCCGGGTCGTTTCCGACGCCGCAGGAACCCCTGCTTCCGTCGAAGTCTTCGGATCCGGTGCGCATGGAGACGAGAGACCTCGACTTCTTCTACGGCCCCAAACAGGCCCTCCATGAGATTTCGCTCAAGATACCCGAGAAGTCCGTCACGGCGTTCATCGGCCCTTCCGGGTGCGGGAAGTCGACCTATCTGCGCTGCCTGAACCGGATGAACGACATCATCCCGGATACCCGGGTCGAGGGCGAAGTCCTCCTGGATGGCGAGGACATCTACCGGGGCGGCACCGACGTCGTGGGGCTTCGACGCCGGGTCGGGATGGTCTTCCAGAAATCCAACCCGTTCCCGAAGTCCATCTTCGAGAACGTGGCCTACGGGCTCAAGATCAACGGGATCGGTAAGCGCTCCGAGATGCCGGAGCGCGTCGAGAACGCCCTTCGCGGCTCGGCCCTCTGGGACGAGGTCAAAGACCGCCTCGACACCTCCGCACTGGGCCTCTCCGGAGGACAGCAGCAGCGGCTCTGCATCGCTCGCGCCCTCGCGGTCGAGCCCGAGGTGCTCTTGATGGACGAGCCAGCGTCGGCGCTGGACCCGATCGCGACCCAGAAGATCGAAGAGCTCATCTACACCTTGAAGCGGGACTACACGATCGTCATCGTCACGCACAACATGCAGCAGGCCGCGCGGGTCTCTGAGCGCACCGCCTTTTTCATGCTCGGACGCCTGGTGGAGCACGACAGGACGGAGAAGATCTTCACGAACCCCGGTCAGAAGATCACGGAGGACTACATCACCGGCCGGTTCGGTTAACCTCGAAGGAGATCTCATGCGTACGACGACCTCTCGCAAAGCGGCCGCCCGTCCGGCGCGGGACGGCGGACCAGCGACCATCAAGCGGATCGCTCTCGTCGAAGACGACGCCGACATCGCGTACACGATCCGCCTCAACCTCAGGAAGGAAAAGCGTTACCAGGTGGAGCACTACGTCTCCGGACTGGCGGCCCTCGCCGCGATGGAGGAGAAACCCTTCGACCTCGTGATTCTCGATCTGAACCTGCCCGACATCGACGGGCTCGCGGTCTGCCGGGAGCTGCGGCGCGGGAACGAAACGCGCCGGCTGCCGATTATCATGCTCACGGCGCGCGTCGAGGAGCGGGACAAGCTGCTCGGGTTCGAGATCGGGGCCGACGACTACATCACCAAGCCGTTCTCCATGCGCGAGCTCCTGGCCCGCATTCACGCGCACCTTCGCCGGGTCGCGTCCTTCGAGACGTCGGAGGACGAGGTCTACACGGACGGGGCGCTCACGGTCGACCGGGCACGCTTCGAGGCCCGTCTCGACGGAGAACGCGTCCACCTGACCAAGAAGGAATTCGACCTGCTCTGGATGCTCATCGTGAATCGCGGGCGCGTCGTCACGCGGGACTCGATCCTCGCCCGGCTCTGGGACTACGACGCGGACGTCGAAACGCGGACCGTGGACGTTCACATCCGCTCGCTGCGCCGCAAGCTGGGCGACCAGAGGATCGAGACCGTCGTCGGACTCGGATACCGGTACGGCGACGCGGGGAAGGAGGGCGGCACGGCGTAGGCGGACAGCGTTCCCGCGCGCGTTCGCCTGGAGTGTCGCTCTTCCCGCCATGAGGCTCGGCTCCCGATTCACGACGCTCTTCGGCGTTCTGGCCGCGGCCGCGGCGATCCTCCTGATCGTCCTCCTCGACGCGACGGTCCGCAAAGCCACCGAGGACCGGATTCTCGAGCGCGTCTCCCGCGAGGCCGACCATCTCGCGGAGGACTGGCAGCGATGGGCGTCGCAGAAACCGTCGGATGCCGACGCGCTGCTCCGCGAATCCGCGGCGCGGCTGAACTGCAGGATCACGATCGTGGCCCTCGACGGACGCGTTCGTCACGATACCGACCTGCCCGTAGACAAGGTGCCCGCGATGGAGAATCATGCCGGCCGGCCCGAAATTCAGGGCGCCCGCCAGAACGGCACCGGTGTGGCGCGCCGCTTCTCGACCACCGAGAACGAGAAGCGGATCTATTTCGCCAAAGCGATCCCGGGAGGAGAGGTGATTCGCGTGTCGGTCTCGGTGGCGGGGGTCGAAGCGATCGAGCAGGCTTACATCTGGACGACGCGCCTGGCGATTCTTGCCACCTGCCTTCTTCTCTTTCTGATCGGCGCGACGGCGTCGCGGAGATTCTCCGAGCCGATCGCGTCGCTGACGGCGGCCGCCCACGCCATCGCGGCCGGCGACCATGGACGCGACCTGCCGGGCGCGGGGAGCGAGGAAGTCCAGCTCCTCGCCGCGGCCTTTCAGAGGATGAAGAACTCCCTGGCGCGCGCGGTGGAAAAAGCGGAAGCCGAAAGGCGTCTCACGGCGACTGTTCTCGAGCGGCTCCCGGACGGCCTCGTGGTCGTGGACGAACGCCTTCACGTGCTGGAATCGAACGTCCGTTTTGCGCGCATGATCGGGATTCCCGCGCCGGCCGGCCGGGCGCTGTATGACCTCCTTCGGCGGCGCGATCTATACGACGTCTTCGGAGAGACGCTCGCGGCGAACGAGACCCGCGAGAAGACGGTTCGCCTGGGGGACGAGATCGTATGGCACGTCACGGTAGTGGCCCTGCCGCCGGGGTCCAGGGCGGCGGCGGTGGGAGTGCTCCGCGATGTGACGCGGCTCGAACGGACGGAATCGATGCGTCGCACCTTCGTCGCCGACGTGTCGCACGAGCTTCGGACGCCGATCGCGTCGATCGCGGCCGCGGCCGAGACGCTGGCGGATGCGGATCCCGATCCGGCCGAAGCCGCGCATTTGCTGGACCTCATTCAGAGGCAATCGGACCGGATGCGGGAGCTGATCGACGACCTGATGGACCTGGCTCAGATCGAAAGCGGCGCGGTCGAGCTGTCGAACTCGGAAGTCGGGTTGGAAGAGCTGTTGCGCGAGACGGCGGCAGACTTCGCCGCCGCCGCGGCGGACAGGAAGATCGCCATCCACGTGCAGGCCGAGCCCGGCCTCTCGATCCCGGGGGACAGGCGCCGGCTGTCCCAGGTGGTGCGCAACCTGATCGACAACGCCATCAAGTTCTCGCCGGAAGCGGGTGTCGTGACTCTTTCGGCGGCGCCTGAACCGGGGGGAGCCAACCTGTCGGTCTCCGACAACGGGCCCGGGATTCTGCGGTCCGAGCAGGACAAGATCTTTCAGCGGTTCTACCAGGTGGACCGTTCCCGCTCGAAATCGCGCCCCGGGACAGGACTCGGCCTGGCGATCGTCAAGCACATCATCCAGCTCCACGGCGGCACCATCCAAGTCGAAAGCGCGCTGGGCCGCGGCAGCACGTTCCGGATTCACCTGCCCGCTCCGGCTTCGAATTCCGCGCGCCTTCCCTAGGCGCGGCGGACACACCCCGAACGAGCTCGCGGTCATGCTGGTTCCAGGGCTGCGATCTCCCGGGAAGTCAAAGGTGCGTCGAGGCTGCGATAGCATGCCGCCGACTTTTCCGGAGGCCATGTGTTCAATATCCTTCCCCGCGAGGAGAAGTACTTCGATCAGTTCTCGGAGCTGGCGCGGCGCATCCACGAGAGCGCCCGCATGCTCGCCCGGTTTTTCAGCGGGGAGTCCCCGGTGTCGGGAGTCGCCGACCAGATCAAGAGGCTGGAGCACGAGTGCGACGAGATCTCGCACCAGATCCTTCGCGGGATCGACCGGACGTTCATCACGCCGATCGACCGGGAAGACATCCACCGGCTGGCGGTGCGGCTCGACGACGTCATTGACCTGATCGATGGCACCGTTCGGCGCCTCGTGCTCTACAACATCAACGAGCCGACACCCATCTCCAAACGGCTCGCTCAGGTGATCGTCACCGTCACGGGCGAGCTGGTCGAGGCGGTCGCCGACCTCAAGACCCAGAAGGGCGTGATCGAGCACTGTATCCGAATCAAGCAGCTCGAGAACGAGGGCGATGTGGCGTACCACGAGGCCGTAGCTTCCCTGTTCCGCGGCGGGATAGACCCCATCGAGGTCATCAAGTGGAAGGACATCTACGAGAACATGGAAGCGTGCATCGACCAGTGCGAGGGGGTCGCGCACGTCCTTGAGAGCGTCGTTCTCAAGCATTCGTGACGCCCCCGCGATGACGTCGTTTCGTTCCCGCCCCGGCCTGCCGCCGCCGGTGCGTCCATGATCTTCATCCTCGCCATCATCGGGGTGGCGCTCGTCTTCGACTTCATCAACGGGATGCACGACTCGGCGAACTCCATCGCCACGGTCGTGTCGACGCGAGTCCTGTCCCCGCTGATGGCGGTGTTCTGGGCCGCTTTCTTCAATTTCGTCGCGGCGTTCGTGTTCGGGACGGCGGTGGCGAAGACGATCGGATCCGGCTTGATCGACGTGAATGTCGTGAACTCGAACGTCGTGCTCGGCGGACTTCTGGGCGCGATTCTCTGGAATCTCATCACCTGGTACTTTGGCATTCCTTCCTCCTCGTCCCACGCCCTGATCGGGGGATACTCCGGCGCCGCGATCGCGCGCGTCGGCATCAAGGCGATCGTGCCAGGGGCGGCGTGGGTGAAGACGCTCTCCTTCATCGTTCTCTCGCCGCTGATCGGAATGATCTTCGGGTTCGGCCTGATGGTCGCGGTCTCCTGGACGTTCCGGCGCGCGGCGTACGCGTCGGTCGACCGCTGGTTCCGCCGGGCGCAGCTCGTATCCGCGGCGTTTTTCTCCCTCTCGCACGGAACCAATGACGCGCAGAAGACGATGGGAATCATCGCCGGCCTTCTCGTCGCCAACAGGACCGTGTTCGCGGATCCGGCGTCGTCTCTTCACTTCATGTACCTGCCGGACGTGAAGACGATTCCGATCTGGATCGTCCTCGCCGCCCACGCGGCGATCGCGCTGGGGACCCTGACGGGCGGGTGGCGGATCGTGCGGACGATGGGCAGCCGGCTCACGAAGTTGAAGCCGTTCTCGGGGTTCTGCGCCGAGACCGGAGGGGCGCTGACCGTCCTGATCGCCTCGATCTGGGGCATCCCCGTCTCGACGACGCACACGATCACGGGCTCGATCATCGGCGTCGGCGCGACGCAGCGCTTTTCCGCCGTCCGATGGGGAGTCGCGACCCAGATCGTCTATGCATGGGTCCTGACCATCCCGATGGCCGGCGCGATCGGAGCGCTCTCGTACGGCATCCTCTCCGCGTTCTGATCGCCGCCTCCCCGAAATCCACGGCGGGTGGCCGTCCGTATACGATTCGACGGAGGAGAAAGTCATGAGAACAACCGCGACGCGCGCCTCGCTGGTCTGCCTCTTTCTGGCCGGATGGGCCCTTTCCGCGATCGCGGCCGCGGCGGCCCCGGACAACGCCGTGTTCGACGCGATTCTGCAGGCCCGGGAGCGCAACGGCGGGTTCGACTACGCGGGGGCGGCGGGGCAGGACAAGAAGCGGCTCGCGGCGTATCTCGCCAACCTCGGCGACGCCGATCCGTCGAAGATGTCGCCGGAAGAGAAGAAGGCCTTTTACATCAACGCCTACAACGCGTGCGCCATCGCGACGGTCCTCGACCGCTACCCGACGAAGAGCATCCTCGACATCGACGGCGCGTTCAAAAAGGTGACGCACAAGGTGGGCCAGGAGATGCTGACGCTCGACGCGATCGAAAACAAGCTTCGCGAGGACAAGGACTCGCGAATCCACTTCGCGATCGTCTGCGCGTCCAGATCCTGTCCGCCTCTGGCCGGCAAGGCCTACACGGCCGCGGGACTGTCCGGCGAGCTCGACCGGCAGGGGCGGGCGTTCGTGAATGACGCTTCGAAGAACTCGATCGACCGGCAGAAGGGAAAGGTCTCCCTGTCGAAGATCTTCTTCTGGAACCGCAAGGAGTTCGAACGCGACGGCGGGGGCTCCCTAGTCAAGGAAGTGGCGAAGTTCCTCTCGGACCCAGCGACCGCGACCTGGCTGGCGAGCTTCGCCTCCGAACCGGACTTCCTGGAGTACGACTGGAGCCTCAACCAGCCGTAGTCTCCCCGGAGCCGCAGAAAAAGAAGGCCCCTCTTGCGAGGGGCCGAGGAGGAGATCAGGTGTGTTCCCCCGTTGATACGGACCTCCCGGGCCGTTCGTTGAGGGCCTTCGCCCGCCCGCCCGCCCGCGGCCGCGCGCGGTGATCCGGCTCGTTCTGAAGGCCGGACGCGACGTCTCCGTCCGGCGGAGGCATCCCTGGCTGTTTTCGGGGGCGGTGGCCCGCCGGGAGGGCGACGGGGGCGACGGCTGGGCGGAAGTCCTCTCGGCCGGCGGCGAGCGGCTGGCCGCCGGCGCCTATTCCCCGGAATCGCAGATCGTCGCGAGGCTCTGGGTCTTCGGGGACGCCCTTCCGGGCCCTGGTCTCTTCGGGGAGCGGTTCGATGCGGCGCGGAGGCTGCGCGCGGCGATCCTCCCTCCGGAGACGACGGGATTCCGGGCCGTCAACTCCGAGGGAGACCGGTGTCCCGGGGTGACCCTGGACGTCTACGGCGCCACAGGCGTCCTCGAGCTGTCGGCCGGAGGGGCGGAGGCCTGGGAATCTCTTCTCGAGCAGGAAGCGGTGCGCGCGTTCGAGCTCGAGAAGGTGATCGTCCGCCGGACGGGAACCGTGCGCGACGGCAGCTCGCCGAGAGACTCCGGCCCGGCGTCCGAAGACTCGCCCGCCCGCGTCGCCTTCCGCGAGAACGGACTGCGCTTCTTCGCGGACCCCGCCTCAGGGCAGAAGACCGGCTTCTTCCTCGACCAGCGCGAAAACCGGTCCAGACTGAGAGCGCTGGCGGCGGGCCGCCGCGTGCTGAACCTCTTCTCCTACTCGGGCGGATTTTCCGTCGCCGCGCTCGCCGGAGGCGCGGCCCACGCGGTGGATGTCGATGCCTCGGAGGGCGCGCTGGATCTCGCCGTCGAGCACCGCCGCGCAAATGGGTTCGACCCGGGCACCAGCGATTTCGTCCGCGCCGACGTGTTCGAGGATCTGCGGCGGCGTGTCGCGGGCGGCGAAAGCTGGGATGCGGTCGTGTGCGACCCGCCGGCTTTCGCCAAGAAGCGCGCGGACGTGGACCGCGCCGCGCGCGGCTACAAGGACATCAACCGGCTCGCGATGCGGCTCGTCGCCCCGGGAGGGATTCTGCTGACCTGTTCCTGCTCCGGTGCGATCGACCCGACGCTCTTCCAGCAGATCATCTTCGCCGCCGAGCTCGAGTCGGGTTCGGAGCTTTTGCTCTTCGCGCGTCAGGGCGCCGGACCCGACCATCCCGTCTCGATCGACTGCCCGGAGGGGGAGTACCTGAAGGGGATGTGGATGATCAGGACGGGAGGGGAAAGGCGGTAGGCGGACCGGAGCCCGGAATCGGGAATCGGGAATCGGGAATCGAAAGAGCTGAGAGCTGAGAGCTGACAGCTGACAGCTTCCCGTCCCTTCGGCCTATACTCCGGCTCCGATGAATTTCGACCTCACGGAAGATCAGAGCCTCCTCCAATCGGCCGTCCGGGAGTTCGCAGAGGACGTCGTCCGGCCCCGGGCCGCCGTGATCGACCAGTCGGGAGAATTCCCGAAGGACCTCTTCCACCAGGCCGGCCAGCTCGGCCTGGCGGGCGTCTCGGTTCCCGTCGAGCACGGGGGATCCGGCATGGACGTCGTGGCGTACTCGATCGTCATCGAGGAGATCTCGCGCGTCTGCGCCAACGTCGGGGTCATTCTCTCGGTGAACAACTCCCTAGTCTGCGACCCGATCGAGAAGTTCGGGAACGCCGACCAGAAGACGAGGTTCTTAGAACCGCTCGCGAAAGGGGAGAAGCTCGGCTGCTTTGCCCTGACGGAGCCCAACGCCGGATCGGACGCCGCGAATCAGCAGACGCGCGCGGTGCGCGAGGGCGCTCAATGGAGGATCTCCGGCCAGAAAGTCTTCATCACCTGCGGGTCGGACGCCGACGTCTGCCTTCTGTTCGCGATGACGACCCCGGAGAAGAAATCGCGCGGGATTTCCGCGTTCCTGATCGACGCCGATTCGCCCGGGTTCGACAGGTCCCGCCACCAGGTGAAGCTCGGGGTGAACGCCTCGGGAACGGTCGAGATCTTCCTGACCGACGTGCTGGTGCCAGCCGAGAACATGCTCGGAAAAGAGGGCGACGGCTTCAAGATCGCGATGTCGACGCTCGACGGCGGCCGCATCGGCATCGCCGCCCAGGCGGTCGGGATCGCGACCGAGGCGATGGAGGCCGCCGTCCGTTACGCCAAGGCGCGGCGCGCGTTCGGCAAGGCGATCGCGGAGTTCCAGGTGATCCGGTTCTATCTCGCCGACATGGCGACCGACGTCGACGCCGCGCGGCTCCTCACCCGGCGGGCCGCGGCGGTCAAGGACATGACGAAGAAGAATGGCGGCCGCTACGGCCTCGAGGCGGCGGAGGCGAAGCTGTTCGCCGCGGAGATGGCGCAGCGCGTCACGACGAAGGCGCTCCAGATCCATGGGGGATACGGGTACACCAAGGAGTACCCGGTGGAGCGGAACTTTCGCGACGCCAGGATCACCGAGATCTACGAAGGCACGAGCGAGATACACCGGCTGATCATCGCCCGCGAGATCTTCCGGGACGCCGGCCTCGCGATCGGATAACCCGCATGCCGCAGACACGGATGTTTCGGGACCGCGTGGTCTCGATGGAACAGACCCTCGAGGGGGGAGAGAAAAACCTCGAGTTCCTGAAGGGGCTCTGCCGCGAGGCGTTCCCGGACTTCGCCTATCGGGAGCACGGCCTCGATCACGAGCGCGACCTTTTCGTCATGACTCTCGAGGCCCCCGACGGCCGGAAGAAGACAATCGGGTGGACGCGCATGGTGCTCTTCGACGCCGAGAGGCTGCCCTCCCTGGTCGAGAATCCGATCTCGCCGCTGCGCTCGCGCGTGCTGGCATTTCTGCAGGCGCGCGCGGCCCGCACGGAGATCGTCGTCACGTTCCGCCACCTCGAGGACGGATGGGTGGACACGCCGGAACCGCGAAAGGAGAAGCGGCGGGGACGCCGCGGAGGCCGCGAAGGGCGCGGAGGCGGGCGGGAGACGCAGGCGGGAGGGCGCGATGCCGCGCGGGGACCCGGCCGGGCCGCGGCGCCTCGCGATCCGGCCGCTCCGGACCGTCCGGCCGCCGGGCGTGGAGGCGGGGGCGGACAGCGCCGGGAAACACCCCGGGGAGCGCGTCCCCCGAACCGGCCCGACCGGGAACGCGGCGGCGCTCCCGCGGCGGCGGGCCCGCGCGAGCCGCGG
>JBDUBP010000139.1:0-22413 GCA_040004075.1 Acidobacteriota bacterium | reverse complement strand
GTCGAGACCCGAGATCTGCACCTGAGGCTTCTTGAAGGGGATCGGAGCGGAGAAGAATGCGCTCGGGCTCTGTCCGTTGACGTTCGTGCTCTTCTCTCCGAAAACGAAGCTCTGGCTGGCGGGTGCACCCGACGGAAACACGCTCGTTGCGCAGCCGTTTCCCGTCGAGAACGTCGCTCCTGCCGCCGGGTCGCAGGGATAGATGCCCTGGATCGAGCTCCCCGTGCCCACGGCCGCGTCGGGAGCAAAGGTGGGTGAGCCCGGCGTCACGACGTCCCAATCGACCCGTGTGATCGCCGTCCCCGTCGAGGACGCGTCCGTGAACTTGACCGTGTCACCGTAGTAGTTCGTCGTCGCCTCCGCACCGCTGCGCGACTGCGCGGAGAGATTGGTGAAGGTCGCGTTCGAGGTCGGGGGGCTCGTCGTGTCGGCTGACAGACATGACACGTCGATCGGCGTCGTCAAGATGACCTGCTCCGTCTCCGCGCCCTTGGGTTGAGCCAGGCGATACAGGTAGGCGGTGGCCTGGGACCCGGCGGTTCTCACGACGGCTTCGATCGCTCCGCTGGAGAACTGGGTTGTGGATGGGGACATCAGCAGCGAATCCATGCGGGCCGGGCTTCCTCCCTGTGTCAGGAATTTCGTCCCGTAGATGTCGATGAAGGTCTTTCCGGCGGGGAAATCGTTGCGGTTGAGGAAGATGACGGGGAACTGCTCTCCGCGAACGATGACGGTGCCGAACGTCCCCGGGATGGATCCGGCCAGCGCGAAATTCCCGTTGACGTACTCGTAGATGACGAGGGCCTGGCTCGGCTCGACGATGAAGACAAAAGTGCGCCCGTTGACAACGGCGATGCTGAAAGACGTCGGTTCGGCTGCGAGCTGGACCGCGGCCGGGAGGGCCACAGGAATCCCCGACGAGGGGTCGATGCTCGCGACTCGGAGAATATTCGGGCCGGCGATGGCCCCGAACAGCAAGAGGTTCCCTTGCACGTTGACGGCTTGAAGTCGCACGAAATTGGAAGGTCCGCCCCAGTTGAGATACCGGCCGAAGGGACGGATCGCCGCACCGACACTCACGTTGGAATCCGTGCTCGTCATGTCCAGTACCTGGATGCTCGCCAGGGGATCGTCCGGCGGGAGATAGCCTATGAACCGGCCCGAAGGCAGGGCAATCGCTGCGATCCCGCTTCCCGGCTTCGGCAGATTGGCGTCCACCTGTTGCCCGAAATACAGATTCTGAGGCCCATCTGCGCGGACAACTTCGGCGGCGAGTCCACCCCCCTGAGTGCTCGCCGCATTGTCGAAGACGATTCGCGCGCTGCCGTCCGGCCGCTCGGCGACGGCGAACGACTGCGCCATGGTCCAGCAGTCACAGTTCATCGGTACGACGCCGCCGTTCGTGAACTTCTGGCCGACCTGGCCGAGCGTGGGATTCGACGGCGCTGCCGGGTTTGACAGTCCGGCCCGAGCGACACCGAATTGTGTCGAAATATAGAGGTAATTCGTCCCGCCGGCCGTCGTGAGGGCCGAGACGTTCGAGCTGTAGGTCGGGAGCTGCTGTCGACTGGAGCTCCCCACGCCGCCGGGGCAAGTGGTCTGGGAGAGAGCCGGGCGGGCGAAGACCAGGAGCGGCAAGAACGCGAGGGCGACTGAAAGGCGGCGAGAGAGTACCGGCGATTTATACAAGGAATCCTCCGAGAGCGGGTTGACGTCCATCCTCGATTTTGAAGCTTTACTTCACATTCTCTCGCGACGCCGACATCGCGGGAGAATCTGAAGCTAAGCCTAAGGGATCGGATGAGAAAAAAATGGGCGGGGCCGAAGCCCCGCCCGCAGACAAAACTTCTTACCTGCCGGTGCCGACGACCGTCGGGATAACCGGAGCGACAACAGTGTACCCGGTCAGGGCCAAGGGGGCGCAGGTCGACGGATCAAGCTGAGTGCCAGGAGCCGAGATCGACAGGAACGCTGCCGGTCCGTTGAACTCATAGTTCACCCAGGCCTGATCGATGGCCGAGCTGCCCGTCCCGCCAGTGAACGCCATGTTGATCCAACCCGCCACCGCACCCGAAGGACGCGGGAAGGTCGCAACCGCTGTTCTCTGCGTCTCGAGCGGGAAGTTGAACGAAGGCTGGTTACACGGCGAAGGGCAGACGCCCGAAGTGACCGTGTTCTCGTCTTCGTCGAAGAAGGTCAAAGACACGACAGGCTCGGTGTTGGTGCACTGGTTCAGACCACTGGACACAGGCCCGTTGAGGTCCTTGAGCGAGAAGCCGCCGCCACGCCACACCCTCAGGAAGGACGCGATGCCGGCGCCATCGAAGTAGCGAGCCGCGTACTTCAGCCCGAGAGATTCGCGGCGGTCGCCGAAGCCGACGTTCCAGGGCGAGTCGACCAGAAGGTCAGTACCCTGGATGCCGCTGCCGCAGTTCAAGCACGGACCGTCCGAGAGGGAGTCGAGGCCAGCCGGTGCCGTGAAGTAGCGGCGGTAAAAGGTCCGGCGGGGAGCCGTCTGCGAGCCGTTCGCCTCGTCAAACGAGGGGTCGGCCTCGATGTTGACCGTCGAGAGACCATTGGTCGGGATCCCGGAGCCGGAGGTGTAGATGACCTCGCCCCAGAGGTTGTTCTCCATACCGATGGCGTCGTTTCTGTAATAGGCAGCCGCCGAAGGATTCGAGAGCGTGCAGTAGTTCACGTGGTCGATCGTCACGTAGCCCTGCAGAGTGCCGGAAACCACGTTGTCGAGCGCATCGCCCTTACAGCCGATGGAGTCGGCCGTAGCGTCGAGCGAATCGATGACCTGGAACTCGAACGAGCTCCCAATGCCGAACGCCGGCGAGGGATAGAGCGTCGTCGCGAGCTGGTTGTCATCCGGGTTGATAGCCGGGCTGCCCGGGCGGACGCGAATGAACGCGCCGATCGAATTGTTGGCCGCAGCCGAGATGGCTGCACTGTAAACCGTGGCGTTCGCGTTGCGCTGACACGCGTCCTGCTTGGTGCCGTTACCGAGGTAATCGAAACCAGTGCGCGGCAGGTTGCCGGTCAGAATGTCGGACATCCGCATCGCCTGGATGTCGAACCCGGTCAAAGCGATGTTGAAGTCGAGAACGAACTGGGACCGCTGATTAAACACGGTGACGTGGGCGATCATCGGCGCCGCCGAGGCGTTTCCGATCGTCACGATCGTGTCAAGCGCAGCGGCACCGCTGGAAAGCGGGCTGCCGTCGGGATTGACGGTCACGGCGAAATACGGAACGAGCAGCGTCGCCGCAGGACGCTGGTCGATCGTGCACGTGATGGCGCTCGCGGTGTTCGCCACGGCGAACACGGCGACGAGGGCCAAACACGCTACGAGAGTTTTCTTCATTGAGATCTCCTCATTTAGATTCATCTCTGACAAAACACACACACGACTGGAATACCCTCCGTCTCCCGCGATCGCATCACCTCCCGTATATTTTTATTTCAGACCTTTTTGCCGGTTCGAGAACCGGACTTGCCGCTCTAGAAGTTACTGAATTACTGAATCTTCCGGTCTTTGGATGACCGAGTCAAGGGAAAACCGAGAAAATATGCTTCCCGGGCATGAAAAGCCCGGAAACCCCTATTCACCAGAGGGAAGACGGGATGGGAAAGGTGGCCGAAAGGACAGGTCTAGCGCCGGTTCAGAAAGACGCTCCAGCCCCCGGGAACCGAAGGGTCCGTCGACGCGATCGTCTTCGCGAGGACGATGTCGAGCCGCCCGTCGTGATCGAGATCCGTGAGGCGCACGCACTGTCCGGGCGAGTCGAGTGCGGGCTCCTGCGCCTCCTCGGCCTCTCGAAACGAGCCGTCCCTCTGCTGGAGGAAGATCCTCAGCCGCTTCTGTTCGCTGTCGGGAAAGACCACATCGTCCAGCCCGTCGCCGTCCAGGTCTCCCATCGCCAGGGCGTAGAGGTACGAAAGACCCTTTGCATGGCGCCACACTCGGTGGCGCGTCCACTTTCCACTCGCGAAACTGTAGATGGTGATCCCCTCCGCGCTGTTCGCATCGGGCACGGCGCCGTTGACGATGTACGCGTCGGCAAATGCCGCGTGATGCTCCCTGCCGAAGGTTCCGGGGACGCTGGCAAAATGGAGCGCGTACTTCTCGATCTCGGGGAAGGAGATTCTTGAGAAGGTCCCGCGGCCGTCGTTGTGCCAGAGGAGGGAGAGCGCGCCCGCGTAGTGAGCCCCTGTCAGAACGTCCTTTCGACCGTCGCCGTCGTAGTCCCAGGAGGTGAGGGAATACGAATAGAATCCGCCCACCAGACCGTCGCTCTTGAATTCCCACTTCCTCGGCGCGCGGTACAGGTAAACCCTGACCTGCGCCATGTCGACCGCTCCGGATTCCTGCGGAATGCTGTCGCGGGCGGCGACGATGTCGAGCTTGCCGTCGCGGTCGGCATCCACAAGGGTCACCGACTGCGATGAAAAGTCCCGGGGCAGACCCTGCGCCGACACCTCAAAATTGCCCTTGCCGTCCCCGAATAGGGCGTTGAGCCCGCCGCCGTGAGAGGCAGAGACCATGTCCATGTGGCCGTCGCGGTCGATGTCTCCCGCCGCGATCCCCCCGTAGTCCACGTTGAAGGCTGAGATCGGTTTCCCCTGCGACGTGAAGGTCAGCGGCCATTCCGTGAATTTTCCATGGCCGTCGCCCAGGAAGATCACGGGCTTATTGCCGGCCGTGCGAGGCGGCGGCGAGACGATGTCCGGGATGCCGTCGCCGTTCATGTCGGCCATGACGAAAGAGGCTCTCCACATGCCGCCGGCGGGCAAGCCTGAGTCGGCCACGGGCTCCAGATGGAAGTTGCCGTGGACGCGGGCGGGAGCGATCTCGGTGAAGTCCTCGAGGGTCATAGGGGGTGCGGCGGGGGCGCCGGCGTTGGCGATCGCCGCCCCTGGATCGATGATGGCCGCCTTGGCCTTCTCGGCCTCCCGACGGCGCAACGCCATTTCATCCGCGAATCGTTTCGGTGTCATGACGTAGTAGTACCCGTCGTCCTCCTTGAAAAACTCGACCGTCATCGGCAGCAAGGGGTTCTTGATATGGCGGTCGTCGACGCGGACGTACTCCTTCTTCGAGAATCGCTCCACGTACTCGGTCTCGGTCTCCGAAACGACATTCGGATTCAAACGTTTCATTCCCCCGGTCGGAGTCGGGGCCGGCGCGGCAGCAGCCGGGACCGCCGGGCTCGGGATCGGAGTCGGGGCAGCCGGAGCGGCGGGGGACGCCGCCCCGCCCACGCCAGCGCCGCCCGATCCCGACGAACATCCCACAATCCATGCCGCCCATCCGAACGCCGCGAGAATTCCGGTCCGTCTCTTCACTCGAATTCCTCCGATTTCATGTCAATGTCACGGCCCTGAACCTCGCCACGACGCCGCTTGTTCCGCTTTTGTCGCCCGATTCTCAAACGAGATCCGGAAAATGAGGACGGCCGTAAGCAAAGGCCGCGATTCCGACGGCCGCGGCGATGAGCGAGCAGAGAACGAGATACGCGGCCGACTCCGGCCTCGGAGGAAGGTGGAGGGTAAAGGCGCGGCGGTACCACTCGACCAGGTGGGAAATCGGGTTCGCGGCGACGATCCAACGGTACTTCTCCGGCACGAGAGACGGGGAGTAGACGATAGGAGTTGCCCAGAAAACGACGGTGAGGACGATCGTGACTGCCTGTGCCGCATCCCGGACGAAAGTCGTGATCGTCGCGGCAAGACAACCAACCCCGAAGGTCAGGAGCAGCTGGAGGAAAAGCGCCGGAATCGCGAGCAACACCCAGGTGAAGGAGAAGTGCCCCAGGAGGGCGACGTAGATCCCGTAGACAACGAATCCGATCCCCTGGTTCACGATCGCCGCGAGGATGACGGAAAGTACAAGCGTCTCAATCGGGAACACGGTTTTTTTGACCAGCGCGGCATTGTCCGTGACGGCCGACGTCGACCGGGAAATCCCTTCCTGCACCGCCATCCAGGGAAGCAGCCCCGCCATGAGGAATTCCGGGAAGCTCGCGTATCCCGGCTCGACGGACACCCTCAGGATCACGGCGAAGACCAGCGTGTACAGGACCATCCAGAGGATGGGCAGGGCAAAAGCCCAGAGCACCCCCAGGCCGGAGCCGGCATATCGGGAGCGAAGGTCACGGACGACCATCTCCTTGAGGAGGAAAAGCCGGCCGGAAAGCGGTTGATTTCTTGACATGCAGCGAAGAGATGGGGATTATAGTGACCTGGTCTTATGGTGCAATAGCATCCGCCCAGGACAAAACTGACCAAGCCGGCTCCAAGATCAGCAGAGGCCTACTTCATGGCGTCCCTCAAACCGCAGAAGATTCACCTGGTCGGCTCCCGGATCCGCGAACTGCGGAGAGGGCGCCGTCTCACCCAGACGGAGCTCTCCGAGAAGATCGGCGTCGCGCAATCGGACCTCTCGCGGATGGAGCAGGGCGAGTACAAAGTCGGACTCGACACGCTTTTCAAGATCCTCCAGGTTTTCGACCTCAAGATGGGCGAATTCTTCGGCGAAACCCAGGCGGCGGCCGAGGCGGAGGCGCGTGAGCTCGTCTCGGACTTCGAAGCGCTCTCGGCCGACGCGCAACGCGAGGTCCGCGACTTCGTCCGCTTCAAAAAGATGCTGCAGCAGCAGGACAAGGGAGAGCCGGCGAGCGGGGAGCCCCCGGCGGCCGACCCGGAAGATAGGTATTGAGTTTCAGCGACCCATCCCGGACAATGACTTGAGCTATCTTCCCCCGAACGTCACCTGGACAAATTGAGCGCGGATAAGCCATGAGTGAGCGCCGAAAACATCTCGAGTTTCTCCGGAAGACTGCCCGCGAGGCGATCTGGGCCGGTGATTACGAACGTGCGCTCACCCTCTACGATGACGCGCTCTCTCTCGCCCGTACCTGGAAGGACCGCGATCTCGAGGACCTCTTCACCTGCAACCGTGCCACCACGTTGATCGAGATGGACCGGCAGGATTTCGACCTGTCGCGCCTGAAGGAAGTCCTGCTGCGCAACCCGTCGAGCTACAACGGGGTGCTCGCGGCCTACGTCTCCGCCAACGCCCACGAAGCGCGCGGCGAGTATTCCAAGGCGCGCTTCTACGCGCAGACGGCGCTTGCGAAGGCGCGAGATCTGGGCGAGGAGGAGCTGACGGGGACGTCGCTCAACCTCCTGGCGAGCCTGGAGCTCCACGAAAGCCGCTTCGAGGCGGCGCGCGGACTCTTCGAGGAGGCTCTCGAACGCCTGGAATCGGAAGGGGAGAGCCTCTCCCGCCAGGCGGCTGTCGCCGCAGACAACCTCGGGTACTGCCACATCGCTCTCGACCGGGTGGACGTCGGCGTGCCGCTCGTCGAGCAGTCGCTCTCGGTCCTCGACCGGCTTGGCGCGCGGCAGGCGATGGACTATCCCTCGCTCGACCTCTGCTTCGCGCACGTTAAGAGAAACCGTCTCGACGACGCGGAGAGCTGGGGCATCCGCGCGCTCGGTCTCGGGAAGGAATTCGGCCGCGACGACGTCGTGAAGAACTCGCACTACCTTCTGGCGGAAACGTATTCCGAGATGGGGCGCGAGTCGCAGGCCGACGAGCACTACGAAGCGCTCGCGAGCTATTACCCGACCTTCCCCGCCCTGAAGCACTACCTCCGTCAGATCAGCCTGATGGAAGTCATCAACCTGAGAGCCTGAGATGAAGCGCCCGCGCCTGCGTCTGATCTGCGCTTCTCTTGCCGTCGTCGCGGCGGCGCTTCTCCCGTCCGGCCTCGCTCGGGCGGAAGAAAAATCGCTGCTGGCGCCGGACGGGACCGTCTACACCGTTCGCTCCGGAATCGCCGCCGACCTGGCCGTCACAGGGCCGGGGATACGGCCCGATGACAACCTCATCGAGTGGACGTCGCGCGCCCAGGACGGAAAGGGCGTGCTCGGAATCATTCCGACGACGATTTCTCACAACCCCAAGCGGAACCTCGAGCTGGCCTTCGACGAGCAGAGCGGGTCCCTGGTCCTGCTCTGGAAGGAAGATCTCTCGGTCTTGAACGTGCTTCACCTCGGCGTCTTTCGCCAGGGGGTGTGGAAGCAGCTCGACCTCCTGCCGAACCTCGGATTCGCGCACGCCTACAACGCGCGGATGCTCCTGTCCCACCAGGTCGTCCACTGGATCGACGAGAACGGCAAGGACGCGTGGAAGACTCGGTCTCTTCTTTCGGTGATCTGGTGGGAAGAGTCGCAGTACGCGCAGGCGCGCTACGCTCCGATCTTCCTGGATGAGGACACGAGCGCCAACGACGTTACGGTCTATGACCTCCCGTCGACGGTGGGCGGTGGGGGAATGCCGACGAGCTACGACGACATCCCCCCCGGCGCGTACCTGTATCCGAGCCTGCAACTGGAGGGGCCCGGCGGCGGGATCCTCGCGAGCTTCGCGGACCTCGCTACCAAAAAGCAGTACGTGGTTCGCATCGCGTTCCCCACGGATCTCGGGACGACCGGGCCGAACTCGAAGTCGACCTTCCGCCGCCGGATTCCCGTCGTCGGCATCACGATGCAGGGCCCCGTGGCCACGAACCTCCCGTCCGAGCTTTCGAGCCCGATCTTCACGATCGTCGGGCCCACCTACAACCCGACCCTCATCTGGTCGGAGGTCGGGTCCGTCCGGTTCATCCGCTTCGACGTCGCCACCGCCAGGTGGTCCGCTCCCCGCGCGATCGCTCTCACGGACGAGATGTCGGAAGAAAAGGCGATGCACCTCGTGCAGGAGATGGCGACGAAGAATTAGTTTTCGGTTATCAGTTTTCAGTTCTCGGTTCCAATGCTCTCTCCTCCCGCGCTTCCGGTTCCAGACCTCTCCGCGCGAGACCCTTGCCCGCGTCCGAACTGAAAAACTGAGACCTCAGAACAGAACTCGAACTGAGAACTGAAAACTGACTACAGCCCCTTCGGCAGCTCCGCCCGCACCGGTTTGTCGTAGAGCGAATCGAGCAGCGTCGCGGCGTCGATGCCGGCCGGCGTTTCTGTTCTGGGGACCATGATCCGGATCGTGTAGATGTGGTCTCCGGTTTTTCCGGTCCGGGGATTCTTCACGCCCTGCCCGCGGAGCCGGAACTTCTGGCGCCCCTGCGATCCGGCCGGGATTTTGGCCCGACGCAGTCCATGGACGGTGGGCACGTCGATCTCCGCACCCGCATACGCTTCCTTCACCGAGACGGGGACGATTCCGTGGATGTCGTCTCCGAGCCTCTCGAAGTAGGGGTGTGGGGCGACGCGGACCGTGACGTAGAGATCTCCCGCCGCCCCGCCGCGGCTGCCCTCCGACCCTTTTCCCGGAATCCGGATGGTTCCGCCGTTCTCCGTCCCCTCGGGAATCCGGATCTTGACCGTTTCGGCCTCAGCGACCCGCCCCGAGCCGCGGCAGACGGGGCAGATTTCCCGGCCGATCCGGCCCTTCCCGTCGCAACGCGGGCATTCTTTCTCGCGGCGAAGGGAAAGCGAGGCGAAGCCGCCGAGGATCGCGTCGCGAAACGGGATCTCGATGCTCCCGGATGCGTCTTCGCCCTGCTCCCGGGCGCGCCCGCGGGCGCCCCCCCCGCCGAAGAGGTTCCCGAAGATGTCGCCCAGGTCGGCGGGGTCGAACTGAAATCCCTCGAACGACGAGCCGCCCCCCGGAGGCGGAGAAGGGCCCCGGCCCTCCTGCGGGCGCCCCGCTCCGGGGTCAAATCCCATCGAAGGGCCCGAGTGGCCGAAACGGTCGTAGGCCCGCCGTTTGTCCTGTTCCCGAAGGACGTCGTAGGCCTCCTGGACCTCCTGAAACTTCTTCTGGGCGTTCTTGTCCCCGGGGTTGACATCGGGGTGGAGCTTGCGGGCGAGGCGCCTGTAGGCCTTCTTGATATCCGCCTCCGGTGCGTCCCTCGATACCCCGAGAACCTCGTAATAGTCGCGTTTTTTCATGCGTTTGCAGGATTATACCGAGGCGAGAATTCTCCTATTGACAGCGTCTCATGGTCTAATATTATTAGGCGACAACGGGATTTACCTCTAATCTTATAAGGTGAGGTACCGCGAGGGCGACATGACGATCGACGACATTGATCTCCGGATCCTGGACATGCTCCAGCGCAACGGCAAGCTTTCGCAAGCCAAGATTGCGGGTGCCGTGGGTCTCACGACCCCTTCCGTGAACGAGCGCATCAAGAAAATGGAGCGCCACGGGATGATCAAAGGCTTCGTGGCACTGCTCGACCACGAGAAGATGGGATTCCCTCTGACGGCGTACGTGGACGTCGCGCTCGAGCACCCTCGATTCGAGAAGGGCTTCGTCGACGACCTCGAGAAACTGCTGGGCGTCCAGGAGTGCCATTACCTCGCCGGCGAGTACGCCTACCGCCTCAAGGTGAAGGCCGCGGACACCGCCGCGCTCGCCGATTTCCTCCAGCGGCGCCTCCTTTCCATCAAAGGGGTCACCCGGACGCGCACGGAGATCTCACTCTCTTCGAAGAAGGAGTCGACGCTTCTCCCCCTCATCATCGAGGCGGATCCGGAGAAGAAATAGAAGCGTTATCAGTTCTCAGTCGAGCCCCGCCACTCACCTTTCGTCTCCATCCCACTCCGCAAACCGGCTAAAAACCCGCTCTGGACGGGCCGGCGGCCGACTCATGAGGGATAACTGATCACTGACAACTCGCGAAATGGCGGGCGTCCGCCCGGCTTTCGCCGGACGGATCGGCCGGTTGGCCTTTTATGGTGGGTTGCCTAAGAGTTGGGGAGGAAACGGGGCCTGACCGTTACGCGCAGCGAACGGGCAGGTAGTAGGGAGGCTTTGGCGGCGGGAGGAATCCAGTTGTTCCACATAGCTTGTCCCCGGGCAGAGCAACAAGGGTGCCAACCGAGGGCGGCCGGGAGGGGTTCGGTCGGGCGGGGAGCCCCACCCTCGACTCTCCTCGATCCCGCACAGTCGACTCTCAACTCTCAACTCTCAACGTTCAAGGCTCAACGCTCAACCCGTCCCCTAGAACCGATACGTCAACCCCCCATCCGCGGTCAGAATCGCGCGCGACTCTCCCGACTTGAACGCGTGCACCGTGAGGCGCCCGACGACGGAGAGATGGCGCCAGACACGGAGGCTGCCGTCGATGCCGACGTGGAATCCGAGAACCGTCTCCTTCGGATCCGCGAAGGACTCGAATCCGGCGGGAGCGCGATCGGGCTTGATGCGGTAGCCGCCCAGGCCGCCGAACAGACCCGAGGTGTAGTCGCCTTCCCAGAATTCATAGGAGACCCCGATCGTTCCATAGTCGACGCGGCTGCGAAGCTCCGGCGCGAGGAAATTGACGCCCGCGCCGTCCGTCACGACGCGGTTCGAGTTGGCGCCGGTCGTTCTGAGAGAGCCGTAGGTTCCGCGGAGCTGAACTTTCTCGTCGAGGGCGAACTCTCCCCACGCGGAAAGGTCTCTCGAACGGAACTCCGCGAGCGAGAACCTGTGCGATACGTCGTTGACCGTTCCGAGCGAAGCGCCGAGCGCCCAGGTCTGCGCGAGCGCGGGAAGCCCCCACAACAGCGCACCCGCCGCAAGCACCAGAATCCGGACTCGCTTGATCATCGGCACCTCCAACGGGGAGTGTAGCCGCAGACTTCCACGCGCAAGGCTCGTTGGAAGCGGCGCGGCCGCGGTTCTCTCGGCTCGACGCGGACGACCGGACTTCTCGAGGAGACCGGACTACAATCCGCCTCCCATGTCTACGGAGGCGGAGCCGAGTTCGCGGACCGCGAAGAAAAGAGAGCTCCTCCGGGCCGCCGCCTCTCTCCTCTTCCCATCGCTCTGTCTCGCTTGCGGCGTGTCTCCTGTGGACGAGATCCGGACGGGCGGAGTCTGTAAGGCCTGCTGGTCGGCTTTCCCGGGTTCGGAGCCGGGATGCCTTCGGTGCGATGACCCTCTCCCGGCGCTCGACGCGAAGGTCTGCGGCCGCTGCACGATCGATCCTCCCGCCTTCCGCCGCCTTCGCTCGGCCGCGCCATATCGGGGCGCGGCGCGGGACGTGCTCATCGCCTTCAAGTTCCGGGGCGCGGCGTTTCTGGCGCCTCATCTCGCGCGTCGCATGCGGGACCCGCACGGTGAGGAGCGATTCGACGAGGTGGTGCCGGTCCCCGCGACGGCCTGGTCGCGGCTCCGGCGGGACCATCCGGCGGAGCTTCTGGCGCATTCGGTCGCCGCCCTCCTCGACCTGCCGCTCCGGGCGCGGCGGCTCGCCAAGGTCCGGGCCACACGCAGACAGAGCGGGCTCCCGGCGCGGCTTCGCGCGGGAAACGTTCTCGGCGCTTTCATCGCGCGCGGCCGCGTGCCTCCGAGGATCCTGCTCGTGGACGACGTCGCCACCTCAGGCGCGACCGCGCGGGAATGCGCCCGGGCGCTCGTCGCCGCGGGCGCGCGCCACGTCGACGTCTGGTGCTTCGCGCGCGCGACCCGGGAGGACGACGCTCGAAATCTCTCGTGGCCGCGGGCGGCGGAGTGATCGGGTGAAGGCGCTCAACTCGATCATCGTTCGCACGCTGCCTCTGGTTCCCAAACGCCTGGTCCGGGTTTTCTCCTCGCGCTACGTCGCCGGCGAGACCCTGGCGGAGGCGCTCGAAGTCGTCAAAAAATTGAACGCAGAAGGTTGCATGGCGACTCTCGACGTTCTCGGCGAGGACGTCACGCGTCTGGACGAAACGGAGGAAACCGTCCTCGAGTACTGCCGCGCTCTCGACGCTCTCGCCGCGCGGAGGCTCGACGCGAACATCTCGGTCAAGCTGAGCGCTCTCGGCCTGAAGGTCGACGCGACGGAGTGCCGCGGCCAATTCGCCCGGATCCTGGACGCCGCCGCAACGCACGGAACGTTCGTTCGCATCGACATGGAGGATTCCTCGGTCACCGAGGAAACGATCCGAATCTACCTCGAAGCCCGCCAGCGAACCGGGAACGTCGGCATCGTGCTTCAGGCGTACCTGCGTCGCAGCCGCGACGACGTCGCGCGAGTCGTGCGCGTCGGCGGCAACGTGCGCGTGTGCAAGGGCATCTACGTCGAGCCGCCCGAGATCGCGTACCAGGGACGGGAAGAGATCCGCGACAACTACGCCGCGATGGTCGAGGATCTGCTCGGAGCGGGCTGCTACGTCGGGATCGCAACGCACGACGAGACGCTCGTCGAGAGAGGGCTCGCCATGATCGCCCGGCTCGGTCTTCCCCGCGAGGCGTATGAGTTTCAGATGTTGCTCGGAGTCGCCGGAGATCTGCGGCGCCGTCTCGTCGCGGAGGGACACCGCCTGCGCGTGTACGTCCCCTATGGACGGTCCTGGTACGGCTACTCGATGCGGCGGCTGAAAGAGAATCCCGCGATCGCGGGACACGTGCTGCGGAATCTGTTCGCGGGGGGAAAGAGGTAGACGGAAGGAGCCTGGGCGCCAGGCGCCGGGCGACATGGCGACTGCCCCTCACCCCGACCCTCTCTCTGTTCAGCCCGGGGAGACGGAGCGGAGGGTGAGAGCCCGGGAGAACGAAGAGGCATCTGAGGCGGACGAGCCGCCCCAGGAGCAGGACGAGCATTTGCCCGCTGTCCTGTCGCCACCCAGGACCGCCCTACCGCCTCCCGCCTCCTGCACCGCGCCTCTCGCCCAGCGCCTCCCTCCCCCTGCCGCCTGCCGTCCCAATGGCTTGACCCCGGAAATTTCGCGGGCATATACTTGGAAGCCGGGCCGTTTGGGCCCGACAGTATGAGACGTCGGTCTCCCGTTTTCCTGCTACTTCTCATCCCGCTCCTTTCGCCGGGATTGGCGGCCGCTGAGCCTCTGGCTCCTCCGATCTCGGGCGTGGTCAGTCACCTCCAGAAACCCATCTCCGATGCCCTCGTGGTTTTCTACAACCTCGGGGACACGTCCCTCACCCGGTCGCGCACCGCATCGGACGGAACGTTCGTCGTGCCCTCCGCCCCGGTCGGCGTCTACGACCTGGTGGCCTACAAGAGAGGCTTCCTCCCCGCCCTGATCCGGATCTGGCATCCGTCGCTGACGGGCGCCCTTTCCGCCGTGCGGATCCAGCTGCAGGTCCGCGGGGCCGCGCCGGACGGCGCCGCACCGGCGATATCGAGCGTCTGGGAGCTTCGCGATCGCGTTCCCTCGGACGTCCTTCGCGAGATCTCGCTCGAAGAGGACGGCCCGTCCTCGCTCCCGTCGATCGCGGGCGGCGACAAGCTGCGGATCGACCGCGCCATGGGCGGCGAGGTTCGCTCGGTCGCGGGCGTTTCTCCCGACACCTCGCTCTCCCGGACGGCGGTCGGAGTTCGCGGCGGGCTCCCCAACGGATGGAAGTACGACCTGCGCGGTGACTACGCCGCGCTCTCCGATTCGGCCGGTGTCGTCGCCGACCCCTCGCGCGCGACCGGAAACTCGGCCGGGCTCTCCGTCGACCTCTCGGCGTCCGACGCCGACCACGTGCGCGTCGCGAGCCGTCGAAACACGCTCTCGTTCAGCGATGACCGGGCCGCGAGCCTCCAGAGCCACGCGGTGAGCTGGAGTCGCGGAGAAGAAGAGGGTCACGTCGAATCGGTCGCGGCGCGGTACGTCGACGAAACGAACCTTTACCGGGCGACCTCCGCGGGGACGTCGTTCTTCCCTCTCGCCTCGCGGACGTGGGAGGTCAAGGCGCGATACGCCCGCCCCGCCGGCGACTCCCCCGGGGCTTCGGTCGCCATGACGTACCGGCACCGGGAAGGCACCATCGGCCCCAATGCCGTCGGCACGGACGGCGCGCTGCTCCTCTCGTCCCCGGACGCCGACCTTTCGGCCGCCGCCTCGACCCGCGTCTCGACGCGTGGCGAGCTCGAAGGCGGAGTCGTGGCGCGGTATCTTTCTGGCGGGTACGGAATCGCGCCGCGGATCGCCGCCCGTTACAACGTCGGCAACCAGACCTACCTCTTCGTGCGCGGCCTATATCGCGTCGCGGAATCCTCCGGCGTTTCGACCAACGTCCTGCCTCTCGTTGCGTCGGTCGAGGACTCGAGCGAAGCGACTTCCCGGAAAGCGTTCTCGGTCGGCCTCGAGCGGCGGGCCGGACAGGATGGCTCCTTCCGCGTTGAAGCGTCCAATCAACGGGTGAACGAGGCGGTCCGCGCCTTCTTCGAGGGCGATTTCCTGACCGACTTCGACAGCGTCTATCTCTTCGACGGCAACGTGCTCCGCCAGTACCAGGGAACTCTCACCCACCGTCTGAGCGACAGGGTGTCGGGGACCCTCGCCGTCCGTTACGGGTCGATCGACGGACAGATCTCCGCGCCCTCGGCCCGCATGTTCGGAATCGACGAGAACCGGGGCCGTTTCTGGACAGCGCGCGCGGGGATCGAAGTTCTTCCGACCCGCACGGGCATCGCGCTTCTGCTCCGGGGCGCGCGCCAGCAGCTTCTGACCGGAGCCGGCGTGCATCTGAACCAGTCGGACAAGATCGCCATCTCAATCGCGCAGGACCTGTCCGTGATCGGGCTGACGCCTTTCGGGTCGGACTGCAAGCTCCTGATGGCCCTGGAGTCCGCCCGCAGCACGGCATCGACCGATCGCGAGGATCCGCCCGTCAGCAACCGCTTCCTGGGCGGGCTGGCGATCGCGTTCTAATTCGTCCGCCTGCGCTCACTGCGGGACGCGCTCACGCGCCGGCGAGCGGCTCGCCTGAGGGCTCGACCGCTCGCCTCATCCCTTCGTTCGCTCCGGCTCCCGCAGCGTGAGCCTCCTCCCTCCCTTCGGTCGGGAGACTTCTCACGCTGCGAGCGTAACCACGATCTCGACGGAAGCGCAGCTCTGCCCCCTCTCCCCGCGCGCCGGGGGAGAGGGCTGGGGTGAGGGGCGGGACCTATCCGGAAGAGGACGCCGAGAACAGACCTTGCTCTCGGCGTCCCCCGCGCTCCACGGATCACTTGGCGTTGGCCGCACAGAGAAAATTTGGAGCGCATCCAAGGTTTTGAATTTTCAAGGGTGGTGACGAAAAGAGCGAAGTCCGTAACTGCTGCAGGGGCTGGGCTTGTGAGATGGGGTGTACTGTGAGCCCATGGCATTCGGTTTGCTGAATTCAGCTTCGTGACCCGACCGATGCCCCGACCTGGAAGAGTCGTCTTCGGCACCCTTGCGGTCGTCCTGGCGGCGGGCACGATCGGGCTTTCCTTCCTGTCCTTCACCCGAAAGGTGGAGAGCTTCACCCGGGCGGGGTTCGAGAGCCGTCCCTCGGGAGGAGCGCTCGTCGTGAAGTCCGTCGAAAAGGAGAGCGCGGCGGCCCGCGCGGGCCTGGCTCCCGGGGACCGGCTCATCACGGCGGACGGCAGGACGGCGGCGTCCATCCCGGAGCCCGATCGGACCCTGGCGAGAATGCCGTATCCGCACCGGCTCTTAGTCGAGCGAGGCAACGAGATTCGCGAGGTCCTGCTCGGAAAGGTCAACGCCCGCGCCGACTGGCCCTACGTCTTTCTCGCGTTCGTCGGCCTGCTCTATCTCGCGATCGGCCTCTTCACCGTCGCACGGGACCGGTCGGAGGCGTCGCGGGTCTTCTGTGCGATCTGCCTCGCGTCCTTCGCCGTGTACGCGATCACGCCTGCGGGTCCCCGTGACGCCGCGTGGCGGGCGTTCCTGCTCGCGGAAGACGCCTACCGCGCGCTTCTGCCGGCGCTCCTCCTGCATTTCTTCCTAATCTTCCCGAAGCCCGTCTCGCGGCGGGGGCTGATCCCACTCCTATATCTGCCGGGCATCGCTTACCTGTTCCTCCAGGAGGGGCCCTTCTTCCTCCGCGTCGATGATCCGGCGCGGCTCCTCGAATGGGCGACCCGGTTCTGGCTCGTGTACTTCGCCGGCTCCGCGGCCGCCATCCTCCTGCGCGTCGGGCGCCTGCTCCGGAGGTCTCGCGGCGACGCGATCGCGGAGAAACAGATCCGGTGGATCGGCCTCGGCGTGACGGTCGGCGTCTCGCCCTTCCTGCTTTTGTATGTTCTCCCGCGCATCTTCGGCCTCTCCTCCCCGCTCCTGTCCAACGCCGCCGTCATCCCGCTCGTCCTTATTCCTCTCGCCTTTGCGTATGCGATTCTGCGGTGGCGTCTCTGGGACGTCGAGATCTTCGTCCGAGAGGCGCTCGCGACGACGGCCGCGGTGGTGCTCGGCGGCATGGCCTTCGTCCTCTTGAACGCGCTGCTCGACCGGACGCTCGAGGGAATGGCGGAGGCGGGCAAGAACGTGATCGCGTTCGGATCGGGCCTCGTGCTCGCGTCCCTGCTGGTCCCGATGAAGAAGCGCATCACGGGCGTCCTCGAGCGCATCCAGTACCACGACACATACCGCGCGCGGCGCGCGCTGCTCGACGTCGCGCGCGATTTCTCGACGCCGCGGCCCCGCGAAGAGCTCGTCCGGGCGATCGTTCAGCGCGTCGAGGAGGGCACGCACGTCGTCCCGTGCTCGCTCTTTCTCCTCGAAGAGAAGGGGCTGCCCCGCCCTGAGGCCCGGCTCCTGACGGAGAACCTCACGGCCGAGGACGTGTGGCGCCTCCGCGCTCCCGGCTTCGGCGAGGAGACTCCCGACGCGGGCGCGCGCCTCCACGACGCCGGGTACCGAACGTTCCTCGCGATGCGATGCGGCGGCCAGCTCGTCGGGGCCCTGGGCGTGGGGCACAAGGACGGGCGGGTCCCGCTGTCCTCGGAAGACGAGGCGCTGCTCGTGGCGGTGATGGCTCAGGCGGGCCTCGCTTACGAGAACGCCCGCCTCTACGGCGCGCTCGCCGAGCGCCTCGAGGAGATCCGCACCCTCCAGCAGTACCAGGAGAGCGTCATCCGGTCCTCTTCTTCCGGCATCGTCGTCCTCGACGCCGAGGAGCGCGTGCACACCGCAAACCCGGCCTTCGCGGCCCTCGTCGGGAAGACGGAGGAGGACCTGCACGGCCGCCGGTTCGAAGAGGTGCTGCCGGGAGTCGAACTTCCGGAATTCACTGAGACGGAAAACACGATCGAGGCGCGGTTCGAGAATGCGTCGGGAGAGGAAAGGGACGTCCGCGTCTCCGTGTCCGCCTTTCAGGGCGCGCCGGAGCGCAAGGTCGTCCTCGTCGACGACGTGACGGACCGGCTTCGCGCGGAGCGCGCGCTCGCGGAGCGTGAGCGACTCGCGTCTCTCGGAGTGCTCGCGGCAGGCGTGGCGCACGAGGTCAATACGCCGATCGCCGGGCTCTCCTCCTACGCGCAGATGCTGCTTGCCGACACCGCTCCCGGAGATCCGCGCTACGCGATCCTGAAGAAAATGGAGCGGCAGACTTTCCGGGCGGCGCACCTCGTAAACAACCTGCTGGAATTCGCCCGGCCTCGCGCGGCGGCCCGCGTCAGGACAGACTTGAAGCGAGTCATCTCCAACGCCGCGGAGTCCGTCGAAACGACGCTCGGCGCCCGCCGGCTCACCTTCGACGTGGACGGATCGACGGGTCCCATCTGGGTCGAGGGCGACCCGCGAGAGCTCGAGCAGGTCTTCGTCAACCTCTTCACGAACGCCCGCGACGCCTCTCCGGAGGACGGCGAGGTCTCCTGCGTCCTGCGCGAGGAGGTGGCCACCGTGCGCGTCGTGATCGGGGACCGCGGAGAAGGCCCGCCCGGGGGCGACCGAGAGAAGCTCTTCCAGCCGTTCTACACGACCAAGACGTCCGGAGGCACCGGCCTGGGGCTCGCGATCTCGCGAGAGATCATCAAGCGCCACGGCGGCGAGATCGGGCTCGAGGCCCGCGCCGGAGGAGGCGCGCAGGCCTGGGTCACCCTCCCCCTCGCGGCGCGCGTCTCATGAGCCGCTCGCTGCGCGTCTTAGTCGTCGACGACGAAGAGGTCATCCGCGACGTGCTCGCGACCCTGCTCGAACGGCAGGGTTGGCAGGTGACGACCGCGTCCAACGGAACCCGCGCTCTCACGGCGTTCGAAGCGGAGCCTCACGACGTCGTGCTTCTGGATCTCATGCTGCCCGATCGGTCGGGACTGGACGTGCTCCGCGAGCTCCGGCGGCGGGACCCCGATGCGGTGGTTGTCATCGTGACGGCCTACTCGTCCATCGAGGGAGCGATCGAGGCGATGCGCGAGGGGGCGTTCCACTACATCCCGAAGCCCTTCCAGAACGAAGAGGTCCTTCTGACCGTCGAGAAGGGCGCGGAGACGCGCCGCCTGACGGAAGAAAACCGGCGGTTGAAGGAAGAGCTCTCGAAGCGATTCGGCCTCGGGCGGATCGTCGGGAAATCGGAGGGAATGCGGAAGGTCTTCGAGCTGGTGCGCCTCGCCGGCCCCTCGAAATCGACGATCCTGGTCGAAGGCGAGAGCGGTACCGGCAAGGAGCTGGTCGCCCGCGCGATCCACACCCACTCGCCGCGCTCCGGGTCCGCTTTCGTCACGGTGAACTCGGGGTCGATGCCCACGGAGCTTCTCGAATCGAACCTGTTCGGGCACGTCCGCGGCGCGTTCACCGGGGCGATCGCGAACAAGAAGGGCCTCTTCGAATCCGCGGAGGGCGGTTCGATCTTCTTCGACGAGATCGGCACGGTGAGCCTCGAGACGCAGGCGAAGCTCCTTCGCGTCATCCAGGAGAAGGAGTTCATGCGCGTCGGGAGCGTCGAGACCCAGAAGGCCGACGTGCGGATCATCGCGGCGACCAACGTGGACCTGAAACGGCTGGTGACGGAGGGCAAGTTCCGCGACGACCTCTACTACCGGCTGTGCGTGATCTCGATCTCGATTCCGCCGTTGCGCGACCGCCGCGAGGACATCCCGCTGCTCGCGGAGCACTTCGTGCGTGTGTACGCATCGGAAAACAACAAGTCGATCACGGGACTCTCCGCGGAGGCGTTGCGCGCTCTTCTCGAGTACGACTGGCCCGGCAACGTCCGGGAGCTCGAGAACGCCATCGAGAGGGCGGTCGTGCTGTGCCCGGGAGGCATGCTCGAGCTCGACCTGCTGCCCGAGAGCGTCCTGTCCCCCGACCGTTCCGAGCTTCCCGTGCGCCTGCCGGAGAACGGCGCGACCTACAAGGACATGGTCGAGGAATACGAGCGGCGGCTGGTCCGAACGGCGCTCCGGCGCACGGGCGGGGTTCAGAAACGGGCCGCGGAGCTGCTCCGGATGAAGCCGACGACGCTTCACGAGATCATCAAGCGCCTGGAGATCCAGAGCCGGGAGGCAGTTCAGAGTTGAGTTAAGAGCTAAGAGAGGAACCTGACGGTCGTTCCGTTAGTCTCGGGCGCCCGACTCTCAACTCCCAACTCTCAACTCATCCTCGCCTTCATCCCCGCGACCGCGCCCCCCACCTCGGCCGCGGTGGGCTTCAAGCCTCCGACCGTCGTATCGCCCGCGCGGTAGCGCACGACGCCGTCCACGATCGTGGCGAAGACGTTCTCGCGCCCCATGGCGTAGACGATCGCGCCGTACGGCTCGTCGGACCACGCGTCGGGCAGCGCCCATCCCGCTTCCGGATCGAGGAGGACGAGGTCGCAGAGCTCGCCGGGAGCGAGCCGGGGCTCCGGACCCAGACGCAGCGCCGCGGCGCCCTCGACCGTCGCCATGCGCAGGGCGGCGAAGGCCGACAGCGAGGTGGGCGGAATGCGCGTGCGCGGCAGAAAGGTCGCCAGACGCATCTCCGTGAAGGGGTCCAGACGGTCGTTGCACGCGGCGCCGTCTGACCCGAGCGCGACCCGCACTCCGGCCCTCTTGAGCTCCGAGACCGGGCAGACTCCGGACGAGAGCCGCATGTTGGAGGACGGGCAGTGCACGACGCTCGACTCGCTTCGCGCGAGGGCCGACCAGTCCGCGGCGTCCGCGTGAATCACGTGCGCGACGCACGTCCGCGGGGTCAGCAGACCGAGCCGGTCGAGCCACTCGATGTTGGCGAGACCCGTTCGGCCCCGCACGAGGTCGATCTCGCCCGGGCTCTCGCTCGCATGCGTGTGCAGGATGAGGTCGTGCCGCGCCGAGTACTCGGCCGCCGCTCGAAGCAGGGCCTCCGTCGACGTGACTGCGAAACGAGGCTGCACGGCGACACGCAGGCGGCCTCGGTCCTTGCCATGCCACGTGGCGCGCAGCCGGTCCGTCTCAGCCATCCCCTCCTCGGCCGAGGCCCGGAGGTTCGCCGGGGTCGTCTCCGGATCGTCCATGAGGACGTTGCCGCCGGTGTAGCGGATCCCCGATCGAGCCGCCGCGCGAAAGAGAGAGTCGGAATGCCGGACCGTCCCCATGTCGAGGACCGCGGTCACGCCGGCCGCGAGACACTCGGACAGCCCCAGGCGCGCGGATACGGCGAGCGTCTCCGGATCGTGCGCCGCCTCTCCGGGCCAGACGTGGCGCCCGAGCCAGGCAAGAAGATCGAGTCCCTCCGGGCCGTTGCGCAGGAGCGTCTGGCACAGATGGAGGTGGGCCTGCACGAATCCCGGCAGGACCCACTTGCCGCGGGCGGAAATCTTCTCGACAGGCTCGCCCGGGATCGACGCCAGACGTTTGCCGTCCGCGCCGATGCCGCGAATCGTTCCATTTTCGGCGTAGAGGTCCGTGTCCGGCCGGATGTCGGCGCGGTCGCTCAGGCCGAGGAGAGTTCCGCCTTCGACGAGAAGCCGGCTCACGAGTGTTCGCTACGTGAGGCGGCGCAACATCAGAAGCGTGCGGTCATCCGCAAAATGCTCGCCGT
This sequence comes from Acidobacteriota bacterium, assembly GCA_040004075.1. Classification (GTDB taxonomy): domain Bacteria; phylum Acidobacteriota; class Thermoanaerobaculia; order UBA5066; family Gp7-AA6; genus JALYUA01. Next base: position 714 of record JBDUBP010000139.1, on the reverse strand, counting down.
CGGCGTAGTCCTCGAGCGTCCTCGCGAGAGCCGCGTCGACCTCGGTCGGATGTTTCCCGATCTGGGTTTTCACGAAATCCTTCAACCTGTCGAGGCCGAACTCCTCCCCCTCCGCGTTCGCCGCCTCCGTCACGCCGTCGGTGTAGAGGAAGAGCAGGTCTCCCGGCGAAAGGATGATCTTTGACGAGCCGTACGGCCGGCCTGGAAAGAGCGCGAGCGGCAGGCCGTGCGACGGAAGCTCCTGGACGACTCCGTCGGCCCCCACCAGCAGCCCTTGATTGTGTCCCGCATTGGTGTACTCGATCTCGCCGGTAGCCGGATCGACGAGGATGAGAAAAAAGGTGATGAAGCGATCCGACCCGCTTCGCCGAGCGATGGCCTCGGACAGCCGCCCCGTCATCTGCGAAACCGGTACGAGCTCGTCCGCCCAGGCATGAAAGGACGCCTGCAGAGACGCCATGAGGAGGGCCGGGCCGACGCCCTTGCCGCAGACGTCCGCGATGGCCGCGTAGATCTTCCCGTCGGAGCGCGGGCGAAAGTCGAAATAGTCTCCAGAGACCTGTCGCGAAGGGACGTTCGACCCGTGAAAGTCGTAGCCGGGTACGACCGGGGGACGGTCGGGGAGCAGTCGGCTCTGAATCTCGTGCGCCAGCGCGAACTCGCGGTCCATCTGCTTCTTTTCGGCCGACTCGGCCATCAGGCGCGCGTTCTGGA
>JBDUBP010000060.1:0-6770 GCA_040004075.1 Acidobacteriota bacterium | reverse complement strand
CCCACCCAGGTGCCGGAGGTCTTCGGATCCCCGCCGAGCACGAAGTAGAGGAAGTGGGTTCCATCCGGCAGGAAGTCCGGCCAGCGATTCGTCTCCTGCGGGTGCGCAACGAGATGAGCGATATTGGCCGATCGCCCTCCGTTTTCTCCCACGCGATGGATCTCGCCGCCGCCATTGACCGAGAAGACGATCGTCCCCCGAGAGCCCCACGATCCGCCTCGAGGATTCGGGGCGTCGCAAAGGATCTGGGAGGATCCTCCGGCGGCGTCGATCTTCGCGAGCTTTCCCTGGGCGAAGTAAGCGAGAGAACGCCCGTCGGGCGACCAGAAAGGAAAGGCCGCTCCTTCGGTGCCTTCGAGGCGGCGCGCCTCGAGGGATTCGAGCGGACGAAGGAAGAGGAGGTCGCGGCCGTCGGTCGTCGTCGCGACGAACGCGAGCTTGCGTCCGTCCGGCGAGATGGCGGGCATTCCCTGAAACTCCGCCCCGGAAGGGGGAGGGATCGCGAACCGGAGCCGGGAAACGGTCGCCGGATGTGGCGCGCGTCCGCGGAGGAAAATCGAGCCGAGCAGGCCGGCCATGAGCACCGCCGCGGCCACCCAGCCCGCGACCTCCGGCAACCGCCGCCGCGCCGGCAACGCGCCGGTGGCCGGGACATCGGCTCTTTCCCGCACGTCCTCGAGCTCGAGCAGGACGTCGCGGGCGCTCTGCCAGCGCCTCTCCGGCGGCTTGGCGAGACAGCGCTTCACGACGCGCTCCAGTCCGGGCGGCGTCATCGGGTGGATGCCCGAGAGCGGCGGCGGCTCGGTATGCAGGATCGCTCCGATGAGCGAGGCCTGGCTCGTGCCCGAAAACGCCTTTCTCCCCGTCGCCATTTCGTAGAGCACCGCGCCCAGGGCGAAGATGTCGGTCCGCGCGTCGGTTTCCTTGCCTTCCAGCTGCTCCGGCGCCATGTACTGGAGGGTCCCCAGGATCGTTCCCTCCGCGGTCAGATTCGTCTGCGTGGGCAACCCGGTCAGACTTCCCTGCGCGGTGGTCGGAGAGAAAGCCTTCGCGAGGCCGAAGTCGAGGAGCTTGATCCCGGAGCTCGTCAGCATGACGTTGCCGGGCTTCAGATCCCGGTGCACGATCCCCTGGCGGTGCGCGAAATCGAGCGCGTCCGCGATCTCCACGCCGCATCGCAGGGTCTGGTCGAGGTCGAGCGGCCCCCTGGCGAGGCGGTCCGCGAGCGTCTGGCCTTCGATGTACTCCATAACGAGGTATTCGGTCTCGCCTTCCCGGCCGACGTCATAGATCGCGCAGATGTGGGGATGGGAGAGCTGCGAGATCGTCTTCGCTTCACGCTCGAAACGCTGGCGTACGGCGGGTGAATCGGAAAGGCGCGCGGGCAGGACTTTCACGGCGACAGTCCTCTCTAGCCGCGTGTCCCGCGCCTTGTACACCTCGCCCATGCCGCCCGCGCCGAGCGGTGCAACGATCTCGTAGGGACCGAGGCGGGAGCCAGCCGTGAGAATCAATGCGCCCCCTCCACGAGAAAAAGGAGCGAGTGAAGGCGGCGGCAGCTGTAGACGTAGGTCTTCTCATCGGCGGAAATGACGATCGGCTGGACCTGAACGGCTCCGGCGAGCTCGGCGGGACCGATAGCCCGGATGAACTCGCGCCGCCCCGAGGCGACATCCATGCGCTCCAGCCGCAGGGGGACCTCCCATCCGTGCGCCACGAGCACCGATCGGCCGTCCACGCTCCAACGTCTCAAGCCGTCGCTCCGCGTCGACCCGGGAACCGGCACGGCCGCTCCGCCCTCCGCGGGATAGAGCTCCAGCCCTCCGGGTCCCTCGACGGCGATGCGGCCGCCGTCCGGCGAAACGAACCCGGAGGTCCGATCGTCGGACGTGATCGCCCGTGGCGGGCCGCCCGATACGCTCTGGAGGTAGCAACGCACGGCGCGTCCGCTTTCGTGCCCGCAGAGCAGCAGCCTCGTGCCGTCGGGAAAAAACTTCGCCGATTCGTACGCGACGACGTTGCCGTTTTCGAGCGTCCTCGACTGTCCGGGTCCGGTCGGATACAGGACGAGGCGTTCGGGCTCCGTGGGGAGCACGGCGAGCGCCCACTTGCCGTCCGGTGAAAGATCTCTCGCCGTTCCGTCTCCGAGCCGCACCACCGCTGAGCCGTCGGTTCCCCTCAGACAGGTCGAATAGCTGTTGCCGAGGCTCGGGCTCTCCTCGGTGAAGAGTACCGACCGGCCGTCGGCGGACAGCGCCGCGGGAAAAGACAGATCGAGCCAGGAGATGTCGCGCTCCAGAGGTTGACCCGGCGTCAGGACCAGCAATTCCCGGAACTTGTCATCGCGGGTCGTGAGCCAGCGTCCATCCTTCGCGACGTCGCGAATCATGAGATCTCCGGCGCCTCGGAGGGCGGTGCGGCGTCTGCTCTTGAGATCGACTGCGCGGATCTCGAGGTCTCCATGTTCGCTCGCCCCGGAGAAGAGCACCTCGGAACCGTCCTGCGACCAGACGAGACCCTCGACGGTCCGGTATGCGTCGGTCAGCGTCGACTTCTTCCCCGCGAGATCGATGAGCGCGACCGATCCGCGGTCGTCGAAGCGGATCGGATGTTCGAAGACAGCAATGTGTTTCCCGTCGGGTGAGACGCGCGGGTCCGAGAAGTATCCTCCCGTCTCGGCGAGGACTTTCCCGAGGGGATACTCGAGCCGGTCCCGGCCGCCCACGTTCCGGATCAATGCGAGATCCGACCCGTCCGGCGACCAGTCTGCTTCCCGCACGTTCTCGGTCACTTCGCGAGGAGCGCCGCCCTCGAGCGGCAGGCGCGCGAGTGTTCCCGTGAAGAGATTGTGGCGGACGTATCGGGCCCCCGTCAGGACGGCGAGCTCGCCCCGGCTCGAGACCGAGAGAAGCTGGAGATTGGGTATGCCTCTCGGAACGGGGCTGGAGGTCCCCGCGCGGACCATGAAGAGCTCCGACTCGTTTCCGTGGGGCGCCGAAGAGAAGACGATCGTCTTCCCGTCGGGGGCGAATCGCGCGGTGAAGATCGGCTGATGACGCGTCGTGAGCTTCGAATAGCGAATTTCGGGGCCTGCCGGAAGCCGGGAACCCGTCCTTCGGCCTCCGAAATACACTCCAGCCGCGGTCAGAAGGAGAATCGCCACGGCGGCCGCGGGCGGCAGGCGACGGCCAGTCTTTTCGGCGGCATCGGGAACTCCGGCGCGTGGGGCGGAGACGCCGGAGAGCGCCCCCAGGTCGAAGGCAAGGTCGCGCGCGGACTGGAAGCGTTGCTCGGGGTTCTTTTCGAGGCAGTGCCTCACGACCCGCTCGAGACCGGGAGCGACGTTCTGGCTGGTGACGGAGAGGTCGGGCGGATCCTCCTTCAGGATCGCGGACATCGTGTCGGCGGCAGAATCGCCCTTGAATGCCCGCTGGCCGGCCAGCATCTCGTAGAGGATCGCCCCGAAAGAGAAGATGTCGCTCCGCGCATCCGCCGGCCGGCCGCGCACCTGCTCGGGCGACATGTACCCGAGCGTGCCCAGCACCACTCCCGGTTCAGTACCCGCCGTTGCGGTGGGAAGATTCGTCGCCTGCGCGCCCTCCTCCGCGTGCGTCAGCTTGGCCAACCCGAAGTCCAGGATCTTGACGCGGCCGTCCTTCGTCACGAAGACGTTCTCAGGCTTCAGGTCCCGGTGGACGATCCCCTTCTCGTGCGCCGCGGCCAGGCCGTGCGCGATCTGAATGCCGTAGTCGATCGCCTTGCGTGGCGAGAGTCCGCCCGCGAGCGCCTGGCGCAGCGTCTCGCCCTGGAGCAGCTCCTGGACGACGTAAGGCGCGCCGTCATGCTCGCCGATGTCGAGCACGGCGGTGATGTTCGGGTGGTTAAGGATGCCGGCGGCGCGCGCCTCCTGCTCGAAACGCCGCAGCCGGTCCGCGTCGGCGGAGAAGGACGCCGGCAGCACCTTGATCGCGACGTCGCGTCCGAGGCGCGCGTCCCGCGCGCGAAACACCTCGCCCATTCCGCCAGCGCCGATCGGCGCGAGGATCTCGTATGGCCCGAGCCGGGAGCCTGCGATGATCGTCATGAATTGTCGAAGGATTCTACCGTTCGATGATCCTCAGGCCGCTTCGGCCCCGGCGACTCCCCGCTCGAAATCGGTCAGCGCGGTGACCGGGTGATGTGCGATGCCCGCCTCGGAGAGGACGAAGGAGCCATTGGCTCAGGCCGTCCCTTGAGCTCCGCGAGCGAATGTCGCAATCCGTCGCATCCATCCGGAAAGTTCATGTCCGGCCAGAAGTCATTTCTCTTTCTCGCTCAGCCGATCCGTCCAGTGAAGCACGACGTCGATTCGTGAGGGCATGGTCGCTCGGCTCTTCTGAAGGATGAAGGCGAACCGCTTCCCGTCGGGCGAGACGTCGTAGATGCTGTTCCAGTCGTTCACCTCGGGATTCTCGACGCGGAAGAGAGGCTGAGCCTTGCCGTAGGTGAATGTCGGTGAGAGCTCGACCGGCACGGACATGAGGGTGTTGTTCGTGAAATAGAAGAGCTCCTTGCCGTCGCGCGACCATCGGGGCATGTTGTGAGAGCCGACCACTCCCGATTCGGTCGAGACCTGCCAGCGGCCGGCGAGGCTCGGGAAGGGCTGCACGTACACCTGAGCCGTCGTGCCGCTGTATTCCCCGGTGTACGCGAGCCATCGGCCGTCGGGTGACAGTGCGGCTCCTTCCTCCGCGAGTGACGTCTGAATCAAGGGCCGGAGGGTGCGGTCGCCGGTGAGCGGAAGAAGAAAGATGTCGGACCTGGTCGGCATTCCGTAACGGGTCAAGAGCATCGCGCTGCCGTCGGCGGTGAACGAGTCCGGCGTCAAAGGGACCCTCAGGGGAGTGCGCCAGAGGATCTCTCGAGGGCCGCTACCATCCGCCGATCGACGGATGAAGCCGTCTGCCCCGACGGTCGAGTACACGATGCTTTTGCTATCCGGGGACCAGCAGGCACCGCGGGCGTTGCCGTCGGACGTGAGCTGAAGGGCGCTCCCCCGTGCCACATCGAAGATCCAGTTGTCGCTTCGCGTGCCGAAGCCGGCTCCCTCGGAATAGGCCAGCCTCCGTCCGTCCGGAGAAATGGCGACGTGGGTGTACTGGCCCGGGCGGATGCCCGTCGGCTGAGCGCGGCCGGCTCGATCGAGCCAGACGATCTCGTCCAGCCGCTCGCCCGCGGAGCGCGGTACGAATGCGAGAGTGCCGGTTGTCGCGACGCCGAAAAAGGCGACGCCGCTGTGCGGATCTCCGCCCGCTCCCTGGAGGACGGGAACGGGGGTGCCGTGGATGAGGGCGTTACCCGCGTCGAAGGGAACGGACAGAAGATCCCCGTGACGGGCCAGGATCAGGAATCCCGGGGCCGCGTACCGCGCCTGACTCGCCCCCTGATAGACGGTATGACGCTTCGCGGTTTCGAGAGAAACGGCGTCGATACGAGCTTCGTCGTAGTCGCCCGGCTTGTCCTGAGTGCCGACCGTGAAGAGCACGGTGGCCCCGTCCGGGAGAATCTCCGGCCAGCGGTGGGTGCGTTCACCGTGCGCGGCGTCGATGGTCGTCAGGGGCCGCGGCTCTCCTCCGGCCGCAGGAACCCGGAAGAGTCCCGAGTTGACGGTGGGAGCGAACACGATCGTTCCTCCGGATCCCCACGCTCCCCCGCGAGTGCCGCCGGTCGTCGCGAGCGTGACGGGGGTTCCGCCGTGGACCGAGATCTTTTTCAGGTGCCCGTTTCCGGAGAATCCGACCCACTCGCCGTCCGGAGAAAAGAAGACGTCGCCCGCCTCCTCGGTGCCGGCCAGCGGCTGCGGCGCCGCGCTCGCGAGGTCTCGGACAAACAGGCTCCGATGATCTCCGGCGCGCCCTTGAAAGGCGATGCGCCTTCCGTCCGGAGAGATCGCGAGCACCTGAACCTGCTCCTGGAGATTCGGCTCGATCTGCATGCCGGCGGGCATTGGAACCGCCAGACGCACGACCTCCGGCGCGGGGCGGCGGCGCCCGCTCCAGATCGACCATGCCGCAATCCCCACGGCGGCGGCAGCGATCAGCCACGGGGCGATGGACCGGCGCCTGGACTGCACTGCGGGAGAGGAGGGCGAAGCGGATTCGAGATCGGGATCCGTCATCGCGCCCTGGATCTCGAGACGGGCGTCGGCAATGTCGTGCAGTCGCTGCTTCGGATCGCGCTCGAGGCAACGGTGCAGCAGCCGAAGAACCGCACGAGGCAAGGCGGTTGGAAGAGAATTCCATTCCGGCTCCCGCATCAGGACGGCCGCCAGAGTGTCGGTCACGGTCTCGCCCTGGAAGAGGCGCGCGCCGGTCAGCATCTCCCAGAGCAGCACGCCGAACGCCCAGACGTCCGTACGCCGATCGACGGGCTTTCCGCGCGCCTGCTCGGGCGACATGTAGGCGGCCGTGCCGAGGATCACGCCCATCGCAGTCCCCTGGCTCGTCATCGTGGGCGAGCGCGTCAGATCGGCCGTCGAGGCGCCTTCCCGGCCCGTATCCAGCGCCTTGGCGAGACCGAAGTCGAGGAGCTTGATCTGGCCGTCGGACGTCAGCTTCACGTTCGCGGGCTTCAGATCCCGGTGGATGATTCCTCTCTCGTGGGCGTACTCGAGCGCCTCGGCGATCTGGCGGGCGATGGACAGCGCCTCCTCGACAGGGAGGGCGCCTTCGGCGATCCGATCCTGAAGGGTGGGGCCGTCCACCAGCTCCATGACGAGCGCCGGCGCGCCG
>JBDUBP010000017.1:0-6827 GCA_040004075.1 Acidobacteriota bacterium | reverse complement strand
GCGCGGCCTCCAGGTGCGGCGAGAGGGGCTGCGGCCGCTTGGGGATCAAGCCCTGATCGTCGAGCGCCTCGATGAGCTCCGTGGCGGCCCTCCCTCCGCTGGTGTAGGTGAGGTTGGCCATGGAAAAGGGGCAGGTGGTGTCAGGCATGCAACCGTGCAACTCCGCGCTGAGGGCTGCGGCGAAAAGGTCAGAACGGCGCCAAGAACGGTCTTGCCATCCAAGAACTTGCAGGTTTGCACGCCTGACACTCAATCGGCTAAGAACTTGCAGGTTTGCACGCCTGACACCTAATCGGCTGCTGGACTGACCCCCTTTGCCCCCCGATTGGCTGGAAATGGGCAGCGGCGCCCGGGACTCGCGGTAGCCTCAGCCGGCCGTCGAGAGCCGAAGACTCAAAACACGCCCCTCACCCCGGCCCTCTGCCGCCGGAGAGGGGGTGGACTTACTTCTTCGGCACCGCATCCATCAAAAGCGCGAGGGCCTTCCCGAGGCTCGGCCCTCCCGCCGCGGCTCCCTTGTAGTGGCCGAGCCGGACCACGACGAGGTCGTGAGACGGGATGATGAGCGTCGTCTGCCCGCCGGCGCCGGACATGTAGTACGCGTCCCGCGGAACCGGGAACGTCCCGTTCCCGTTCAACCAGAAGAATCCGCCGTAAATCGGCCGCTTGTCCGCCTCCCACGCGGGCGCGAGAGTGCTCACGAACCTCGACCAGCCCACGGGGAGGATGCGCTCTCCGTTCCAGACACCGTCCTGGAGATAGAGGTTGCCCAGGCGCGCCCAGTCGCGCGCCGATGCGAGCTCGTATCCCTGGAGCAGGAAGTCTCCGAAGGGGTCGGTCTCGACCACCATCGTCCGCATCCCGATCTTGTCGAAGAGTGCGCGCCGCGGGAACGAGAGGTATGGCTCGCCGCGCTTCTCCACGGCGAGCCGGATCAGGTAGTTGATCAGCACCGGATCGGTGTTGTGATACCGGCCGATCGTGTCGGGCGGCCACTGCATCGGACGGGTCGCGGCGTAGTGAAACGAGTTCACCGTCCCCGTGTAGAGATAGACGTGGTCCGGGTAGGTTCCCGCAGGGTCGTAGTCGGGATCCTGCGGCGCCCTGATCCGCAGACCGCTCGACATGTGGAGCAGGTCCACGATCCGGATCTTCGCGCGGGGATCGCCCGGCGACTGCCATTCCGGGATCGGCGCCGGTTGCGTCAGCTGGTACGCGCCCTGGCGGATCAGCACGCCCATGAGCGTCCCCGTCACGCTCTTGCCCATCGACCAGCTCTCGAGCGGCGTCGAAGACGTGATCCCGTCGGCATAGCGCTCGCCGACGATCCGTCCCTTCCACGTCACGACGAAAGCGGCGGTCATTCCCGCGGGCGGATCGAACGCCGCGTCCACCGCCTGCTTGACCTTCGCCATGTCGATCGAGCCCGGCGGCAGAGGCTCCTTCGACGGAGCGTCTCCCATCGGCCACGGCTGATTCGCCGGATCCGGCAGCCTGCTCGGGACGCGAACGGGCTTGAAGGAGAGGGACGTCTGCCCGATCGGGAGCGCGACGCAGCCCTGGTCGCCGGTGTACAGGGCGACTCGCGACGCGCGTCCCGGCACCGGGACCTCGACGGTCTTCTTTTCGCGGTCGATCACGAGCTTGCCGAGCTTCGCCCGCTGGTCGAAAGGCGCCGTGAACCCTCCGACGTTCTCGGCGGCCAGCTGCGGATCGAGCCCCGTGATGAACACGGCCGAGCACATCACGGTTGCGAAGCCCGCCGCGTGGTGATCGATCGCCTCCCCCGGTGGTGCCACGTACGGCGTGTCGAGCTCGAACGACTTTGCTCGCGCGATGAGCGCCTTCCGCGCGTCGTCGCCGCTCTGCGCACAAACGGCCGCGGCGATGCCGATCGCGACGGCGCAGACGAGGATCGGATGGCGAGTCGTTCTCATGTCATCTCCGGTTTGTCAGGGGCGGAATGCTCGCCGATATTACAGGGCAGGGTCAGAGGTCACACCGGAACCAGAGTTTCGATTTTTTATCTGTTTTTCAGATGAGCACCCGTCTCAGGGCAACGCGGCCACATTAGAGCTGGATGAGTTTTCCCCCTCGCCGGAATCGCGCACGGCGGTCGTGTCGTTTTTCAGCGTGGAGGAACACCATGATTGGCTCAGGTCGCGTTCAGAGAGTTCTCTCGGTCACGCTCGTCGCTCTGTTGGTCAACGGAATGGCGCCCAGTCAGACCGCGTCGCCGGCGGCATTCGCCTTCGCGCCGGACGGCAGCCCGGTCGTGGGACAGGCCGTGCAGTTCAACGACACGTCCGTAAACGGCCCGACATCCTGGCAGTGGGATTTCGGCGATGGCCAGTCGTCGGCGGATCGGAACCCGACCCACGTCTTCGGCGCGCCCGGAGTCTTCCAGGTCACTCTGACGGCGACGAATGGCGGGAGCCCCAGCCGGATCACGCAGGAGATCGCCGTGAGTGCCGCCGATACGCTGCAGCTCAACAACCGGGGCAACCATCCGTTCACGGTCAAGCTGACGGCCACCGATCAGCGCACGGGCCGGACGGCCTCGGGTCAAGCCATCCCGCAGAACGACGTGTTCGGATATTTCTCGATCCCGGCGTTCACGTCGAGCCCGGAGAACCCCGAGGTCTTCGTCAAGATCCTGGATGGAACGTCATTGAACGGAGAATTCTGGGTCTTCTACGGACACCTGACGGATCTGATTTACGACCTCACCGTGACTGAGGTCGCGACTGGAATCTCGAAGACCTACCACAAAGACGCCGGTAACTCCGCCGGAGGATTCGATACCTCGGGCTTCCATGCGGGAGCCCCCACTCCGACGCCGACGGTTCCCGCCGCGACGCCGACGCCCGCGCCGACGGCTCCCGCGGTCGTCATCGTGAATCTCGTGGCGTCGGACTTTCGATGGGACTTCGACGGCGGAGGCGACTCGTTCACGTTTCGCGTCGGCCAGCCGTATCAGCTTCGGATCCGACGCTCCAACGGCAGCCATGCCTTCTCGGGCATCTCGGCTCTCGGCTGCTCGGGGGCGAGTCTCTCCTCGACGGCCGTCTGCAACTTCACCCCGACGGCGGCTCAAGTGGGGACGCATGGCTTTGCGTGCACGGTGTCGTCCTGCGGCACGGGCCACTCGAGCATGCTGAACGGCCGGGCCATCGTGACCCGGTAACTCCGCCGCCCGGTCGGAAGGCGGCCGGCCCCGCGGCCTGGAAGGGTCCGGTCGCCGCCTCGGAAGAAGGGGTCATCCTGAAATCCTGAGCTCGGCGATCGACCGGGTCCATTTCCGAATCGCGATAGACATGGGAGAGACTCCACTCATGAGAAAACTCTTTGTTCTCGCCCTCTTGCTCACCGCGTCGATCGCTGTTGCCTCGGAGCCCGATTCGGTCGCCCTCAAAATTCCGGGCGCTCCCGACTCGACGGTCACTGCGAAGGCCCTGCATACGGCCGACACGCGCGACGTGGTCTTCGCGAGGGAGGGCGGCGAAAGCGTCACCTACAAAGGGGTTCCGCTTCTCGCACTTCTCGAGAGCCGGGGGCTCGACACGAAAGGGATGATCGCGGAGCGGAGGCTCGCGCCTGCCGTCGTCGTCGGAACCGGGCGGGACGGTTACACGGTCGTGTTTTCGCTCGGTGAACTCGTGCGCGAACGCGCCGCGCCGCGCGTCTACGTGGCCGGTGAGACGGCGTCCGGCGCGTTGCCGGAGGCGCAGGGTCCGATGCGCCTCGTGGTTCCTGGCGAGCACGCCCGCTCCGCCTTCGGCCTTTCGAAGATCGAGGTCCGACTCCTCGCCGAGAACAAGCCGTCGCGAAAGAGCGGTTGAGGCTGGCCGGGGAAGAAGCGGCGGATCCAGAGTCGGCGCCGGCCGCCGGCGGACCCTACTTGCCGACCATGACGTCTGTCGCCTTGATGATCGCGGTGACCGGGTCGCCTTCCTTCAACTTCATTCCGTCGACAGAGCCGAGCGAGATGGTGGCGGTGATGGACTGACCACCCGGGATCTCGATCGAGACTTCTGCCTCGACCACTCCGCGTTTGACCGACGTCACTTTTCCCGACAGCTGATTGCGCGCGCTGAGTTCCACGGAATCCTCCCCAGGGCCGCGAGACTATCGCGAGTCCGCGCCATTCTGAACGGCGGGTTGTCGAGTCCGCCGCGCTAGGGCACGTCCGAGGCGCCGTCGAGCGCCTCCTGCATCGCCTTCTTCGTGAAGCTCTCGAGCCACGGGTGGAAGTCTTCGCTCAGCGTTCCGTTCGCGCCATACTCGCGGCCGATCGCGTCCACGTTCACCGCGGCCTGCACGTCCTTGAGCCTCACGATCCCGCGACCGAGCGCCGCGTGCACCTGGTCGATGACGGCCGCGAAGAGCTGGATCGTGCGGCGAAGGTAGGTCTTGTCGCGCATCGCGGGTCCCTGTCCCGGCACGATGGCCCGCGCGTCGAGCGCTTCCAGGCGCCGGAGGCTGTCGAGCCATGGCGTGACGGCCCAGGAGTTCGTCGTCCACGGCGGCGGTCCCTGACCGTCCTCCGGGCTCACGAGCACATCTCCCATGACGAGGATCTTCGAGGCGGGGAGATAGAGAACCGTCGAGGCGGTCGCGTCGCCCGTCACGGCCGTCAGCCGGATCTCGCGGCGGCCGCTCCAGAGAGTCATCTCGTCCCTGTAGACGAGGTTCGGCAGGATGCGGGGCAGCGCGTGGACTTCGGCGGCGAACTGGTTTCCCATCGCGAGGCTCGCCTCCTTTCGGGCGCGGACCTCCGGGGTCAGCGGCGAGCCGTCGGGGAGCTTGCCCGTCCGGGTCGCCGACGCGAGCTCCTCCCGTTTCGCCTTCAGCCCGAAGTCGTCGAGCTCGCGGACGAAGAAGCCGGGCCCCATGCGCGACATAGGCGCGCGTCTCCGCGCTCGAGACGATCCGGAGGCCGGGGAACGCCCGGGCGTATTCGTCGTTGCCCGACCAGTGGTCCTGGTGCCAGTGGGAGTTGACGAGCACGCGTACGGGCTTTGGAGTCAGCTTGCGGATCTCCGCGATCACGGCGCGCGCGGTTACGGCGCGGGTGCAGCTGTCGAAGACGACCACCTCGTCGTCGTTGACGATCACAACGGAGTTGGTCGCCTTCCAATACTCGAGATCCGAGGGAGGGCGGATATGGGGTCAGTTCTGATTTGCGCGCTTTCTCGGAAAGAGAATGAGCGCATCTGGTCGACAGCCCGAGATCCTGAATTCGTTGATCTGAGCAATCAGGCAAGTCAGGTTTCGCGTCTGACCCTTGGGGCCCCAGCTCGACGTGGGCCGATCGATCGAACGCCCAACAGCCTCCCGCTCCCGGGACGACTCGGCGGCCGCCCACGCATCGTCTACGGGGTGGGTTGGAGCGGCAACGGCGTCGGCCCCAGCGTCATCGGGGGCAAGATCCTCGCAAGCCTCGCGCTCGACCGCCGCGATGAATGGAGCGCCTATCCCCTGGTTGAACGCGCCGCCGGCCGCTTCCCGCCGGAACCGAATTTCAAGGGCGCCCACATCGTTTGCGCGGCGGTGGCCCGGAAAGAGCGGGCCGAAATCGACGACCGAAAGCCGTCCGGACTCGCCGTGAAGGTCTCTCGCCTGGCGCCCGCTGGTCTGAAGGACAAGAATTGGCGAAGTCGATCCGCCTCAGACTCAGACCAGCAGATTCTCGATCTTCACCGGCAGCTCCCGCACGCGGACTCCCGTCGCGTGGTGGACCGCATCGGTGATCGCGGCCGCCACGCCGGCGAGGCCGATCTCGCCGATCCCGCGCGCGCCGAGCTCGTTGATCTGCTTGTCCGGGAAGTCGACGAAATGGACGTCGATGGGCGGCGCGTCGGCGTGGACCGCGATTACGTAGTCCGCCAGGTTGCTGTTGATCGGGGCGCCGTTCTGCGGGTCGTAGTGCGTGTGCTCGAAGAGGGCCATGCCGATTCCCATCACGACGGAGCCCTCGACCTGGTTCCGGCCAGCGAGCGGATTGAGGATGCGTCCGGCATCGATGACGCTTACCACCCGGCTGACGCGCAGGCGGACGATCTCGGGCTGCCACGTCACCTCGACGAAGTGACAGCCGAACGAGTGCAGCGAGTACTTCGGCTTCGGATCCCCGAACGTCGGTGCGCCCTTGCCGCTGCCCGTGGCCATGCGGAGGTTGGCGCGCTTCAAGATGTCGGCGAAAGGCACGCCGCCGGACGGTCCGTCGGCCTTCACGAAGATGCGGCCGGCTTCGAACTTCAGTTCCTCCTGCTTTCGTTTCTCGAACGGCGATCCGGGTGTCGCCATGGCGACCTTCATCGTCGCGGCGATCGCGGCGTCCGCCGCCGCGAAGACGGCGGGGACCACGGAGCCGGTGACCAGTGACCCGCCGGAAATCGGGCCCGGCGGCAGGGACGTATCGCCGAGCGCGACCTCGATCTTGTCGAGCGGCACTCCGGTCTTCTGCGACGTCAGCTGAGCGAGGATGGTGTACGTGCCGGTCCCGATGTCCTGCGTGCCGCAGGCGACGCGGGCCGTGCCGTCGGAGCGGAGCTGGACGGTGGCTTCCGCGGGGAATCGTCCGGCGCCCCACGAGCACGCCGCCGTGCCCCACCCGAGAGTCAGGCCGTCGCGCTTCATCGAGCCGACCGCCGGGGTCCGCTTCGACCATCCGAACTTCTCCGCGCCGAGCCGGAAGCACTCGACCAGGTGCCGTGAAGAGAACGGGATGCCCAGGGACTCGTCGATCTTCGGCTCGTTCAGGATGCGGAGCTGGACCGGATCGATCTTGAGCTGGTCGGCGAGCTCGTTCATCGCCGACTCGA
>JBDUBP010000076.1:0-6913 GCA_040004075.1 Acidobacteriota bacterium | reverse complement strand
CGACCCCGCGAACGGTCTGAATCACCTTGTCCCGCTCGCCCGAATCGATCTTCTTCCTCAGGGCATTGATGTAGACGTCGATGATGTTGGTCGAGAGGTCGAAGGAATCCTCCCAGATGCGGGCCTGGATCTCCGATCGTGAGACGACCTTGCCCCGACGGCGCAGAAGCAGCTCGAAGAGAGCGCCCTCGCGCGCCGTCAGACGGATCCTCTCCCCTTCGCGAGACACTTCGCGCGACTCGGGGTCGTAGGTGAGATCGCCGAACGCGAGCGGTCCGGGCTCCTCGACCTCCGTCCGGCGGGAGAGCGCGCGAAGTCGGGCGACGAGCTCCCGAAAGGAGAATGGCTTGACCAGGTAGTCGTCCGCGCCGGCGTCCAGCCCCTCGATCTTGTTCTCGACCGTATCCCGGGCGGTCAACATGAGGATCTTCGAGCGGACCCCGCGAGCGCGCAGAGCCCGGCAGAGGTCGAGCCCGTCGCGGGACCCGGGCAATAGCAGATCGAGGATCACGAGGTCGAAGGTCCCGGCATCGAAGCGCGCCATCGCCGAGTCGGCGTCCTTCACGGTCTCGACCGCGTAGCCCTTCTCGGTGAGTCCCTTGCGAAGGAACTGGGCGATCCGCTCCTCGTCCTCCACCACGAGGACGTTCATTCCGAGGCGCTCTCTTCGGGAGGAGGGCCGTCCTGGGCCGTGCCGGGGCCCCGCCGGGCCCTGGCGAGCACCAGAATCACGCCGGCGCCGGCGGCGAACCCCCCGGCGAAATGAGACAGATCGCCCCCGGTGGCGAGGGCGACGACGACTCCGCCCGCGACGAGCGCCAGAACCGTCAGCCGGGAGACTTCGATGGGGGCAACGTTGGTCATCAAGCTCGGGGCCGAAACCCGAAGGCGGGAGTATTCTCTCGCATTCCAGAACTTGAAGGAGGAAAGAATGAGATTCAGGAACACCCCCGCCACCGCCGCCAGCGCCGTCCTCGTCGCCGCATTCGCGTTCGTTGCCGCCGGCTGCGCGTCCTCGTCGAGCTCGCCCTCGAGCTCCTCGTCGACCTCTCTCTCGACGGCCTCCACGCCGGCAGCGCCGGCGACCTCCCGCTCCTCGGACGGCCCTTCGGCCAGCGCCACCCTGGAGTCCCGCAGCGGCTCGACGGTGACGGGCACGGCGACCTTCACCGAAATCGGGTCGGGAGGCGTGCGCGCCCGCATTCACGTCGAGAACGCCCCTCCCGGGACCCACGGTCTGCACCTCCACGAGAAGGGCGACTGCTCGGATCCCGAAGCGAAATCCGCGGGCGGCCACTTCAATCCGGGCGGGATGCCGCACGCAGGCCCGATGTCGGACAAGCGGCACGCCGGCGACCTCGGCAACATCGAGATCGGTTCGAACGGCAAGGGCGACCTCGACGTGCGGAGCGATCTCCTCACGGTAAAGGCGGGACCGAACTCCGTCGTCGGGCGCGCGGTGGTCTTCCACGAAAAGGCAGACGACCTGACCACGCAGCCGACCGGCAACGCCGGCGGACGCCTGGCGTGCGGAGTCATCCAGTGACGTCGCGTTCGTTTACTACGGGACCTGCTTTCGCCGCCGGCAAACGCACCGGCGTTCGCTACCGCTCCTGATGGCTCGGTTCGGCGGAGAAGACGACCTGGACTGACGAACGAGGGCGCCCTCTTCCCCCCTCTCCCCGGGCTCGGGGAGAGGGTCGGGGTGAGGGACAAACGTCCAGGATCCGGGTAGCCGCGCGTCTCGCCGACGCCCGTCTCTCCAAATCGCACCGCCTTCCCCGAGGCTTGACACGCGGGCTCCTCGCGCGGTAAATTGTACAAATCGTACAAAGGACCGTCATGAGCACGACACTTCCCGCCAGCGAGGCCCGCGCCGGCCTCTCGGAAATCCTGAATCGAGTCGCATTCGGCGGAGAGCGAATCGTCCTCGAGCGGCATGGGCGAAACGTGGCCGCCGTCGTTCCGATGTCGGACCTGGCGAGGCTCGAAGAGGAGACGCCGTCGCGGCGAGGACGGCCGGCCGGTCCGGCCGTCCACTACGTGATTGACGAGTTCCCCCGGATCGGGTCCGTTCTCCTCGCCGCGACGGCCGCGGGCCTCTGCCGGGTGATCTTCGGACAATCGGCCTCGGCGCTCGCGGCGCGCGTGCGCCACGAGCTTCCTCATGCCGTGAAGTCGGAGACACCCGTGCTCCGAAGGGCCGGCGAAGAGCTCGCCGCGTACACGGCGGGGAAGCGCAGGGACTTCACGGTGCCCGTCGACCCCGCTTCCTACGCGACGCCGTTCGCACGCCGGGTGCTTCTCGAGGCGACCTGCGCGATCCCGTTCGGCAAGGTCCGCACCTACGGCGAGATCGCCCGCGCCGTCGGCAGTCCCGCGGCCGCCCGCGCCGTCGGGGGCGCGCTGGCCTCGAACCCGGTTCCTATCGTGGTGCCGTGCCACCGCGTGGTCGCGGCCGGCGGGCTGGGGGGCTACTCCGGCGGCGCGAAGGGGTCCGGTCTTCGATGGAAACGAGAGCTCCTTGCCCTCGAAGGCGCCCTCCCGGGGGCCGCGTGAAGGACGTCGAGAAGCGGCCTCATGACTCGGCCCGCTTCGACCTCCCGCCGGAGGAGGTCCGCCGCATCGGGTATCTGGCCGCCGACGCGGTCGCCGGGCATCGCGAGAGTCTGATTTCCCGCCCGGTGTTCGGAAAAGTCGGAAACGCGGCGGGACTTTTTTCCGGACCCGCTCCGGAAGAGGGCGTCCCGTTCGAAGAGACGCTCGCGTTCGTCCGCGAGCACATCCTCCCCTTCCCGATGGGAAATTCGCATCCTCGCTTCTACGGGTTCATCAACGCGACCGCGGACCCCGTGGGCGTCGCGGCGGACGGCCTCGCGGCCGCCATGAACCCGAACTGCTGGGGAGGCGACCACGCGGCGATCCACGTCGAGAATCAGGTGATCGCCTGGCTCGCTTCCGCGATCGGCTTTCCGGCGGAAGCCGAAGGGATCCTCGTGTCCGGCGGGTCGATGGCCAACTTCACGGCCCTCGCCGCCGCGCGCCGCGCGCAAACGCCGGGCAACGTCCGCGAGGACGGCCTCGGCGGTGCGCACAGTCCTCGCCTGACCGTCTATGCCAGCGACCAGGTGCATGCGTGCGTCGACAAGGCCGTGGACCTCCTCGGAATCGGGACCTCTCAACTGCGCAAGCTTCCCGCCGACGAAGAGTTCCGGATCCGCGTCGAGGACCTCGAGCGGGCCGTCGCGCAGGACCGCGCGTCCGGCTTCACCCCGGCTATCGTCGTCGGAAATGCGGGAACGGTGAACACGGGAGCCATTGATCCGCTGGACGCGCTCGCGGATTTTTGCGCCCGCGAACGCCTCTGGTTCCACGTCGACGGCGCCTACGGCGCGATGGCCGTGCTGTCTCCCCTTCTCGCGCCCCTCTTTTCGGGAATGGCGCGGGCGGATTCGGTCGCCGCCGACCCCCACAAGTGGCTCTACGTCCCCTACGAGGCCGGGGCGACCCTCGTCCGCGAGCCGGGGCGGCTGGGCAGCACCTTCCGCCGGTTCCCCGAGTACCTGGCATCCGACGCCGAAAGTCCCTTTCCCGGGCCCGCCTGGTTCGCCGAGCGCGGCGTCGAGCTCTCGAGGGGATTCAAAGCGCTCAAAGTCTGGATGGGATGGAAGACGCACGGCCGCCGGGGATACGCCGCGAGCATCGAGAACGACGTGCGGCTGGCACGGTTCCTCTCCGACGCGGTGGATCGACGCCCCGAGTTCGAGCGCCTGGCGGACACGGTTCTGTCGATCGTCAACTTCCGGTACCGACCGGCCGGGCGAGAGCTCTCCGACGCGGACCTCGACGCAGTCAACCGGCGCATCGTCAACCGCCTGGTCGGCGACGGCTCGTTTTTTCTCGCGCCCACCATCCTCAAGGGGCGCACGGCGCTCCGGGTCTGCATAGTCAATTTCCGCACGCGCGAGGACGATCTCGTTGCGCTGCTCGACGAAGCGGCGCGAATCGGAGAAGAAATTTCAACCGCCTCCGCAGGCCGAGAGGAAAGCGCCCTCTCCCCCGAGACCCGCCGCGGCGAGAGGTCGGGGTGAGGGCAGTCATCCGTGCCCCGGTCGCCGCGTCGCCCCGGAAGAACCGGCCGCTGACGACACCCTGACCGCTCAGAGCGGAGAGCGGACAGCTCCCCTGCGTGCTACCTTGCCGGTTCACTCCTCCCGGTCCTCTAGGAGCCTCCGATGCGCGAAATCGCGGCGGGCATCCGTCTCGCGTCTCTCCTCTCAGGCGTGGCGCTCGCGGCGGGCATCGGTCTCGCCGACGGATCGCCCTATGCGTCGCTGCGCGCCGCGCGGCCGGCGGGCCCGGGCCTGACGGTCTCGAATCTGGTCCTGGAGCGCGACGCGTTTCGTTTTCGATTCGAGTCCGGCTCGTTCCAGATGCTGCCTTTCGTCGAGGGTCGTGCGGTGGGCGCCGTTTTCTCGGGCCAGGGAACGGTCGAGCTGACGCCCGCTTCCGAAGCGGAAGCGCGGCACTTCGCCATGGTCAGCGGGGAGAAGCTCGCGGCCGCCTTCACCGACCGCTTTCAGTCCCTCGTCCTGCTCTTCGGGGACGGGACCGCCGCAGAGATCGAGTCGCGTGCGACGCCCGGCGCCGCTCCCCCGGCGGCGGGGAAGATCTGGGAGGACTTCTCGCGGAAGCAGCGGAAGGTGCTCCGCACGAACCTGCAGATCCGATTGCTTCGCGGAATCCTCGCGCCGGAGGATTCCGGCGTTTTTCTCGCCGCTTTTGCCGGCAAGAAGCTTCCCTTCAGCCTCGTGGCGGTCGATCCGGCGGGGCTCGACTGGCTCTCTCTTCAATTTCGGCTCGGATCGGAAGAGTCGGCCCTCTTCGCGATGGAGGAGCCGAACGCGGGGTTCTGGTACCTCTCGCACTCGAGAGGCGAGCCCGTTCACCCGCCGCGGCCGATCGCGAGAGCGAGCCACTACCAGATCGAGACGACGATTCTCCGCAACGGAGACATCCGCGGCTCGACGACCATCCGGTTCATCGCGGCGGGTCCTCGACTGCGGGTGCTCCCGCTGGCGCTGACGGGCAAGCTGCGAATCCGCGAAGCCGCGCTCACGTGCGGCGCGGGCAGTCCCGCCCTTCCGGTCCAGGTCATCCAGGAAATCGCCACGGAGGACTCCGACGCCGCCGCCGTCCTGCCTTCCTCCCCCGCCGCCGGGCAGCCCTGCGACCTGCGGATCGCCTACGAGGGCAAGGACGTCCTGCAGAACGCGGGCGACGGCGTCTTCGTCGTCCAGGCGCGAGAAAGCTGGTACCCGAATTTCGGCACCTTTTCGGACCCCTCGACGTTCGACCTGACGTACCGGGTGCCGAAGGCCAACCAGGTCGTCTCCGTGGGGAAGCAGATGGAAGACCGCGTCGAAGGCGACCTGCGCGTTTCCGTGTGGAAGTCGGACCAGCCGATCCGGGTGGCGGGGTTCAACTACGGCAATTTCAAGAAGATCCAGTACGAGGACCGGGCCAGCGGAGTCCGCATCGACGTGTACACCAACCCGGGCACGCCGGACGTCGTCAACGAGATCAACCAGTATCTGGCTCAGGCGGGATCGCGCGGCTCCGCGAGCGGCCCCTTCGCCAGCACGTCCGGTTCGCTCGGAATGCATGAGGTTCGCGTCGACACCGATTCGATCGCGCAGGCCGCGCTCGCCGACGGCACCAACGCGGCGCGCGTCTGCACCGCCTATTTCGGCCGCCTGCCGCAGGACCACGTCTCGATCACCGAGCAGACCCAGTGGAGCTTCGGACAGTCATGGCCCTCCCTCGTCTTCCTTCCCTATCTCTCGTTTCTCGACGGGACGACGCGGCGGGAGCTCGGCCTTGCCAACACGGCCGCCTTCGTCGACCAGGTCGGGCTGCACGAGTTCGCGCATCAGTGGTGGGGTCACCTCGTGGGCTGGTCGAGTTACCGCGACCAGTGGTTGTCAGAAGGATTCGCCGAATTTTCCGCGGGGCTGATTCTCGAGCACACCGGCGGCCTGAAGGGCGCCGGAGCGTTCTGGGAGCGAGCGCGCCGGTGGATCGTCATGAAACCGCCCCAATCGAGCCTGGCCAACGATGCGGCCGGACCGATGACGTCCGGCTACCGGCTCATGACGCGAAGGAACCCGGCCGCCTACGACGCCATGGTTTACGCGAAGGGGGCGTACGTTCTCCACATGATTCGGATGCTGCTTCGCGATCCCGCCTCTCCCAATCCCGACGAGAAATTCAAGGCGATGATGCAGGACTTCGTGACCGCGAACTCGGGCAAGAGCCCGAGCACGCGGGACTTCCAGGACGCGGTGGAGCGGCACATGACGCCGAGCCTGAACGCCACGCGAGACGGCAAGGCCGACTGGTTCTTCCAGCAGTGGGTCTACGGCAGCGAGATTCCCCGCTTCAAAGTCTCGCTGGAGATCGAGAAAAAGGACGGCGACAACTACCGACTGAAGGGCACCGTCGCGCAGGAGGGCGTCTCCGCCGGATTTCGCTCGCTCCTGCCGATATACGTCGAGTTCGGAAAGGGAGAGCTCAGCCGCTTCGGAACGGTCCCGCTCGAGGGAACGGAGCCATTTTCCGTGGACGTCGTCCTGCACATGACGAAGAAACCGAAGCGGGTCGTCGCAAACGCCCTGCACGACGTTCTCGCGCGGGATTGAAGAGGGCCGGACCCACCCCAGCCATCTCCCCCGGACGCCGCAAGCAGCCCCGTTTTTCGGCTCCCCCTTCCACATGAGTGACGCCCCTCACCCCAGCCCTCTCCGCGGCGCGAGGGAAGAGGGGGCAGAGCTGCGCTTCCATCGAGATGGTGGCCGGGCTCGCAGCGTGAGAAGTCTCCCGACCGAAGGGAGGGAGGAGGCTCACGCTGCGG
>JBDUBP010000167.1:0-23233 GCA_040004075.1 Acidobacteriota bacterium | reverse complement strand
GAAGGCGCGTCGGGCGTTCAACGGGAGATCCGATCACCGATTTCGATTCCTGCCAACTGAAGGCTGGCAACTGAAAAGTGACAACTGACAACTGACAACTGACAAGCCTCTTCACACCGCCCTGGCTTCGATGACGGAGAATGGGCTCGCCGTCGGGACGACGCGTTCGAGACGAAAGCCCGCCTGCTCGAGCAGCGATCCGTACTCCGCCGCGGTGCGCTCCAGCCCTCCCGTCATCACCAGCATGTTCAGGTCCATGAGATGCACCATGTCGGATGTGTCGCCCTCCGGAACCACCATCTCGATCAGCACGAGCCGGCCTCCGTCTTCGATCGCCGCGCGGGAGCTCCGCAACACGCGCAGCGATTCCTCATCGTCCCAGTCGTGCAGGATGAATTTCATCAGGTGGACGTCTGCGCCCCGCGGGATGCTCTGGAAGAAATCGCCGGCTTCGAACCGGCACCGGCTCTCCACGCCGAGGTCGCGAATGCGCTCTTTCGCGTGCTTCTCGATGTAGGGAAGGTCGAAGACGATCCCCCGGGCTTCCGGATATTTCTCGAGGATCGCGATCGCCATGCTGCCGTTTCCACCGCCCACGTCGAGAACCGTCGGCGCCCCGGCGAAATCGTAGGCCTCGAGCACGGCGTGGGCCGCGAACCGCGAGATGTTCTCCATCGCGCGGCCGAACTGCTCTCCCTCTTCGCGGTGCTTCGCGTAGTAGTCAAAGGCGGGCATCCCGAACACCGCCTGCGGACGAGGATCTCCGGTCCGTACGGCGTCGGCGGCGCGCGCCCAGCTCTGCCAGTGCACTTCGTCGGTTTCCGCGATGAAGGCGTCCTTGAAGGTTCCGGGCACTCCGGTCCGCAGGCGATCCCCGGCGGCGGTCAGCTCATAGCGTCCTCCGGAAACCAGCGACGCCAGGCTGAGATTGGCGAGCGCGCGCAGGAGGCGGCGCGTGGCGCGGGGATGCGTCCCCGCTTCGGCAGCGACGTCTTCGGGAGTCCGGGGCCCGACCGCCAGAAGATCGGGAAGGCCCAGCCGGGCGGCGGTGGCAACGGCCTGCATCGCCCACATTCCGGTGAAGAGTGGGATCAGGATTTCGTCCGGATTCGGCGCCGCCTTGATCGCCGGAATCACCAGCGTCTCCGTCGTCCTCGATGACATGAAATCCTCCCCCTCGCCGCATGAACGGTTTCGATACCGGGAAGATACCGCGGGCGGCGCCGGAGAGAAAAGGGACGATTTTTCGGGCCTTAGAGCGGAGATCCTGAAGGCGGCCACGCTCGCCGGCCCCACGATTGCGGGGGCGTTGAGCGTTGAGCGTGCCGCGCGGGAGGCGGGAGGCGGAGACGCCGGGTAAAGCGACTGGCGCCTGCCGCCGCCGTGCGGATTACCCGGCCGCCTCCGCCAGGCCCGCCACGCCGTTGTCCGCCTCGAGATCCTTGCCGATGGCCTTGTGGGTCTTCGCGACGAGGACGTAGATCGACGGGACGACGAACAGCGTGAACATCGTTCCGATGATCATTCCGGTCACGAGCATGATCCCGATGCTGTTTCGCGCGCCAGCGCCCGGACCGCGCGCGAACACGAGGGGCATGTGCCCCATGACCGTCGCGGCCGTCGTCATCAGGACGGGCCGCAGCCGGGTGGCCGCCGCCTCGATGACCGCATGCACCTTGTCCGCGCCCTCCTCCTGGAGGTGGTTCGCGAACTCGACGATCAGGATTCCGTTCTTCGCGATCAATCCCACGAGAGTGATCAACCCCACCTGGCTGTAAATGTTCAGCGTTGTGAAGCCGAGGAACGAGAAAAGAAGCGATCCCGCCAGAGCGAGGGGGACGGATCCCGCGAGGATGATGAACGGGTCGCGGAAGCTCTCGAACTGCGCGGCGAGCACGAGGTAGATCAGGATGCCGGACAGCAGGAACGTGCCCAGAAACTTTCCGCCTTCCGTGCGCACCTGGCGGGACTCTCCGGCGTAGTCGACGGTGAACCCGGAGGGCAGAATGTTCTTCGCCTCCGTTTCCAGGTACTCGAGCGCGGTGACGAGCGAGACGCCGGGGGGAATGACCCCCTGGATGTGCACGGCGTTCAGCTGCTGGAAGCGTTTCAGCTCGCGGGGCTCGGTCGTCGTCTTCAACGTCGCAAACGTCGAGAGAGGGACGAGCTTGTCGTTCGATCCCCGCACGTAGATCTGCGAGAGCTGGTCGGGCGTCAGCCGTTCCGATCGCTTCACCTGAGGAATGACCTTGTAGCTGCGACCCTGCACGCTGAACCGGTTGACGTAGTTGCCGCCGAGCAGCGTCGACAGGTCCTTGCCCGCCTGGGCGAGATCGACTCCCTGCGACCGCAGCTTGTCGCGGTCGAAGACCACCTCGGCCTGCGGCTGGTCGAACTTCAGATCCGAGTCGGCATAGATGAACTTACCGCTCGCGAACGCCTTGCCGACGATCTGATTCGCGAACTCCGCGAGCTGCTGCGGCTCGGCCGTCGATGTGATGACGAAGTCCACGGGGAAGCTGCCGCCGCCAGGCAGCGCGGGCGGGACGAGCGGGATAACGCGGATCCCGGGGATCTTCGAAACACCGGCGGCGACCTGAAGCTGCAGTTGCGGAGTGCTTTTCTTCCGCTCGTCCCAGGGTTTGGTCACCATGCCCGAGAAGCCGCCGCCGGGAAACGTGAGTTGAAACGTCGCCTGGGTCTCCGGGAACGACTGGAACACGTCATTGACCTGCCTGGTGAACAACTTGGTCTGATCGAGCGTCGCGTTCGGAGCAGCCTGGATGATCCCGAACACGATGCTCTGATCCTCGACCGGCGCGAGCTCCTTCTGCGAAAACATGTAGAAGGGAAAAATCAGAGCCGTGACGATCGCCCACAACACGAACACCACCGCGCGGTAGTTGAGCGTCCCGGTCAGAAGGGCCGTGTAGCGGCGTCGAACGCCGTCGAAGCGCCGGTTGACGAATCCCGCGAAGCCCTTTTCGGTGTCTCCCGCGCGAAGTAGCCTTGAGCTCATCATCGGCGAGAGCGTCAGAGCGACGACTCCCGACACGATGACGGCGCCGGCGAGGGTAAAGGCGAACTCCCGGAAAAGCGCTCCCGTCAAGCCCCCCTGGAGGCCGACCGGAGCGTAGACGGCGGCGAGAGTGATCGTCATGGCGATGATCGGACCGCGCAGCTCGCGCGCGGCGTGGATCGCCGCCTCGAACGGCTTCTGCCCCATGTGCAGGTGCCGCTCGACGTTCTCGACCATGACGATGGCGTCGTCGACAACGAGCCCGACGGATAGCACGATCGCCAGAAGCGTCAGGAGGTTGATCGTGAACCCCGCGACGAGCATGAGGAAGACCGCGCCGATCAGGGAGATAGGGATCGCGACGATCGGGATGAGGACCGATCGGAAGGATCCCAGAAACAGGAAGATGACGATGATGACGATGACGAGCGTCTCGGAGAGCGTCTTCAAGACCTCGCTGATCGCCTTGTCGATGTAGAGCGTCGAATCGTAGGGGACACCAGACGTCATGCCGGCGGGCAGTTGCGTCTGGACCTGCTTCATCTCCTCGCGGACCTTCCGGATCACGTCGAGGGAGTTCGCGGTCGGGAGCACCCAGATCCCCATGAAGGTCGCCGTCTGGCCGTTGAAGCGGACGTCCTCGTTGTAGTTCTCGGCCCCCAGCACGACGTCCGCAATCTCGGAGAGCCGCACGACGGTTCCCTTTTCCTCCTTGACGACCAGCTGCTTGAACTCATCCACCGTCTGAAGGTTCGTGTTCGCGACGAGGTTCACCGAGACCATGGACCCCTTCGTGCTCCCGAGCGCCGAGAGGTAATTGTTGGCCCCCAGCAGGTCGCGCACCTGAGACGGCGAGATCCCGAGGGAGGCCATCTTTTCGGGCTTCAGCCAGATGCGCATCGCGAAGACGCGCGCGCCGAGGATGTCCGCGCGCTGCACGCCCGAGACGGCGGACAGCTTCGGCTGGACCACGCGCGTCAGGTAGTCGGTGATCTGGTTCTGGTCGAGGTCCTTCGAGGCGAAGCCCAGGTACATCGAGGCAAACTGCGTGTCGGCGGTCTGCAGCTCGATGACCGGCGCCTGGGCCTCGGGCGGAAGGTCGTTGCGGACCTGCGCCACCTTCGTCTGGATCTGCGTCAAAGCGGCGTTGGCGTCGTAGTTCAGCTTCAGATGGACCGTGATGGTGCTGACGCCCTGCGCGCTGGAGGATTCCAGGTAATCGATCCCGTCGGCACTCGCGATCACGCGCTCGAGCGGCGTCGTCAGGAACCCGCGGACGAGGTCGGCGTTGGCGCCGACGTACACGGTCGAGACCTGAATGACCGCGATGTCGCTCCGCGGATACTGGCGCACCGAGAGCGATCGGATCGACTGCAGCCCCGCGATCAGGATGACGAGGTTGACGACGATCGCGAGGACCGGGCGCTTGACGAAGAGATCGGTGAATTTCATCAGGAATCCTCCGGCTTCGGGGCCGGGTTATTGCCGGGCTGCACCTTGTTGTTGACGTTGACGGCGGCGCCAGTCCGCAGCTTGAAGACGCCGGAAGTGACCACGACTTCACCCGGCTTGACGCCGGTGAGCACGGCGACCTGGTCGCCCCGCGAATTGCCCAGCTTGACGAACTGCTGCCGCACGCCGAGGTACTTCTGTCCTTTGGGCCCGGTGACATCCTCGACGATGAAGACGGAATCGCCGTAGGGCGCGTACTTGATCGCCGAGGTCGGGATCGTGATCGCCGGGTCCGCGGAGCCGAGGCCGACGTTGGTCTTGACGAACATGCCTGGACGCAGCTTTCCATCGGCATTGTCGAAGGTCGATTGAACCTGGATGTTGCGCGTGGACTCGTTCACCACGGAGTCGATCGCGGTCAGGCGGCCGTCCGCGGCGACCGCCTCCCCGCCCTCCGCCGCGACGTGGATCCGCGAGCCGACCTTCAGGGCCGCCACCTGCTGCTGGGGCACGCTGAAGTTGACGTAAACCGGTCGGACGGACTGAAGCGGCACGATCGCCGCCCCCCCTTCGAGGTACTGCCCGAGGTTGACCTGGCGGATGCCAAGGACCCCGGAAAATGGCGCCCGGATCGTCTTGCGCTCGATCGTCGCGTGGATCTCGCCGACCCGGGCCGCGGCCTGTTTCTGCTCGGCGGCGAGGCGATCGAGGTCAGCCTGCGCGGAGATACCCTGCTCGACCAGCCCCTTCGCGCGCTTCAGGTTCAGGTCGGACAGGTTGCGCGCGGCCTCGGCCGCGGCGAGCTGCGCCTGCTCCTGCTTGGTGTCCAGGCGCACGAGCACGGCGCCCGCACCGACGGTCTGTCCCGACTCGAACTGGATCCTGTCGACGATGCCCGGCAGGTCGGCGCTCACCGTGACGCCGTGGACGGCGGTCACGGATCCGATGGAGCTCCAGGTCATCGGCCACTGCTCCTTCTTCGCGATGATGGTCGTCACCGACTCCGGAGGCGGCTGAAACGAGGCGCCCTGCTTGATCCCGGCCTGGATCTGCCGGGTCTTGATGGCGGCAATCGTCGCGATGAAGATGCCCGCCGCCGCCAGCATCAGAATCATTCGTCGTTTCATCGAATCTTCTCCATTTCGTTTCCCAGGCCGGTCGGGAGACCCGCGCACTCGAAGGGGGCTTCGACGCGGTCGGGTCAGGGGCGCTCGGGAGCTTCTAGCCTATCAACCCGCGCCGCATCGTTGTGTTACGCAGAATCCCGCCCCGGGATTCAGAGCGGGAGGATTTTCCTTCTGCCGTTCCGGGCGGTTCTCTCCCTCCGGCCGCATGAAAAGCACCCCGGCAGCGCCTGTGGGAGGCTCGATCCGGCAAGCACGCGTGTCGGAACTTCACACCCTCTTTAGGCGTGGAATGTTCCGGCGACGGGTCAGGTTCGCGGCTTCTGACCGCGAGGCGCGACGAAAAGGAGAACCATGAACCCGAGCAGACTCCTGCCCCTGGTCCTCGCCTGCACCGTCTCCGCCGTATCCGCCGTCTCGTTCGCCCAGCAGCCCACGTCCCTGCCCGCATCTCCGCCGGCGGGATCTCCGCCGGCCGCCCCGGCATCGCCCCCCGACGACGTGCGGATGATCCGGCTGAAGATTTCCGCCGGCGACCTGCCGAGCGCCGAGTCGATCCTGGAGTATCACCGGTCGGAAAAGGGTGAGGATGGCGACTATCTTCTGGGACTCGCCTGGGTCGCGCGCGGCGCCGCCCTGATGGGCGAGTGGACCACCGCCTCGAGGTACGCGAAGTCGGCGCGCGAGCTCGCGGACGCGGAGCTGAAGACTCCGGCCGACTACGACACCCATCGCGAAGCCGTCTACGCGCTCGGAACGGCGATCGAGGTCCAGGCGCAGGCGCTCACCGCGTCGGGGAAAAAGGCCGAGGCGGTCCGGTTCCTGGAAGAGAGCTCGCGGTCGAGGGAGGGCGCCCCGTTCAATCTGCGCGCGCGCATCTGGAAGCGGCGAAACCTGATCGAGCTCGAAGGTAAGCCCGCCCCCGCCATCCGAGCCGAGGACCGCGTCGGACCGGAAGCCCCCGAGCTCGCATCGCTGCGAGGCAAGCCGGCCGTCCTCTTCTTCTGGTGGGAAGCCTGCGGGGACTGTCGGATGCAGGCCGCGGCGTTCCGGCGCACCGTCGAGAAGTACGCCTCGAAAGGGGTCGCGTTCGTCGCCCCGACGCGCTTTTACGCGGCGGGGGACCACTCCGAGGAAAAGCAGAAGATCGAGAAGTCGTGGGCCGAGGTCTACAAGCTGAATGGATCCGTCCCGGTGCCGATCAGCGATGAGGCGATGCTGCGCTACGGGGCCTCCGCGACGCCGACCTTCGTGTTCGTCAACCGCAAAGGCGTGGTCGTCCGTTACTCCCCGACCCGGATGACCGAGGAGAGGCTGTCGGCGGCGATCGACGATCTGCTGAAGTAAGGACCTAGCCCCGCTCCCACATCGATCGCGCCGGCTCGGCGGGCGACGCCGGCGGCACGGTGGGCGTCGGAGAGGGCGCGGGGACGGCCGTCGGGAGCAGGGTGACGTCGTGCAGGTGAAACGCGTGGATGTCGATCTCCGGAGGCGACTTCCGCGCCGGCAGATTCAGGATCGGCATCGAAAGGCCGAAGTGGAAGCCGGGTCCCCACCGGACACTGCCGCTGACCAGAAGCCCCGACGCCGACGCGTCGTTCAAGGCGGACGCGCTGACGGGGGACGCGCGGCAGTTGATGGCGTGCCGGCAGCCGAAGATCGGCTGCTGCTGACCGGTGGCCAAGGCGGAAACCATCGAAAACAGCGCTACGGCGGCGCAGGCGAAGAGCCATCGCCGGAGGGTCATGTCCCACGCAACCGGCGGGCCCGCTCTTTTACTCCTGCCTCCACCCTCCCCCGCACCATGCTCGTCTCCGAAAACCTTCGGGATCGGCCGCCGTATCGAGCCAGAGGCCTGCCCAAATTCGATTCGCCGAGGAAAAAGACATGACCAGACGAACCTCTCGAAAGGCATGGGCGCCGATTCTGATCGCGGCCGGGATGGCGTTCACGGGGTGCTCGACGGGTCAGCCGCAGACCCCGCGCGTCCCGGCTTCCCGGACTGTGGGGTCCGAGTCGCCCGCGGCCGTCGCCGATCTCGCCGCGAAGATCCGCCGGGCCGACTACGAAGGAAAGCGGCCGGAGCTCGCGCGGCTCTTCGCCGCCATGGCTCCCTACACGGATGGGCCATTCGCGGCACGCGCGCGCTACTGGCGGGCTTCGCGCTCTGGCGCCGCGCCTTGAACGGGTTCAACGACAAGGCCGATCCGTCGGAGATTGCCGCGGACTTGAAGACGGCGATCCAGGAGTTCGAGCTCGCCCTGTTCTCCGACCCGCAGTTCACCGACGCCCGCATCGGCGACGCGTCCTGCTGGGGAAATCTCGCGTATCTCGCGAGCGGTCCCGAACAGATGTCGGGCTTCAAAAAAACACCGGGAGCTGCTGGCCCAGGCCCAGCAGGACGCTCCGGCCAACCCGAGGCTGGCGTGGGTCCTGGGCGCGACCCAGTACTACACGCCGGCGCAGTTCGGGGGCAGCCAGGCGAAGGCGATCGAGACCTATCGGGCCGGGCTCGAAGCCGCGAAGCAGGAGCGCGTGACCGACGTCCTCGATCCGTCCTGGGGCCAGCCCGAGCTGCTGATGAACCTCGCGTTCGCAAACCTCAACCGGACGGATCCGGATGTCGCGGCGGCCGATCGCTACGCCCGCGACGCGCTCGCGCTGGTTCCGTACTGGCACTACATCCGGGACATCCTGATCCCGCAGATCGAGGTTGCGCAGAAGGCCGCTCCCCGAGGATAGTTCCGCCGAGCGAGGCAGGTGTGATTTCTCAGGACGTTGTTTACGTGAGGTCGTTGCCCATCCGGGTCCAGATCGATGAGGCTGGAGGTGTCTAAGCCGACCAGCTAGAAGGTTCTTCGCCTGAGGCGCCGACGCGATGCGGCCGCGCAGATCGCCGCTCGCGTGGGACTTTCCGCCGCAACACTGAACCGGATCCTGACGACTAGGTCGAAGACGGGCAGGGCTCGAACGTCGAAAAGTCGATCGACGCGACCTGCTCGGCATCGGGCGGGAAAAGCACGCGAAAAGTAAACGCGAAGGGAGCGGGGCCGTTTTCCCGCAGGTGGTCGAGCCGCTTCTTCGCTTCGTCCACCGATGGCACGTGCCCGCCCGGAATCCACCAGAGCGCGACCGCAGGCGAGTCAAATTTTTCGAACCATTCGCGACGATCTCGCAGCATCTCCGCGTGCACGGTGCGGTAGGTGTAGTTCTTGAGGTCCTCGACGCTCTTCCACACGCTCAAGTTGAAGAGGATGCGGTCATCGTCATACGGCCGCAGGTAGGTGGCGTTTCCCTCCGGCGTCTGGAGCCGCCAGACGAAGCCGAGGCTGCGGTCTGCCAGGGCGTTGATCTCATCCAGCCGCGCCACGAAGCCGCTCATCACGACATCCTCGAGCGGGGCCCGCATGCGCGCGATATTGACCTGGGCGAGGTGCAACGAGCTCATGACGGATAGCTTACACGCGGCCTCTGCTCCGGGCCGACGGTCGGGCACATGAGAGCGGAGAGGGAAGCACGCTGGGAAAGGAGCGGCCTTCCTCTGGTTCGGCTGGGGTTGACGGAGGGTCTCTCCGCGGCTGCGCGCTCCTGGCTCGATCACCCTTTGCACTTTGTTCTTTGTTCGGCCGAGCCAGATCTCGAGGTGCCTGAGCTCCGAAGCAAACCTCGCGTCGACGACGGGAGGACCTCGGACGCCGGGTCACCGCTTCGTCAGAAACAGGAGAATCAGGTCCGTTCGCCGTCGCACCTGGAATTTGTCGAGAAGATTTGAAACGTGGAACTTCACACCCCGCTCCGTGATCCCGAGTTTTTTGGCGATCTCCTTGTTCGAGAGGTTCTGGAGCAGGCCGTCTGAGACCTCCTGTTCCCGCTGGGTGAGGTCGCCCCGGGCTCCACGAGCGCGGATCCGCCCGTCGGCCGCGACGGTCGCCTCCAGGAACTGTGTGAGGAGATTGCGCGAAATCCAAAACCCGCCGTTTGAAATCGCTTCCACCGCGCGAGCCAGTTGAGCGGGCGCGTCCGCAAAGGTCACGAACCCGCGTACGCGCACCTGCATCAAGGGGAACGCCTGGCTGTCGCCGAACTTTTCTCCCATGACGCAAATCGCCGCTGAGGGAAAGCGCGCCGAGATTCGTTCGACGACCGCCTCGGTCGATCCGGGCCGCGAATGCGACTCGACAATGTAAGCGACGGCTTCGGGGATTTCGGCCGCGACCGAAACCTCGTGCGGTTCCGCCGAGACGCGCTGATCCGCCAGCTCAAACATCGGTTCGGGGAGGAGACCGCGGACGATTCGAAACATGAGCGGATGAAACGAGAAAACACAGACGGACCGACGGACGGACGAGAGTGCCACGGGATTAGAAATTGTAGCCCCTAAGTACAGTTTCCGGGCTCTCCTCGACTGGACGTTCAAAATACTGCCCCCGGGAACAGGGTGGGACAGGGCTCCCCTGTCCGTCATTTCCACGTCCCGAACAGGTGTTTTCTCCTCGTCCGAGCACTAGCCTGCTGGTATCGCCACTTTCCCGGAGAACACATTGCTCCACACCCGACCGGATCGCGCATTCCGTCCAGGCGAGGCGGGCTTCGGACTGGTCGAGCTCCTGATCGCGCTGGTCCTTCTCGGCTTTCTCTGCGCCGTGACCGTCCCCGTCGCGGGCAAGATGATCCGTCGCGCTCGCACCTTCGGCGCTCTCGCCTCGATCCGCCAGGTCTTCGCCGTCGCCCGCCTCCAGGCGATCCGGCGCGGCGCCAACGTGGTCGTCGTCGCCTCGCGAACGCGGGAGGGGCAGATCCGGCTCCACTCGTTTCAGGACCGCGCGAACGACTTCTCCGCCGCCCTCCCGGCCGACGAGCAGGCGGCCGCCGCCAACTGCCAGCAGGACGCCGGGACCTTCGCGACGTCTCCCGCCACCGACGAGCCGACTCTCGAAGACGTCACGATCGAAACGTCGGTCCGTTTCTGGAAGTATGGCGGCGCGGCGGATGACGCGGGGGACGGAATGTCTTTCGACGGCTACCTCGGAGACGCGGGGATCGTCGATCGCGTCGTCTTCCTTCCGACGGGCGGTATCCTGCCCCCGCAGGACCCGTCCAACTCGATCCTTCCAACCTCCTCCGGCGGGCGCGGACTCTACTTCGCGGACTGGAGCGGCCAGAACTTCTTCCGCGTGACGGTCGACTCGGACCTGACCGGCAGGATCCGCTCGGACAAGTATCAGGACGGGCAGGGTTATGTCGCGAGCGGATGGACCTGGCAATGAAGGCGCGCGGGAGGCGATCGGAACGGGGTCTGACACTGATCGAAGTTGCCGTCGCGATGACGCTTCTCGCCTTCGGCCTTCTCGCGATCGCGCCGCTCTTCGCGAGCTCTGTGAAGACGAACGCGTCCTCGAACCAGCTCGGCAACGTCAACGCCCTGGCGGGAGAAAAACTCGAGGAGCTGATCGGCTATCCGGCAACGGACCCCCGCCTCGCGATCGCAGATGGCGCCAATGCGGCCGCGCCCGCGGGTATGGGGACCACCGGGCCGGGCAGCATCGTCGCCGCGAACCCCAGATGCGTAAACGATCTTCCCCTCTGGTACAAGCCCGAGACCGGCGGCGTCTCGTTCTCCTCGTCCTCGCCGGGCGTGGGATGGCGCGTCTTCCCTTACACGCGGACGTATGTCATCGAGCAGTGGGCCCCGGATCTGGCCACGCGCGTGACCGCCCCCGCGACCTACTCCGTCAAGCTCGTCACGGTCACCGTTCGTCCCACAGAAGGCCCGTTCCCGGGGTTGCGCACCACGACGCAGTCCGCCTACGTCCGTTTCCGGGATGCCAGTGCAAACTAGTCACGGCGTCGGACGTGAGCGCGGCTTTGCGCTCGTCGAGGCGCTCGTGGCGACGGCTCTGGTCGTGGGGCTCGTCGCCGGCATTTACGGTCTGCTCGATTCTTCTTCCCGCATCGCCAAGCAGGAGACCTCGGTGGCCGAGGCGCAGCAATCGGTCCGCGCCGGAATCGGAGAGCTCGCCCGCATCGTCCGGCAGGCCCGCGCGGGGCAGCTGTTTTACGCGAGCGCCATTCTTCCGGCGGCCAACAATATCGCCGGTGGACAGTCGGTCCGGGACATCTCGGGCGCGCGGCACTTCATCCGCCAGGGCACGGACGCGCTTCGCGTCCGCGGCGTTCTCTTCGGAGACGAGTACGCGCTCACATCGGCCGACGTCACGTGCAGCGGCGGCTGCGACGGTACTTCTCTGATGACTGTGACGATCCGCGCGACGGCCAACAGTGGGGTCGTAAATTACGTCCCGGGCTCCCTCCCCTCCCTCGCATCGAAGACGCGCGCCTTCTATTTCGTCATTGCGGACTCGGCGAGCCAGACGGTGACCGTCGGAAGCTCGATCTATCTCGTTCCCCTTTATTACGTCGGGCGCGTGGAGGCTTCGGGCACCTGGTACACGCGTACCGCCAACACCTTCACGTTCACGATGAACCCGCAGGATCCCGGCGCGCGGGCCTTGAACGCGACCACCAGCGGCTCCCCCGCCCTGCAGAAGCCTTTCTTATGCGGTGCCGTGGATGACGTGCTGCTCTTCGTCGACGAGGGCCGGGACGACGCCTCTGGCAGCGCTCTCGACACTCACCCGGTTCTTTCCGTCGCCATCTCTGATCCTTCCTCCGGCGCGTTCGACGTCGCTCCGCTCGTAGGAGAAGTAGAGGATTTCCAGGTCGCGTACGGCGTCGATGGCGCGGACGGGTCGACTCCGGATCGCGGGATCTCCGCGTCGGCGGTGAATACTTCGCTCGCGAACGCGGACGAGTGGATTGGCAACGTGGCCGGAGAGGTCGACGCCATGCTTCCCATCTCGACGTCCGGGATCAGTCAGGTCCAGGGCTTCATCGATCGCAGTATTACGAGCGGTCCGCCGAACCCGTCGCTCGCGACGCCGTCTCTGCGGTC
Organism: Acidobacteriota bacterium; assembly: GCA_040004075.1. Taxonomy (GTDB): domain Bacteria; phylum Acidobacteriota; class Thermoanaerobaculia; order UBA5066; family Gp7-AA6; genus JALYUA01. The sequence goes on along the minus strand of JBDUBP010000167.1, from coordinate 10,686 downwards.
CGTCTGGCTGTCGCTCGTGGTCAAGTCCGCCGATCCCGACGCCGGATATGGCGGGCCGGGCGCCACGGGAATTCGGACGCTCGACTCGACCGCCGTTTCGTTCTCGGACCCGTCCAGAACCGGGCGGCCCTACCGCCGCCGGATGCAGTCCTTTTCCGTTGCCATGAGGAACTACCAATGACTCACCCACGACGAGCCCGGTTGCGCAAACGAATCGCCTCCCGTCAGCGAGGCTTCGTTCTCTTTCTTGCCATGTTGATGCTGCTGGTCCTGACCATCGCCGGCATCTCGTTGATGTTCACGGCCGCGAGCGAGCAGAGCCTCTCGAGCCATCAGACGATGGTGTCCAAGACTTTCTATGCGGCCGATTCCGGAGTCCAGTACGCGACGGCAAAGCTCGCGACCGACGCGAAGTACGTTGGCGGAAAGCTTCCGGTGGGACTTTCCGCACACTATCCCGGCGGCACTTCGGCGGACATTGATGTCACAGTCACGCGACCGGTCAACGTTGGCTACACGATCCACCCCGGCGACCAGATCCAGTCTTCCGGCGCGAGCTACGGATCGAACCAGATCGTCGAGAACTACTACCACTTCACCTCCTCGGCGCAGGCGCCCTCGATTCAGTCGCGAAAGACGGTCACGACCGCCGTGGGGATCTACCCGCAGCTGCTCGCGATCCCGCAATGACCCCGCGCCGGATTCGCTCGGCTCTCGCGATCGTCGCGCTCGCCGCGCTTCCCGCTCCCGTTCTCATGGGTGACGACAAAGACCTGCTGAAGCGCGGCTCGGTTCCGCCGAACGTCCTCATCGTGTTCGGTAATTCGCAGACGACCAACCAGCCGATCCAGGGAAGCTCCAGCGCCTGGGACGGGGATGCCGATTCGCCCTCGAGCAAGCTCGGCGCGGCGAAGCGCGTGCTGCGCCAGTTCGTGGGGGAAAAACGGGGCAACTTCAACGTCGGGCTGACGAGTTTCGCCCACAACCCGAATGCGGGCAGCATCTCGATCTACGGCAAGCACTGGCTGTACGCGCCGCTCACGGACGATTTCCCTTCCGAGAACTGGAAGGAGCCGGCCGGAACGATCGAACGGTGGGGCTCGAGCGGGGAAGGCCCGTGCACCAATCTGCAATCGCCTTCCTGCACGGGGGTTTCCCCCTTCTTCCAGACACTGCCGTCGAACGCGACGGTCGTCGGCCCGTTCTTCGGGTCGCGGGGCGGCGGCGCCCCGTACGTCTACTTGAACGGGACCGCCAGCTCCGCGTCATCGCGCCTGCGCTGGACACTCTCGCGGGGCCAGTACGGCGACGCGTTCGCCGACGGCACGCTGTCGGCGTATCCGTTTGCCGGCCCCCAGCCTCACTCCGTCGAAGTGACGAAGGAATACCAGGAGAAGCTTTCTGGAACGTGGCAGACGAAAAGCCGCACGCCTGCCGGGGACCCCGGGACGGTCACGGTGGCCTACGCTCCACCCGCGTCGCTCGGCCCGGACTCGTTCTTTACGTCCGCACCTTCGGCGGGAAGCGAGATCGGTTTCTTGAACGACCCGAAGGGCGATTTTGCGGTGGGCTCGAACTGCTCCGGCTGGGAGTTCCAGACGAACAGCGCGCCGCTGCCGCTCGTCAAAGTCCCGCGCGACTACACGTGGGGCGCCAGCTGCCTGCCGCCGCAGGATTCGTATCCGTGCGTCTCGCGGATGATGCGGCCTCAGGCCGTGCTGTCCCGCTACGACCCGGCCACGGGCACTTTCTCGACCGTGGACCACGACAACCCCGGCTACGGCGGCTCGGGCAGCCAGTACGCGGACGGGTGCGATTCCGCTCTCCTCGGAGCCGTCGATGCCGGCCTGAACGTCACGGAAAACCAGGCGATCCTGACGACCCGCAACGGCTCGCAGGCGCCGATCAAGGACCTGTTGAAGAATGTTTACGACTACTTCAACACCTCCTCGATCGACGGCTTCCAGAATGGAAAGCGGATCGACGATCCTGACGCGAGCTGCCGGACCTCCGTGGTCATCCTGGTTTACGACAACTTCAACGGGTGCCAGAACGACAACTGCTCGTTTCTGACGAACTTCGTGCTGACGCCCCTGAAGAAGATCGGCGTGCCCGTCTTCGTCATCGGCTTCGGCGCGGGCGCGGTCGCCACGTCGTCAACCGGCGTCTGCATCGCTCAAAACAGCGGCGCGGTCCTCTCGGACGGCAGCGTCGGGTACTTTCCGGTCTCCTCCGCCGCTGGGCTCTATCAGGCGCTCTCGGACATCTTCTCGATCGTCAACGAAGGCGCCAAGGACTTTGCGTCGGCCACCGTTTCCTCCGTGCAGGCGGGAGCGGACCAGATGGTCTATCTGGCAACGTTCAACGCCGCGAAGAACCGATCCGTCTGGAACGGCCGCGTCAACGGGTACCGGCTCGACCCTCAGGGTTCCGTGCAGCTCGGGTCGAAGACGATTTCGGACCCCAACGATCCCAACCGCGGGCTGACGCTGCCGGCCCCTTTGAACTCTCCGTCGTCCCTCATCTGGAACGCGGGGCAGAATCTGGCGCAGACACCGGGGATCGGAGCGACGAATCCCGCCGCGGTGCTCTTTCCCGGAGCGCCGCTCCTGGCGGGGAGCTACGCCGACAACTCGAATGACACCGTGACGACGATCGCCACGCACTTCTATCCCGGACGAAAGATCGTCTTCTCACTGCCCGCGTCGATGCCGGCGCCGATTACGACGCTGCCGCTGTCCTCCGCCGGCGGACTGCCGGAGACCCGGTGGGACCTGACCTATTCGCCGGCGGCGTCCTGGTGGCCCGCCGCCAAGGTTCTGCTCGGCCCGCAGACCGTGCCCCCGGGCGTGCTTTCGCCGGTCCTGACGGACACGGACGCCGGAAACACGCTGCGTTTCCTGTGGGGGGATCGCGACGCGGTCATGACGACAACCGAAGCGAGCCAGCGATACCAGGGGTTGAAGCTCGGCGACGTTTTCCATTCGACCCCGGTGGTCGTCGGCCAGCCGGGCGACTATCCCTACTACGTTGCCGACCTTCACTCCTACCAGAAGTTCTTCCGAACGTACCGCCAGCGCCGGCGCGTCCTGTTCCTCGGCGCGAACGACGGGCTCCTGCATGCATTCGACGCCGGTGCCTTCGGTCGCGATCCCTCGGTGTGCCGGGCCTTATCCGACGGCACGACGCCCTCGTGTTATGACCTCGGCACAGGCGCGGAGCTCTTCGCGTACGCCCCGCGTTCCATTTTCCAGAATCTCAAGCGCCTGAAGGACGCGGCCGGGCCCCAGACGAAGATGGACGAGTGGACGGTCGACGGCGGCCCCGCGGGCGCCGACGTCTTCGTCGACGCGAACCACGCCGGCACTCCGGACCCGACGCGCCGCTCGTGGAGGACCGTTCTCGTGGGCGGCATGCGCGAGGGTTCCGCGTTCGAGGGCCTGGGTGGCGCGGCGCCGCGCAACTCCTCCGGGAGTTACTACGCCCTGGACGTCACGCAGCCGGACGAGCTGACAAGCGACGGCACGGGGGCCGTGGGTCCCCCGGCCACGCCTCCGGGATATACCGTGCCGAAGTGTCTGAATGCCTCCGGCGACCCGAGCTGCGGCCGGGACGCGGCCGACCCGGCGGTGCGGAGCGGCCAGCCCGCGCGCGCTTGGCCCACGGTTCTCTGGGAGATCACCGATGCCGGCGACGCGGATTCCCCCGGCTCCCCCGGCGCCGGCTATCCGGACATGGGCGAGACCTGGTCGAAGCCCGCGGTCGGCCGGATCAAGGTCTGCGTCTCCGATTGCGGAAGCACGAGCACTCCTGCCCCCGGCTTCGAGGACCACTACGTGGCGATCTTCGGCGGCGGATTCGACCGCGAACGGATGAACCGCCGCGGCAACTGGCTTTACGTGGTCGACATCGAGACGGGCCGCGCGCTCTATCGGGCCAACTCGAGCTGCGGAATCAACTCGGGAAGCGCAGGCTGCGTTCCCGTCTACTTCGGTGCCATGCCGTCCGAGCCCTCGGCGCTGGATCTGAACGGGGACGGATACCTGGACTTCGTTTACGTCGGCGATGCGCGCGGCCAGCTCTGGCGGATCGACCTGACGGACCTTCGCCTCTCTGCGGCGGCGTCGGGCGGCTCCTTCGCCAACCAGCTGGATCTCGTGGCGGGCTCCGGCAAACCGTTCCTGCTCTTCCAGGCGCCTCAACCCGCGTCGCCCGCCTTGACACCGTTTTTCCCGATCTATTTCCGTCCGACGGCCGTTTCGCTCGGGTACACCTCGGGCAACAAGGCGATCATCGGAATCGCGTTCGGCACAGGCGATCGGGACGACATCCTGGCTACCACCGACACGTCGAGCCTGACGTACAGCCAGAGGTTCTACTACGTGCTCGACGACTCCAATTCCCGGACGAGGACTGAGGCGGACCTGATCGGGATTGCGTCCTCGACAGCCCTGAAATCCTCCGTACCGGCGCCGCGCGGCTGGTTCCTGAAGCTGGCCCCGGGCGAGCGGGTGATCACCGACTCGCTCGCGATCAAAGGCGTCATCTACTTTTCGACCTTCAATCCCAACCCTGGCGGCGCTCCGACGGCAGCGTGCGGAAACCCGCTGCGCTGCGGAGGAGCGGGAGGGGTCGCTCGTTTCTACAGCGTGTTGTACTCGAGCGGGGACCCATACCAGGGAACCGACCGGGGCGAAACTCAGAGCAATTCGACATTTCTGACAAACCCGATCTTTTACACATCGGAGGACCGCCAGGGACACATCTTCTACACGTCGGACAACACCGTCACCATCAAGCCGGTCCCCGGCGGAACGAGGACGACCGTCAAGGACTGGAAGGAGCGCTGAGGAAGCTGGTCCGAATTTCCGGCGGCCAGGTCGTACGAGGTGGTCTCAGAGAATCGGCCCTAGCCGCCTGGCGAGGGCATCGCCGAGGCGGTGACCGAACGGGCGTTGCCGCCAGAGAGAGGGAGTGATCTCGACGGATTCCTTCAGGTCCGCCTCGAACGCGTCGGAGAACACTCGGCCCGTCGTCTCGTCCAGCATCAGGACGTTGCACTCGGCGTTGAAGTGGAAGGACCGGAAGTCGAGATTCGAGGACCCCGTCAGCGAGAGGAAATCGTCCGCGACGGCCGTCTTGGCGTGGAGGATCGCGCGCTGGTACTCGTACACGCGCACGCCTCTCTCGAGCAGCCCGCGGAAGTAACCGTGTCCGGCGTGCCGGACGAGGGGGACGTCGCTGCGGCCGGGAAGGAGCAGCCGAACGTCGACTCCGCGCGCGGCCGCGTTGCCGAGCGCCACGACGGCGCGCGATCGGGGAGCGAAATAGGCGTTGGTGATCCAGATCCGGCGCCGCGCCGCGGCCACAATCGCCGCGAGAGACGAAGCCATCTCCCCCGTGCCTCGGAACGGGCGCGAGTCGAGCACGAGAATCGGAACGCCGCCCGTCGCGGGCTCGAGCGAGTCGAGCACGACCGCGCTACCTCCGGCGGCGTGCCAGGCCTCCGTGAAGACGACCGCCATCGCCCATGCCGCGGGGCCGTCGATCCGGACGTGCGTGTCGCGCCAGGGGCCTCCGTGCGCCGAAGGAGCGGATGACCCGTACTCGTCGCCGATGTTCATCCCGCCGGTGAACGCCGTCGTCCCGTCGACGACGAGGATCTTGCGGTGATCCCGAAACGGCTGCAGAAGGAGGTGGGGAAACAGAGGGTGGAAGAGCCGGACTTCGATGCCGCGGTCCCGCATCTCCTTCCAGAACTCCCGTCGCGTGGCGATCGAGCCGAAGGCGTCCGCGAGCACGCGAACCGTCACGCCCCGATCGACCGCGCGCCCGAGACTGTCGAGCAGCGAACGGCCCGTGGCGTCGTCTTTGAAGATGTAGGACTCGAGCAGCACGTCCCTGGCCGCGCCGTCGATCGCGTCGCGCATCGCCTGAAACGTTTCGGGACCGCGGAAGAACGCGCGCACCCGGTTCCCGAACAGGACGGGCGACTCGTCGATTCTTTGAAGCAGGATCGAGAAGCCCGGGTCCCGTACGCCTTCCGGCAACGCAGCCGCGAGACGCCCGACGTTTGCCACCCGGAGCTCCGGCGGCAACCTCCGGCCGGAGCGCGGACGGAGGACCGGCCGCCACCACCTCCGCTTTCGCTTCGGCTTCTTCATCGAGGGCGGGTCGGACCGGCGCTCACGAACGCGCGCTTCAGCGGCCCCGGATCGTGAGACCGCTCGCGGCGTGTCCGGTCACGCGCGCGGCCAGAGAAGGCGAGGTCTCGCGGCCGCTCGCGGAGAGCGCGAGGGCTTCCGGGTCTTCCGGCGCGACGGCTTCGGCGTAGATGATCATCAGCTCGCTGCGCCGCGACGCGTCCGGAACGTGAAACATCCGGGCGCGGGCGGCGGGAGACGGAAGGGTCAGGCCTTTCTTTCGCAGAAGATCGCCCATCCGCGCGCCGTCGGAGCCCGGCCGCGCGGTCGAGAAGCGCCGGGCGTAATCGGCGAACACCCCCGTGTCCCCGAAGAACTCCAGAGGCCCCATTCGCACGCGCTCCGGCAGCGCCTCGTACGCGTACTCGCCTCCCTTGCCGGGCAGGTAGTGCTCGAACTGGATCCAGTACAGGCGCCGGACGGCGCCGCGTTCATCCGCGTCGACGAACAGGTGCTGCTCGGCATCGGCGACGCCGTAGAGCGGAAAGCGCTGCCCGCCGGCGTAGCGAAACGCGGGCGCGACCTCGAGCGCGACGCGGGGGTCGCGGTCGGAGACGAGAGTCTGCCCGCGAACGACTCGCTCCGGCGCGGGCTCCGATCCGGGGCGGGGCTGGCCGGATGCCACTCTCTCGGACGTCAGGGAGAAGCAGCAAAAGAGCACCGCGGCGAGAGCGCGCCCGCTGGTCATCGGTCCATTCTAGGCATCGGCTTAGTCCCAATGGTTCATCATGCCGGAGCCAATCGGGTCTCAACTCTTTCCTTTCCCCCGGTAACGCCCAAACGGATGCCTGGCGATAGAATCCGCACACCGTCCGAACGCCGGAGAACCAGATGAAGAGAAGGCACTTGCTGGCGTCGATTCTGTTTGGCGCACTGCGATGTGTTCCCGCCACGGCGCAGTCCGCGGAACAGCAGCAACTTCGGGACATCTACAAACAACTCATCGAGATCAACACCACGGACTCCACCGGCAGCTGCACGGACGCGGTGAGCGCTATGGCGGAAAGGCTGAGAACGGCGGGCTTACCCGGCGAAGACGTCCGAGTACTGGTTCCCGCAGGGGCGCCAGCCAAGGGCAACCTGGTCGCTCGCCTTCGAGGGACCGGCAAAGACAGGCCTATTTTGCTCCTCGCGCATGTCGACGTCGTCGAGGCGCGGCTCGAAGACTGGGAGCGAGATCCGTTCAAGCTGGTGGAGGAGAACGGCTACTTCTTCGCTCGCGGCGCCTCGGATGATAAGGCGATGGCGGCGGCTCTCGTCTCGAATCTGATTCGATACAAACGGGAAAAGTACCGGCCGAGGCGGGATCTGGTGCTGGCCCTCACCTGCGACGAAGAAATAATTCCTTCTCGATTCAACGGCGTCGAGTTTCTGCTCCGAGAACACCGCGGCCTGATCGATGCCGCGATGGCGATCAATGAGGGGGGAAGCGGTGACCTCAGCCCGGATGGAAAGCGCCTCGCGCTAGCGATTCAGGCCGGTGAGAAAGTCTTCCAGACCTACCAGCTCGAGGTCACGGGACCGGGAGGCCACAGTTCGGCTCCTGTGAAAGACAGCCCGATCACTCATCTGGCCGACGGTCTGTCCCGGCTGGGCCGCTTCGATTTTCCTTTTGCCCTTTCGGAGACGACCCGCGCCTACTACGAGAAGCAGGCGGCGATCGAGACCGGACAACGCTCCGCCGACATGAAGGCCATTCTCGTCGTACCGCCCGACGAAGCGGCAATCGCTCGGCTCTCGAGCGACCGATATAACAACGCGACGTTTCGAACCACGTGCGTCGCGACGATGCTTCAAGGCGGCCACGCGACCAACGCGTTGCCGCAACGCGCACAGGCGACGGTCAACTGCCGCGTCCTGCCTGGCAAATCTGTCCTCGAGGTCGAACAGACCTTGATCCAGGTCGTCGCCGATCCAAAAATCAAGGTCACCCCCATCGGGAAGGCCGTCGAGTCCCTTCCGCCTCCGCTGACACCGGGCCTGATGAAAGCCGTGAAAAAGTGTGCGGCCGACATCTGGCCCGGGGTTCCGATAGTGCCGACCATGTTGACGGGAGTCACCGACGGGAGATTTCTGACCCCTGCGGGAATTCCGACCTACGGACTCGATGGAATGTTTCGAGCGCCCGGCTCCGGCATTCATGGCCTCAACGAGAGAATGCGTGTGCAGTCGCTCTACGAGGGTCAGGAGTTTCTCTATCGCGTCGTGAAGGTACTCGCCGAAAGCTGACGGGTCCGACCGGATCGAGCGGCGCCCGAAAGAATTCCTACCGCCCATTCCAGGGTCGACTGCGTCCTCCAGGGGCGATCCGTCCCCGTCTGCACCCCGTTCGTCCCACCGTCGGAACCGTCGCCGCCGTTTCACGTAATGGCAGGGACGGAGGACCGATGAGCCTGAAGAAACGTGCCGCCCTGGGGTTGTGTGTCGCCGTCTCGGCTTTCGGATCCGGGCGAATCGCGAGAGGCGAGCTTCCGGCGTCGAAGAGCTACGCAACGGTCAAGCTCGCGGAGGGGATCTACGCCTTCATCTCTCCCGAGTCGAACACGCAGCTCGTCAGCGGAAACAGCCTCGCCGTGATCGGCGAGACGGCCGTCCTCGTCGTGGACTCCGGCAATTTCCCGACGCTCGCCCGGAAGATGGTCGCGGACATCCGCCGGCTCACGACACAGCCCGTCCGATATCTGGTCCACACGCACTGGCATCCGGATCACCTCATGGGAGACAGCGCTTTTCAGGACGCGTTTCCGGGACTCGTCGTTCTGTCCACGGACTTCACGCGGGCGCGGATCGCCGACAGCGCGCCGAAGTACGTCCAGGGGACCATCGAAAAAGGCGACGCATACGCGGAGACGCTCCGCGCGCGGGTGCGCTCCGGAAAGGAGACGGACGGCTCTCCCATGGAACCGCCCGCGAAGAGGCTCTATGAAAAGGCGATTGCCGACATCGAAGTCGCCGTCCCGGAGTTTCGGCAGTCCCGACCGGTCCTCCCGGACGTCACGTTCGACCGGACGCTGTCGCTCTTTCTGGGCAAACGCGAGGTGCGCGTCTCGTTTCTCGGGCGCGCCAACACCGGGGGCGACGCGCTGGTCTACGTCCCGGACGCGAAGGTCCTGGCGACGGGCGACGTGATCGTTTATCCGACGCCCTACGCATTCGGCTCCTACCCTGGCGAGTGGATCGAGGTGCTGAAAAAGGTGATGGGGTTTGGCGCTGCCGCGATCGTCCCCGGACACGGACCGGTCATGCGCGACCAGACGTACCCGAGGCTTCTCGTCGAGCTGCTCGAGTCCGTCCGGGCGCAGGCCGGCGAGGCGGTCGGCCAGGGCGCGTCGCTCGAGGAAACCCGCAAACGGGTCGATCTCGAAGCCTTTCGCCAGCGGTTTGCCGGAGAGGACGCGGAGCGCCGCCGCGCGTTCCAGGACGGGTTCGTCGTCCCCGGCGTCGACCGCGCCTGGCAGGAGGCGAAGGGCGCGTTCGCGCCGGAGGACTGAGAGACCCTTCGCGACGTCCTCAATGTCGCGAGGCGTCCCGGCCGCGGGCCGCGGAGAGCGCCGTGAGCCTCCCCGCGGTCGCCTTCGCCTCGCGACCCTGCAGGCCCGGCGCGTCCTTCAGACCGGCGCGCGCTTCGAGAAGCAGCCGCTCCGCCTCGTCGTACCTGCCGAGCCCGGTCAGAGCCTCTCCGAGAAGGCTTTTCGCCACCGCGACGCGCCAGTCACTCTCCGAGAAGGCTCTTCGGCGGACCTCCAGGGCCTGCCGGAGGAGAGGCTCGGCAGGGGATGGGTCCTTTCGAGCCAGGTACACACGAGCCAGGTTCAATCTGAAATTGGCGACCGCCGGATGATTCTCGCCCTGCGCTGCGATCCCGATCGTCAAGGCCTCTTTCATGACCGCCGCGGCTTCGTCGTACTTCTTCAGTTCCATCAGGGGCCGCGAAAGATTGTTGAGCTTGTTCGCGACGTTGGGATGCTTGTCGCCGAGAACCTTTCGACCGATCGCTAGCGCCTGGCGGGAGAGGGCCTCTGCGGTGGAGAAGTCTCCCCTGTCTCCCGCGATCAGGGCCAGGTTGTTCAGAGGAGCCGAAACGTCCGGATGCATTTCCCCGAGGGTCTTCCGGTTGATCTCCAGGCACTCGCGGTAGGCCGCCTCCGCCCCCGCGAGATCGCCCTTGTGCCAGAGAATCAGACCGAGATCGTTCCAGCTGGTGGCGGTCTCGTGATGCCGATCGCCGAGCACTTTCCGGCGGATCGCCAGGGATTCCCGGATCAGCGGCTCGGCCCGGTCCTCCATTCCGCGATCGCGGTAGACGCGGCCGACTTCCACCAGGCTCTGGGCCACGTCCTCGTGCTGCCGCCCGAGCACCCTGCGCCGCATGGCCAGCGCCTCCTCGAGAAACGGCGCGGCAGAAGCGTCGTCTCCCTGCTTTTCGAGCAGCACGCCCATTTCATTCAGGCTCTCCGCCACTTTTCGGTGCTCGGGGCCGAAG
>JBDUBP010000152.1:0-6991 GCA_040004075.1 Acidobacteriota bacterium | reverse complement strand
CGCTGCGAGAGGCGCAGGTTCAGTTTCTGTTCAAGTCCCATTCTGCTCGATCCCTATGGGGCGGCGACAGCGGGTCGCGTGGCGCGGGTTGAAACGCTTCTGTCGAGGTTCATGCAGTCAGTTCAGCTGAAACGCCTCCCCAAGATAGATCTTTTTCACGACGGCATCGCTCGACAGCGCAAGGGGTGTGCCCGCCCTCAAAATCTCGCCACCATGAATTATATAAGCCCGGTCGACGATCGACAAAGTCTCCCGGACGTTGTGGTCCGTGATCAGGACGCCGATTCCAGCCGTGGCCAGCCGCCGCGCGATCCCCTGGATCTCCAGGACCGCGATGGGGTCGATTCCGGCAAAAGGCTCGTCCAGCAGAACGAAGTGGGGCGACACCACGAGGCTGCGCGCGATCTCCACCCTCCGGCGCTCCCCTCCGGACAGGGTGTAGGCCCGGTGCGTCCGGAGGGCTTCCAGACCGAACTCGCTCAAGAGCCGGTCGGCCCGCTCGCTTCTCTCCGCGTGCGTCAGGTCCAGGGTCTCCAGGATCGCGAGAAGGTTCTCTTCGACGGTCATCTTGCGAAAGACGGAGGGCTCCTGCGGCAGGTAGGAGATGCCCGCCCGGGCGCGCCGGTACATCGGAAGGGACGTGACGTCCCGACCGGAGAGCCGGACCTCGCCCGCATCCGGCCGGACCAGGCCGACGACGATCGAAAAGGTCGTCGTCTTGCCCGCGCCGTTCGGGCCGAGCAGTCCCACAATCTCTCCCGCGCCGACTTCGAGGGACACTCCCCGGACGACCGCGCGGCCGCCGTAGGTCTTGATGAGTCCTTCGGCGGCGAGCAGAGGCCGGGATTCCGCCCCGGCTTCCGGAGAGCTCACTGGCTGCGGGTCCTGTGTATCGTCTCCGTGCGTCCTCCCTCCGGCGCCGTCACTTCGACGCTACCCCCCCGCTTCGCGATCGTCAAGGTGGCGCCCGCGACGCGGTTGCCGTCGCGGTCGAGGACGAACGCCGGGGCGCCCTCGAGGACGGTCTTGCCCTCCGAAGGCCAGTCGGTCGCCTTCTCCGCTTTGCCGCTGCGACCCTGCGCGGCGTCCTGAAACGCGACGTCGCCCGACATCTCGACCCGATCGATCCGCCGGTCCTTTCCGATGAACGCCGTCGCCCGGGCGGCGGAGGCGCGCCAGGGTCCGCTCGTGACGACCACCGATCCTTCGAATGAGGCTGTCGACGGCAGAGTGGTTCCGGGGCCTGGCGTGACTCCCGGCGTCGCCCGGACGGCGGGATCGCCCGCGGCCGCCGTCTCCCGATAGACCAGGCGGCGCGCGGTCACGACCGACGGGTGCCTGTCCCGGTCGGCGGCGGCGGGAGCGCGGCCCGACGGCCTTGCGGTCTCGCGCTCCCGTCCGGGCGCCGCCTCCGCGGGAGAGAACACAGTCCGCGTGTTACCGACCGCGACGAGGCTGCGCTCGGCGTCGTTCACGGTGATGTCGTTGCCGAAGACCGAAGAGGCGTCCTGCCAGAGGCTCGCGTTTCCGGAAAGCGTCGCGACGTGGCTCGCGTCGTCGAACGTCATCCGATCGGCCTTTCCGAACGTCGGGCGGGTCGAATCGCCGACGGGCGTGGCGAGCTTCGCGCCGTTCTGCCGCGGAACGAGGACCGCGCGAGCTCCTCCCTCCGCGCGGACGCCCTTGTGCTTCTGGTCGATCTCGATCCGGGATGCCGAAACCCGCGAACCGTCCCCCTCGACCGTGGCCGAACGCCCGGGAGCTCCGGTCAGGACCCAGACGTCGCGGTCCGCCACCTGGATCGCGTGGTCGGCGTTCCCGGACCTTCCATCGCCGCTCATCTTCACGGATCCCGAGAGCTCGAGCGTCTGGACCTCGCCGGTCGGAAGGAGCGTCATCGTCGCCTGGTCCGAATCGCCGCGGCTCCCGGCGGTGTCGAGGTGGACCGCGCCCTGGGCCCTGGCGGTCCGGGCCCGCCCCGCCTCGAAGGTCACGTCGATCGTGCTCGCCCGCAGCTTCCGGCCCGCGGTCCCGCCGGCGGCCGGCTGCTCGTCCACCGACGCGGGCGATCCGGTCAGGGAAAGCGACCGGACCGAGCCGTCCGGGGAAAACAAAAGCCCTCCCCGGTCCCCCGCGTAGGACTGCCGGCCTTTTTTCCGCGCCCCCACGGAAGCGGAGAGCGCGCCGGATTCGATCGTCCCGCGCACATGGCCCTCGGCGCGCGCCCAGTCGAAACCGTGGCCCTCCTCCGAGGTCTTCAGCACGAGACGATCGGCCGAGATCCGGTTGCCTCCGGTCGATTCCCCGGAGACGGACCCCGACAGCTCCACGGTGGCCTCGTCGCGCTTGTAGACGGCGCGGTCCGACTGCAGCTTCGACAGACCGCCCGTCCCCTCCCCCGTTCCCGCGCCGCGCACGGGGCCCTCGAGCCGCGCCTCGCGCTTCGCGACGTCGTAGATGCCCGACCGCGCCTCGAGAACGAACGTGCCGCGGCTCACCCGGAGGGCGCCCGGCGCGACGAGCTCCCGCGCGGACGGTCGGAACTCGACTTCCGCCGTCTCGCCGAGGGCGCCGCGTCCGTCGATCCACCGCACGTTTCCTTTCAGATGCGCCGCATTGGTGCGCTGGTCGTACGTGGCGGTATCGGAGTGCACGGTCACGGGCGCCCCCGTCTCGGGATAGACGGTGAGCGCCACCTTCTCCAGGGCGTACAGATTCGGCAGGAGGCCCGCGGCGGCGCCGAATCCGACCGTGCGCTCCGACTGGATGTGAAACAGAGGTTTGCCGCGAAGCGTCTCCGTGTAGTCGAATCCCTTCAGGACCGTCGTCGCCTGTCCGGCCTCCGCGGACGGTGGGACCTCCGTCCGCCCCGCGCGCCCGGACGACGGGCGCCGTCCGGGCCGGAACGAAAATACGAGGAACCCCACGAAGAGGGCGCCGAAGGTCAGAACCGCGAGCTCGACGCCCCGCCGCGCCGTCATCGGGCGGCGGTCCGGCGGCTCCGGCGAGACGCGGGTCACGAGAGCGCGGCCTCGACGAGGTCCTCGCGCGGCGCGGCGTCGCTTCCGAGAAAGAGCGACTCCGCCGGGATCCGCGCGGCGACGATCTCCGCCTCCGGCGACCCGTCCCGGCTGCGCTGGATCCTGAAGTGCACGTCCAGATCCTGGTCCCGCACGACCTTTGCGAGGCAGCCGCTCTTCCAGGCCAGGCATTCGAGATCGGGCCCTCCATTCGACCGACGGAGGCGGCCGCGAACCCCGGCGGACCCGAGCGGCCGGAACGACACGGCGGGTCGGACGCGCGAGGAGAAGACGGGCCGGGGATTCCCCATCCCGTGCGGCTCGAGGCGTTCGAGCCACCCGAGGAGCTCGCGCGTGACGTCCTCCGGTGCGACTTCCGCTTCCGATTCCTCGACGGGGACGAGGAGCGCGGCGGGAACCCGATGGGCGAACAACGCGAGCGCCGCCTCCCGCAGCTCCGCAAAGCGGGCCTCGGGGAGACTCGCTCCCACGGCCTGCTCGTGCCCTCCGAACTCGTCGAAGATGCCGTCGATTTCATTCAACACCCCGTGCAACGAGACACCGGGGATGCTCCTTCCCGATCCCCGCGCCCGGCCGTCCTCGAGGCCGAAGAGCAGCACGGGCCGGTGGTACTCCCGGGCGAGGCGGGACGCGGCGATTCCGAGCACGCCGCGGTGCCATCCCTCGGCCGCGAGCACGACGACGGAATCTCTGTCGAGGTCGCATTCGCGCGCGATCCGCTCGCGCGCCGCCGCGGTCACCCGGCGCTCGATCGTCTGCCGCTCCGTGTTTCGGGCGGAGAGGTCGCGCGCTATCTGAGCTCCGCGCGCGGGGTCGCGTTCTTCGAAGAGGGAGAGGGCGAGCTCCGCGGTGTCCAGGCGGCCTGCGGCGTTCAATCTCGGAGCGATGCGGAACGCCACGTCCTCGGACGTCGGCGCACGGCCGACGACGCCGCACTCGGCGAGCAGGGCGCGGAGACCCGGCGCGCGCGCGTTTCCGAGCGCGGCCAGGCCGAGCGCGGCGATCGTCCGGTTCTCCCCGCGAAGCGGCACGAGGTCCGCGATCGTGCCGAGGGCGGCGGCGCGCAGGAGCGCTTCCTGCGAAAGGCGGATTCCGGCGCGGCGCGCCACGGCCTGCGCGAGCTTCATGGCGATTCCGCAGGCGGCGAGCTCCTTCTCCGGATATTCGTCCCCGGGCTGCCTGGGGTTGACGACGATCGCGCCGGCGGGCAACTCGTCCGGAACCAGGTGGTGGTCCGTGACGACGACGTCGACCCCGGCGGCGCGGGCGCGCGCGACACCGTCGATCGCGGTGATCCCGCAGTCGACGGTCACCAGCACGGACGGGCGCAGGTCTTCGAGGACCCGGCGCACCGTGTCGGGACGCAGCCCATAGCCGTCCCGCAGGCGGTGCGGGAGAAAGGCGACGGCGTCGGCGCCCGCGCGCAGCAGAGCCGCCCGCAGCTGGGCCACCGAGGTGACGCCGTCGACGTCGTAGTCGCCGAAGACGACGATCCGCCGGCCGGCGCGGGCGGCCGCGACGAGCACGTCCGCGGCTTCCGCGGCGCCCTTCAGGAGGAGGGGATCGTGGAGGGCCTCGACGCGAGGCCGGAGAAACTCGCCGACCGCCTCCGGGGTCGCGGCGCCCCGCGTCAGGAGCAGCGAGGCGATGAGCGGGGGCACTTCCGTCAGCGCGGCGAGCCGGGCGGACGCGGGGTCCGGGGCGCGAAGGGTCCAGAGGGATTGCATGCGATCAGTGTCGCGGCCGGCTGTGACAAACGACGTCCGGGCGGCGGCGCCGACCCGTCCGACCGCGTCCCCTCACGAAGCCGGGATCGTCTCGAAACGGCCGAGCGCGCGAAACTTGCGATACCGCGCCTCTCCGCGGTCGGCCGCCGACTGGGAGAGCAGCGGCCGCAGGTGCCGTTCGATTGCCTCGCCGACCGCTTCGGTGACGCGGGCAGGGTCCGAGTGCGCGCCGCCCGGCGGCTCGGAAATGATCTCGTCCACCACGTCGAGCGCCTTCAGGTCGGCGGCGGTCAGCTTGAGCGCTTCGGCCGCGTCCTTCTTGCGGGCGGCGTCCTTCCACAGGATCGCGGCGCACCCCTCGGGAGAGATCACGGAATACACCGAGTGCTCCAGCATCAGGACCCGGTCTCCGATCCCGAGCGCGAGCGCCCCGCCCGAGCCCCCTTCCCCCGTGATCGTCACGATGATGGGAACCTTGAGGGACGCCATCGCGCGCAGGTTCACGGCGATCGCCTCCGCCTGTCCCCGTTCCTCGGCGTCGATCCCGGGATATGCGCCCGTCGTGTCGACGAAGGAGAGCACGGGACGCCCGAATTTCTCGGCCAGCATCATCACGCGAAGCGCCTTGCGAAACCCCTCGGGACGCGGCATGCCGAAGTTCCGACGGATCTTCTCCTTGGTATCCCGGCCCTTCTGGTGACCGACGACCGCGACGGGCTGCCCCCGAAAAGACGCGAGACCCGCGACGACGGCGGCGTCATCGGAGAACTTCCGGTCCCCGTGCAGCTCCACGAAGTCCGTGGTGAGGGCGGTGACGTAGTCGAGCGCGTAGGGGCGCGCCGGGTGACGCGCGACGACGGTCTTCTGCCAGGGCGTCAGGCCCGAATAGATCTCGCGCGTCTGACGGTCCAGTTTCTCCCGCAGCTTTTCAATCTCGCGCCTGTGCGCCGCCTCGTCCGGCAGAGCCGACAGGTCTTCGATCCGCTGGCGAAGCTTCGTCAGGGGCTCTTCGAAGCTCGATTCCTCCGAATTCATGGAACCGCGATTGTATCGGCCTTCGGCCGCGGCAGGTGGCAGGCGGCAGGCGGGAGCCGGAGACAACTGAGAACTGACTCCTGATGACTGACGGCTCCCCTCACATCAGATCCTGCGGGTCCACGTCGGCCGCGATCTGGACCCCCGATGGAGGACGCTCCGGAATGCTTGCCTCCAGAATCGCGAGGAGGGTCTTCCTGTCGGGAGCGCGCAGGAGGACCTGATAGCGCCACCGCCCCTGGAGGCGCTCGAGCGGAGCGGGAGCGGGACCGGACAGCCGAAGACCCGGCGCGCCCTCTGCCTCCGCGGCGACCGAAGCCGCCGTCTCCGCGGCCCGCTCGCGGTCGGACGAGGACACGAGGATTGCCGCGAGCTCGCAGAACGGCGGGTAGAAGAAGGATCGCCGGAAGACGAGCTCCTGGGCGCAGAAACCGTCCACGTCGTGCGCGGCCGCCCGCTGGATCGCGGGGTGCTGCGGGTGGAAGGTCTGCACGTGCACGGTGCCGGGCGATTCTCCCCGGCCCGCCCGGCCCGCCACCTGCGCGACCAGCTGGAACGTCTTTTCGGCCGACCGGAAATCGGGAAAGTTCAGCATGGAGTCGGCCGACAGAACGCCCACGGCGGTCACGTTCGGGAAGTCGTGCCCCTTCGCGACCATCTGGGTTCCGATCAGGCAGGAGACGCGGCCGGACAGGACATCCTCGACCACGGCGCCCGCTCCCCTCTTCCGGGAGCTATCGCGGTCGAGCACGGCGTACGGGACGTCCGGGAAGAGTTCCGCGAAACGGTCGCCGACCCGCTCCGTTCCGAACCCGATGGCCTCGAGCAGCGCGCCCGAGCACTCCGGGCACCGCGGCGGCCTCTCGAGGCGCTCGCCGCAGTAGTGGCAGACGAGACGCCGGCCCCGGTCGTGGACCGTCCGCGCCACGCTGCAGTGGGTGCACCGGAAGTCGTGCCCGCACTGGCGGCAAAGCAGAAAGGGCGCATAGCCTCGGCGGGGCTGGAGGAGGATGGCCTGCTCTCCTCGGGCAAACGTTTCGCGGAGCCGTTCGACCAGGGGACGGGAGAAGAGCGGTACGCCCTTTTCGTCGGGCGCCGGGATCTCGCGCCGCAGGTCGACGATGGTGACGTGAGGCAGAGGCTTCGACTCGACGCGCTCGGTCAGCAGAAGACGGGCGACGCGTCCCT
>JBDUBP010000270.1:0-23428 GCA_040004075.1 Acidobacteriota bacterium | reverse complement strand
GGAGCTGACGCACGGCCTCTTCGCGTACGAGCCGACGCTGCACGTCCCGCTGCTCCTCTGGTGCCCGGGACTTGTCGAGGCGGGCCGCGACTCCGGCGCCTCGCGGCACGTCGACATTCTGCCCACGATCCTGAAGGCCGCGGGCGCGGAGCCGGACCGTGAAAGTCCCGGGCTTCCTCTTCTGGGCCGCGGCGGAAACCCCCCGACCGATTCCTACTTCGAGTCGCTTTCGGCAAACTTCAATCGCGGCTGGGCCCCTCTGCGAGGTCTCGTCCGCGGCCGGCAGAAGTACATCGAGCTGCCGATTCCGGAGCTCTACGATCTGGAGACGGACCCGGGAGAGAGCCGCAACCTCGCGCCCGCGCGCTCGGACGCGCTGCGTCGGCTGCGAAAGGAGCTTCTCGCCATTCCGGCGGGGCCCACGGCGCCGGGCCCGGTCGGCTCCGACGAGGCCGTGAAGCTCCGATCGCTCGGTTATCTGTCGGGCTCGTCCGAACCGAAGGCCTCCTACGGCCCGGAGGATGATCCCAAGAACCGGATCTCCGTCGATCAACGCCTCCACCGGTTCGTCGAGCTGGTCCAGAACGGGGACAACGCCGGCGCGCTCGTTCTCGCGAAAGAGCTCGTGGCGCAAAACCCCCGCATGCGCATGGGCTACGAGCATCTGTCTTTTTTGCTGAGGGAGAAAGGCGATATGGCAGGCGCCCTGCGGGTCCTGGAACAGGGACGCGCCAACGGGGCGGGGGCCGAAAGCCTGGATCGCCGGCGGGCGCTGATCCTTTCCGAAATGGGTCGCCCGAAGGACGCCGTCGCGGTGCTCGGGCCCTACGGCGAGAGCCTCGACACGGAGACCCTGAACGCGCTCGGGATTGCGCTGTCCGACGCGGGAAGGGGCCCCGAGGCGCTGCACCTTTTCGCGCGGGTGCTCGAGATCGATCCGACGAACGCGTTCGCCTATCAGAACGCGGGGATCGCTTCCTTGAAGCTCGGAAGGGTCGCCGAGGCCCGCGAAAACCTGGAGAAAGGGCTCGCGATCCACACGCGCAACGCGCGCGCCTGGAACGCCCTCGGGGTCGCCTTCATGCAGGCGAATCAGCCGGAGAAGGCGCTCGAGGCCTGGTCCAATTGCCTGAAATACGACCCGAATCAGTACGACGCCCTCTACAACATCGGGCGCGTCGCGGTGCGTCTCGGTGACCGCGACCGCGCCCGGGACGCGCTCGAGCGATTCGTGGCGACCGCACCGAAATCGCGTTACGCGCGCGACATCGCGGAGGTCCAGGGCGCGCTCTCGATTCTGAATAAGAGCGCCGGCCCCGGTCCGAAAGGCGCGCCCGGCAGACCGGAGCCCCGCCACCCGGCCGAGACGGGCCAGCCGCCGCGTTGATTCTTCCTGCGTCGCGCAGCGGGTTTCGGGGAAGCCTCTGCGTGACCTCGCCCGCGAGCGCATCTTCGCCCCTCTCGAAAAAACGAGCACGGCAGTACCTCAACGATCACCGCCACATCGTGCGGCGCCGCGCGACCGGATACGCGCCCGCAAAGGGGAGGATTCGGCGTGGCGATGTCGGACTGGGAGCAGAACGGAGGCGGACTCCAGGAAATGTGGAGTCGAGTCGCGGCGGCTGCCCCCGCTTCGGACCCCACCTCCTGGGCCGGGACGTACGCGAGCGACGAGCTGGCCGCCGAATACCGGACCGAGACGGCGGCGGCCGGGCTCACCGCCGACCCGTCGCCGCTCACGCCGCTCTTCGGAGACGTCTTCCTGGGTCCCGGTATCGGCGCCCTGATCTTCGAGAGGGTCGGCTCCGAAGCGGCCTCCTTTCGGATCCGCGGGGGGCTGTCGCAGGTGGTTTTCAGGTGGAGAGAAGCATTCAGCTTCAACCGTTGAGCGTTATCGGTACCGCGCCGGCTTTGTCCTTTTGATCGTCGTTTCTCGTTTCTCGTTTCCCACCTCCGCTCCCCACCCCACGAGCCGCCTTTCTTGCCCAGACTCGTCAGCTTCCCGGGTCGTCTCGTCCGCCCCGGGTGCCATTTCGTCCCAATCCCGTTGCCCGTCCGGGGCCCCACGCTTACGTTGGCGCCTGTCAGTGCCTCCTTACCGGGCGGCGTCCGCGCCGCCCGCATTTTTCCCTCCTGGAGGCCCGGACGACTCGGGGCGCGGCGCGGAGGTGGGCACGCACATGCAGGCAGGACCTCGAACGGGCGTGGAAGAAATCGGGGCGCGGGAAGACGTGAGACCCGGCCTTCACGAGGTGGAGCGGCCGCCCCGGGAGTTCGAGACATCGCACAAGCTCCTTCTTCTGGAGACTCTCTACGACGCGGGACTCTCTCTGGGAGCTCTTCCCGACGAGGGCTCGCTCGTCGAGGACGTTCTGGGCCGGGCCGTCGGCGTGCTCGACGCGGCGCGCGGGTATCTCGCGACCTTCGGCGAAGGCGGCGAACGGCGCGCGGAAGCGCGAGTCGGCTTTCCGAGGCGGCTTCCCGACCGCGTCGTCGCCGAGGACGTTTTTCTCTGCGAGGTCGCTCGCTCGGAGGGTCCGCTGCTCGCCGGTGAGACGCGGCTCCTTCGCACGCCCGTGTCGTCCGCGATGGGCGCGGCGATCCGCGCCGGGGGCCGAACGGTCGGCGTCCTGGTTCTGGCAGACAAGGAGACGCGTCGGGAAGGGCACGCCTCGTTCGATGATCAGGATGCCCGCTTCCTCTCCTCGCTCGCCGGACTCTGCGGAATGGCGATCGAGAACCGCCGGCACCTTCAGCGCCTGACCCGCGAGAGAGAACGCCTCGAAGAGGAGAACCGGCGCCTTCTCGAGTCGACCGGCCGCTCGGCCGCGGGGCGCGTTTTCATCGGCGATTCCCCCGCCGCGCGGAGGGTTCTCGATCTCGTCGGACGCGTCGCCTCGTCCAGGACCTCGGTGCTCATCACCGGCGAAAGCGGCACGGGCAAAGAGCTCGTTGCCCGCATGATCCACAGGCGCAGCGACCGCGCTGAAAAACCGTTCATCGCGATCAACTGCGCGTCCCTCCCCGAGTCGCTCCTCGAAGCCGAGCTGTTCGGCATCGAGCGGGGCGTCGCGACGGGCGTCGAGGCGCGGTCGGGCCGCCTGGAGACCGCCCACGGGGGCACTCTCTTTCTGGATGAGATCGGCGACATGCCGCCGACTCTGCAGGCCAAGCTCCTCCGGGTGCTCCAGGAGCGCGAGATCGAGCGCGTCGGCGGGCGCCAGCGGATCCCGATGGACGTGCGTTTGCTCGCCGCCACCAACGCTCCGCTCTCCGAGCGCATCGCCGCGGGACAGTTCCGGGAGGATCTTTACTATCGCCTCCGGGTCGTCGAGATCCCGTTGCCGGCGCTGCGCGAACGGCGGGAGGACATCCCGCGGCTCGCCCGCCACTTTCTGGAGCGCTTCGCCGCCCGCGAAGGGCGGGATCCTCAGGCGCTCGACCGCGGCGCGTTCGCCGCTCTGCTCGCCCACGACTTTCCGGGCAATATTCGCGAGCTCGAGAACCTGCTCGAGGGGGCCGCCACCCTCTCCCGCGGGGGAGTCATCCGGGTCGAGGACCTGCAGTGGCTCCCGAACCGTTCCCTCGCGCCTCTGGGCACCGACGCTTCGGGCGCAGGAGACGCCCCGAACCTGCGCCTCCTCGAGGAGCGCCACATCCGCCGCGTCCTGAAGATGGCAGGCGGAAACAAGACCCGGGCGGCCCGGCTGCTGGGGATCAGCCGCCGGACGCTGTATCGCAAGAAACACCTGGAGTAGGGCGCCCTCGGGACCGCGCTCGTTCGGCCCCCGCGGCCGCGAAACGCTCATGGCATGCCGAAAAGGCCCCGACGGGCGCAACTTCGCGCAACCCCCGGGGGCCTTTTTCGTACCCTATTCCGGCTGGAGTCGGAATAACCCCCTCGACCCCCGGTTTGCGAGGGGAACCCGAGAGGACCAAACGCATGAGCCAGGCCCTGTTGCGCGATGCGAGTCAACCCATCCGGGCGATCGTGGTCGACGATGAGCCTCCGGCCCGCCAGTGGCTCGGAAGCCTCCTCCAGAACGAAGAGTCGGTCGAAGTCGTCGAGGAGTTCGGGGACGCGTTTGCCGCGCTGGACGCGATCCAGCGGCACCGGCCGGACCTGGTCCTCCTGGACGTCGAGATGCCCGGGATGAGCGGATTCGACCTGGTGCAGATGATGGGCAAGGGTGTTTCGCCCGCCATCGTGTTCGTGACCGCATTCGATCAATACGCCGTCCGCGCCTTCGACGTTCGCGCGATCGACTACCTGCTGAAGCCGGTCGACCCGGAACGCCTGAAGGAGGCGGTCCGGCGCGCGGTCGGCCAGCTCCGGCAGGACCCGCCGCCGCCGAGCGTTGAGCCGCGTCCCGCCGCGCCCTCAGGGCGGCGGTTTCCGGAATGGCTTCTCGTGAAGTCGGACGGCCGCAGCCGGTTCGTTCGCGTGCGGGACATCGACTGGATCGAGTCTCAGAAAAACGACGTCCTCCTGCACGTGGGCGCCGCCGAGTCTCTGTACCACCTGTCGACGTCGGGCATCGAAGCGAAGCTCGATCCCTCGCGGTTTCTGCGGATCCACCGGTCGACGATCGTCTCGGTCGATCGGATCAAGGACCTGTATCCGCTCTTCAACGGCGACTACGGCGTCACTCTGAAAGACGGCACCACCCTGACGATGAGCAGCACCTACCGGCGCAGACTCGCCGCCTTCCGCGACGGGATGCTCTAGAGAGTCGTTCCGGCTCGCCTCCCCAGTGTGTAAGTCCCGGCTCGCCTCCCGCCGGAGTCGCCTCAACGCCACAGTCAGGACGCGAGCCGGCGCGCTCCTCCCCTCTCCACCCGCGACGGGGGGCAAGCCGGACTTCAGCTCTTTCTCTCATTCCTTCACCAGACCTTCACCAGACCGACTGCCTCTTACCCCGACCCTCTCCCCGGGCGCGGGGAGAAGGAGGTCGCAGACTATGCCGACGCGCGATCCCGGACGCTCTGCTCCGTGCGCCGCGCCGTTCGGGGCTGGTCGAGGGGGATCTCGACGAACGCCTCACATCCGCCTTCCGGCAGGTTGCGGACCTCGAACAGGTGGCGCTTCGGATAGAGCGCTTCCAGGCGCCGGCGCACATTGGAGATCCCGATGCCCGTCGCCTCCGCCGGACGCGTTCCATCCGGCAGCCCGCGACCGTTGTCCCGGACCGAGAGCGTGAGATGTTCCCCTTCGGGGCGCACGACGACCGTGACCGAGACGGGGCCCGCGAATCCCTGCATCCCGTACTTGATCGCATTCTCGACCAGGGGCTGAAGCAGAAAAGAGGGGACGCGCGCCGTCCGGACGGCAGGGTCGACCTCGACGGCGATCCGCACCCGGTCGCCGAACCGTGTGCGCTCGATGTTGGTGTACTGCTCCAGAATCGAGAGCTCGTCGTCGACGCTCACGAGCTGTCCCGGCTCCGACTTCAGGCTCGTGCGGAGAAGCTCCGCGAGCTGAAGGATCATTCGCTTGGCGCGCGGGGGGTCCGCGTCGATGTAGGGCAATATGGCGTTGAACGTGTTGAAGAGGAAGTGCGGGCGCAGCTGCGCGCGCAGGGCGTGGAGCTTCGCCTCGACGAGCTCCGCGCGCATTCCTTCCCGCTGCCGCAGACGGCGTAGCCGCGCGCGGTGGGTCGCGCCGACCGCCAGCACCAGGGCGACGGCGCAAACGGCGCGGAACCAGAGCGTGTCGTACACGTGCCGCGCGATGGAAAACGAGAGGGCGGACTGCGGCGCGCTCCAGAGCCCGTCCTCGTTCGAGGCGCGGATCTGGAAGCGGTAGTGCCCGGATGGGAGGTTCGTGTAGTACGCGATGCGCCGCGCGCCGGCGTCGATCCAGGCGGAGTCGAAGCGCTCGAGGCGGTACTGGAACCGGATGGCGCCCGGCTGCCGGAACGACAGCGCCGTGTAGTGGATCTCGAGGTCCCGCTGGTCGGGCGCCAGCTTCAGTCCGGTGGCTTCGGAAAGACGCCGTCCGTTCGCGAGGACCTCTTCGACGACCACCTGCGGAGGAACGCGGTTGATCTGGATGTGTTGAGGGTCCGCCATCGCGAGGCCCTTCGACGTCGCAAACCAGAGGCGGCCGTCTTCGCTGCGAGCCACGCCGTGCTGCGAGTTGTTGCACTCGGCGCTCCGCATCCCGTTGGCAGTCGCGAACCCCACCGGGTGAATTCCGTGACTCGGACGCGCGGCGGCGCCGTTCAACTCGTCGAGCCCGACGCGAAAGACGCCCCGGTTCGTCGTCAGCCAGAGGTATCCGTGGCCGTCGTCGACGGCGCGCTGCACCGTGTCGTGAAACACGCCCTCGTTTTCCCGGTAGGTGGTGAAGGCGCGGCCGTCGAAGCGGGCGAGGCCTCCTCGTGTCCCCAGCCAGTACGTCCCGCTGTGATCCTGTTCGATCGAGAGGACGACGTTGTGGGGAAGCCCGTCGCGCGTGGTGAAGGTCTGGAACCGCCCTTCATGCCGCCGCACGAGGCCCCCTCCGAGCGTTCCGATCCAGAGATCTCCGTCCCGGTCCTCGAACAGGGACATAGCCGCGTCGGACGGAAGCCCGTTGCGTCGGTCGTATCGGGTGACGCGTCCTCCGTCGAAATGCGCGATGCCCCCGCCGAGCGTCGCCACCCACAGCGTCCCGTCGCGAGAAGGGCAGACGGAGGAGATGTAGAGACCCGGAAGGCCCTCTTCGACCCCGGACCGGCGCCACCCTGCCCGCGTGGATTGAAACAACCCGTTGTCCCGCGTTCCCACCCACAGATCGCCCGCGGCATCCTGTGCGATGGTCGTGACGCGCGCGCCGAAGTCGTGCGCCTGAGTCAGTCGGTCTTCGCCCGGAAGCATCCGGGACAGAACGCCGTTTCGAGTGCCGACCCACAGCGTGCGATCCCGGTCTTCGAACACCGTGAAGACGTTATTGTCGGCGAGGCCGTCGCGGACGGTGTAGTTGGCGATGCGCTGGTCCTTCAGACGATTGAGCCCCGCATCTCCCGTCCCGATCCAGAGGCTTCCCTCGCGGTCTTCGAGGATCGAAAGGACCTCGTCGCTCGCGAGTCCGTTCGATCTCGAGAACTGCATGAGCCTGCCGTCGCGGAGGCCGAAGACTCCTGAAAGCGTGCCCACCCAGAGCGTGCCGGAGCGGTCGTGGTAGATCGAACGCACCGTGCGATCGGGGCGGCTCCCCAGCGGAAAGGGCTCGGCCCGGCCGTTCTGAAGGCGGGCGAGGCCGTCCGCGCTGCCGACCCACAACCCGCCCGTGCCCGTCGGAGCGAGAGCGTAGACGGCGCCGTGGACGCCGGTCTCCGATCCGAAACTGGTGAGCCGCCCGTTGCGGTAGCGGAGAATCTGAGCTTTTCCGCCGAACCACATCTCCCCTCCGGGAAGCTCGGCGATGGCTCTGATGAAAGCGGGCGGCGTCCCGCGTTTCCAGAATCGCGTCAGGATCTGTCCCTGGAGGCGAGAGACGCCTTCCCGCGAGCCGATCCACAGAGCCCCGTCGTCACTCTCGTGAATCGCCGTGACGGACTGCCCGTCGAACGTGTCTCCGAAGGTCATGCGGGTGAACTGACCCGCCTCGACCTTCGACAGGCCGTTGGAGGTCCCGACCCACAGGTCCCCGTTCCGCGTCTGGCATAGGGCGTGGACGAAGTCGTCTCCCAGAGCGGGGGTGTTACGCGTGTCGAAAACGCGGAAGTGAACGCCGTCGAAGCGGACCAGGCCCTCCTGCGTTCCGAGCCACAGGTAACCGTCGCGCGTCTGAACGATCGCCGTCACGCTGTTCTGGGGAAGTCCCGAATCGGAGTCCCAGACGTCGTAGCCGTAGTGAGCGAGCGCGCTCGACGGCTCGAGCCCCTCCGCGGTCCGACTGGCGGCGAGAAGCGCCAGGGTCAGGGCGGCGCGCGCGAGCCGCCGCAGAAGAGGGCATCCGGTCGGGCTCATCGCGGCAAATTGTATGCCCGAGGAACGCACCGGCGGACCGGTTCGCAGGTCTCCGCGGGATCTCGCCGGACACGGCGTCTTTCTCAGCGCCTCAGGGGCCGTCCCGGCGGAGCGCCTCGGGCTGGACGACGCTGCCCGTGTGGCCGAAGCGGGTTCGGAGGCGCTGGAATTCCCCTTCCAGCCGCTCGAATTCCTCCTCGCTGACCGATTCCAGGTTCATGAGGTTATTGCGCGCGCCCGCACTCGTCCGGATGAGCTCGTCGAGCTTCAAGAGCATCGCCTTCGAGTCCCGGTTCTGGCTGTTCTGGATGATGAAAACCATCCAGAAGGTGATCAGGTTCGTGATGGTGTTGATGATGAGTTGCCAGGTGTCCGAGAAGTGGAAGATGGGGCCCGTTACAACCCACACCAGGACCAGCACGATCGACGCGACGAAGGCCCACGCGGAGCCGAGCGCGGCGGCGGCGGTCTGTGCGACCTTCCTGAAATATTCCCTCATTTCGTTGTCCTTTCGAGGCCGGGTTGTGGGCCTTCGCCGGTGGTCGGCGGTTCGAACGTGCGCCTTTCGCGAAAATCGGGCCACACGGGCGGGCGGCGAGGCGCCCTGAGACGAGGCGGCGTCCCGTATGCTCGGCGCGGGGACGGGGGGATATCTGGTCCGAGAACGGTTGTTGCGTTGGATCGGCGGAGCACTGTGCGTCTGCGTGGCCGTTGTAGCCTCCGCGCGCGCTCTCCGTCTCGCACGTCACGGAGCGCCTTTCGACGCGCATGGGGAGAGGGCCTGGTTCTCGTGGGCGCTCCAGAGCCCGGCCGTCCCCCCGCTGCTCGAGCGCGCCGCCGGAGAGTTGCGGCCGGGGGAAGCCGTGTGGATCTCCGTCCTCGACCCCTCTCTCGACCCGGGCTGGGTGCGGGTCATGGCGCTCTACTCGCTGCCGGGCCAGTGCGTCGTCGGGGCGGGCCGCGGCGTTCCACCCTCCCGGATATCGCGAGTCGAGCTTCTTCCGGGCGCGGGCGTTCGCGTCGTGCGCCCTCGCGCGCCCCTTCCCATCGTGCGCGATCGCATCGTCCTCCATGGGGCTTGAGCTGGTGGAGCTCCTTCGGTTCGCGGCGGGAGCGGGTCTGCTGGTTCTTCTCGGCCGCGCCGCGTCACGCGGATGGATCCGTGGCCTGGATCCCGGCGAGCTGGCCCTCGACGGCGCGATCGGACTGAGCCTCACCGCCCCGATCGCCCTGGCGTGGCTCCTCCTGGGGATGCCTCTGCCGCCCCGCGTGATCGCCGGGGCGGAGGCGGCCGCCGCGATCTTCCTCCTCTTCGCGAGGCGGAGGGCCGAGGCCCGCCGCGGTTCCTCCCCGGCGCCGGCGGATTCCCGCCGGGTCGCCCGCCTTTCCGCGCTCCTCGTGGTGACCGCTTTCGCCGTCTGCGCGTGGAAATGGGCGAGTGTTCCGTTATGGTCGTGGGATCACTTCGCCATCTGGGGAGTGAAGGCGAGGCGGCTGTTTTCTTTGTCTTCCCTCGATACGACGTCTCTTCATTCCGCGGCGATGCGCGTCTCGAATCCGAACTACCCACTCGGGCTTCCGCTCGCGTGGCGGCTCATCGCCCTGGGCGAGCCGGCGTCCGGCATTTTCCGCGCGGCACACGGGCTCTTCGCCCTCGGAGCGCTCCTCGCGCTGCGGGCCGGCACGAAGCGCGCGACGGGGTCGTCCCTCCTCGCAAACGCCCTGGCGGGCGCTCTCTGTGTCTCGCCTCTTTTCTGGGATTCCGAAGCCCTGGGCCTTGCCGAGATGCCCCTCGCGTTTCTGGCCGCCGCCTCCGCGGCGCTGCTGCTCGGCCTGCGGCATCCTCCGGGACGGCCCGCGTGGGCGGCGGGCGTGACCATCGGGTCCATGAGCTGGATCAAGCAGGAGGGAATGCTTCTCGCGCTTCTGCTTCTCCTCGCGGGGGCCGGAATGCTGCTCTCATCGCGGCCGCCCGGCCGCGATCGCGCCCGGTCCCTCGCGGGACTGCTTCTCCCCGCGGCCCTCGTCGCCGGCGCTGGCGCGGCGCTCTGGCGCGCTCTTCTCCCGCGGGGGTTCGGGTTCTTCGTCGGAGCTTGGCCCGCGCGGGGGCTCGCGCGCCTGCGAGACCCGCTGGCTCTCTCGAAGGCGCTTGCGCACGAGCTGCTCGCCGGCGACTGGCTCGGCCTCTGGGTCGCGATCGCCGCCGCCTTCGTCGCGGCCTGGATCCTCCGCCGTCCGATGGCGGCGCTCCTGCTGTCGGCCGTCGCCGTGCAGATGGCGGTGTACGCGTCCGTCTACGTCTTCACGTACCTCGACCCGGTCGAGCACATCGCCTCATCCTTTTTCCGCATCGTGGCGGGAACCGTTCCCCTGGCCCTTCTCGGCGCCGGCCTCCTCGCCGAACGCCCCGTTTCGCGAACGCGCGACTCCCCCCGGCTCTCGTGACCCGGGAGGTCTCGCGCTTTTCCTCCGCTATGCCGCGGCCCTTCTCCCGAGGATCGCCGCGATCGCGAGGCCGACCGCGAGCATGAGCGGCAGCTCCAGGGCGATCTGCATGCCGACGACCCGCGGCGGCCACGGAGCGATCGCGTAGTACGTCAGATACCGGCTGACTGTCGCGATCAGCCACAGGGCCGCACCGAACGCGAGGCCCGCCTGGACCCAGGGAGAGCCCGCGAGGGTGCGCGAAAAAAGCCACACGGCTCCGAGAGAGAACACGGCGAACGCGAGGAAGAGAAAGGGGGCGTGCGCCTCGCCGTCGGCGGCTCCGCGGATCAGCTGCGGAGACTCGAGGTATCGAGGCTGCAGGATCTTTCCGTGAATCACGAAGTTGCCGGCGGCGGTGACGACGAGGGCGGCGAGAAAGGCCAGAACGTGGAACTTCATGGTGTTCTCCTCACTTTTCGGACGGCGACGGCGCAGGACTCGGGACGGCGAGTTTTCGGGACCAGTCGATCGGACCTTCGCGGAATCTCTTTTCGAGCACCAGGAACTCGTGCGCGTTGCCGCGCTCGAAGAACGCGTAGACCATGTCCCACTCGGCGCCGGTCCCAAAGCCCGCCATACTCTCGACCATGCGGGTTTTGCCGGGCCCCGCGTCGTGGAGAGTCAAGACAGAGAAGAGGGTTCCGGCTTCGCGGGGTCCCTTCGGGAAAAACCTGGTCAGCCCGACGCGTATCGCGAACATCTCGAGCGGGAGATACGCGAGCACGGTGTTGTGGATGGCGTCGGGATCCGAGAGCTGGCCGTCGAGGCGGTGGTTGGAATCGAACCTCCCGCCGGTCTTCAGCTCCACGAACACGTTCGGCGCGACGAAAGTCTTCAACCCTTCGGCCGTCGTCATCGTCTTCCAGACTTCTTCTCGCGGGGCGCCCACGACGAACTCCTGCCGCAGCACGCGCTCTCCGCCGGGCAGAGCGAACGACGTGTTTCGGACCTCTTCGCACCTTCCCGCCAGCGGGAGCAGGAGGCATCCCGCCGCCAGAATGATCACCGTTTGAATTCTCACGATGCGCTCTCCTCCTTTTTGGAAAACGAGGCGGCGAGGTACCGCCGCAGCTCGCGAACACACTGGTCGAAGGGCTCGATGCTCGCTTCGGTGAGCGACTGCATGACGGCGCCTTCCATCACGGTCAGAACGAACGTGGCGGCCGAGGCCACGTCTTCTTCGGGGATCGCGCCCGATGCCGCCTCCCGTACGCACTGGCCGACCCACGCCTTCCAGCCGGCGAAGTTGGCGCGCACCTTTTCCTGGGCCCGCGGAATCGCGCGTCCGACCTGGAGAGCGAGATTCCCGATCGGGCACCCGCGGGTGAAGCCGGTCGCGACGAGCTGCATCCGGTATCCGGCGAGAAGTCCCGTGATTCGCTCGATGGGGTCCGAGACGCTGGAAAAAAGAGGCTCGATCAAGATCGGCTCGAGGTTTTCGAGGTACCAGTCGAGGACCGCCAGCAGGATGTCTTCCTTCGTCCGGAAGACGTAATAAACGCTGCCCGGATGGACCCCCGCGTCCTGCGCGATCTGCTGAAGGCTCGTCGCCTCGTAGCCGGCGTCCCAGAAGAGCTGGCGGGCAGCTTCGAGGATTTTGTCGCGTGTGGAAGGGGCAGCCATTGAGTTGGTTATACAACTAAATATTACGACAACTGTCAAGACATTTTAATTCAATACCTTGAGGGGCTGACAGGCTCCGGCAGCCCTCTCCCGGGGTGTGGGAGAGGGGAGCCGACGGATCGGTCGTACGCGTCAGCGGGGTCCGGCAATCCTCCAGGAGAGACCCTCGGGCGGCGCGGGCTAGAATCCGCCTCAGATTGGCGCTGTCATCCGGCTTCCGCCTCGGCTCTTACGAGATCGCCGGGCCGCTCGGCGCCGGCGGGATGGGGGAGGTCTACCGCGCCCGCGACTCCAGGCTCGGCCGCGAGGTCGCGATCAAGGTTCTCCCGGAGGAGCTGTCCCGGGATCCGGACGCGCTCGCACGGTTCGAGCGCGAGGCGCGGGCGGTGGCGGCGCTATCGCACCCCAACATCCTCGGGATACACGATTTCGACCGGAAAGAAGGGATCGTCTTTGCGGTGCTGGAGCTTCTCTCCGGGCGGACGTTCCGGGAATGGATGTCCGGGGGACCGATTTCGCCGCGGAAGGCCGCCGAGGCGATGGCGCAGGTCGCGAGGGGCCTCGCCGCGGCCCACCAACGGGGCATCGTTCACCGCGACATCAAGCCGGAGAACCTCTTTCTGACGTCCGAGGGGACCGCCAAGATCCTCGACTTCGGCCTGGCCCGGGTCTCCGCGGAGCACCTCCCCGGGCCGGCCGGAAGCGCCGGAGCCACTCAGCCGGGGACAATTCTCGGTACGGTCGGGTACATGGCGCCCGAGCAGATCCGCTCGCAGACGGCAGACGCGCGCGCCGAAATCTTCGCGTTCGGCGCCATCCTCTACGAAGCGATCTCGGGCGAGCGCGCCTTCCTCGGCGCGTCGGCGATCGAAACGCTGACGGCGATCTTGAACGACGAGCCTGCGGAGATCCCCGAATCGCGGCTCGCCGGGGCGGTCTCTCTCGACCGCATCGCCCGGCGTTGCCTCGAGAAGAATCCGGACGAGCGCTTCCAGTGCGCGCGCGACCTCGGGTTCGCCCTCGAGGCGATCACGCCCGTCTCTCCCGAGCCGCAGGAGCGCGGGAAGGACGAAACTCCCGGAGGCCCGGTACCTGCGGGCGCGCCTGCTCTGGACTCCCCAGCGCGGCTTCGACTTCGAGGGGTCGCTGCGGGAAGTGGCAGGAGCCATTGCCGCGCGGCCCAGATGAGCGAGGCGCACGCGATCGCGGCGCTCATCCTCATCCACGGCTCCCGGATCGAAGAATCCGACGCGGAGTTCGCGCAGGCTCTCGCGATCAATCCGTCGGACAGCTTCTCCGAGATGCATCGGGGCCTGTGCCGCGGCGCGCGGGGTCGCTGGGCCGAAGCCCTCGAGATCGCGGAGGCGGCCCTCCGGCGGACGCCCAACAACACGTGGGTGCACTACCAGCGGGCCCACGGACAGATCCGGACCGGCGACCGCGCCGGAGCGTCGCGCACCCTGGAGCTCGCGGGCCGGCAGTTCGTGCGGGAAGTCCTCTTCTACCCGGTGCGCGCGATCGTGGCGGCGATGGATGGGCAGGCGGCCGAGGCGCGCCGCCAGATCGCGTTCACCGAGCAGAACCGCCGCGCCTTCGGCCACTACCACCACGCGCAATACGACGTCGCGTGCGCGCTCGCGCTTCTCGGCGACAACGACGGCGCGATGACGTGGCTCGCCGCCTCCGCCCGCAATGGATTTCCGTGCCATGCCCTCTTCGAAAGGGATCCTCTGCTCGAGACGCTGCGCGGCGACGAGCGATTCGAGGCGCTGGTGGCGTTGAGATCCGAATCCGAGGGCTACGCTCGCCTCTGGAAATCGCTCCGGTCGACGACCGCGAACCCCGCGAGCTTTCACGGCTGAAGACGGGTCGGGGGGACGAACCGGGACCCCTCGCGTCGCATCGATCCGCGCGTGGAAGAATGGGTCGTTCAAAAAAAGGAGATCATGATGAGAATCCGTCTGCTCGCGTTGCTCGCGTTGGTAGCGCTGGCGCTTCCTGGCTCGGGATCCCTCTCCGCGACGACGCTCGGCCTTTCTTCGGCGGTCACCGGAGCGTCGAATCCGGCGACCACCGCGTTGGCCTTCAGCGTTCCCGCGAACAGCCTTTTCGAAGTGATGGGCGTCATTCCTGTGGTGAGCACCGTCTCCGGAGCGCCGGCATCGATGGCCGCGAGTGTCAACGTCGGGACGTCGAGCAACTTCACGTACTGCTCGGAAGGCCTGTCGGCGATCTGCAGCAGCGACCTGTGGGCCGCGCAGTGGACGATCGTCTCCGCGCCGACCGGAATTCAGGCGGTGAATGCCTTCCAGGGATCGACAGTCAAGCTCGTGAACAACAGCGTCCAGCCGGGTGCGATCACGCTGCGCTGCCAGGTCGGGCAGATGACCGGCTCCTGCATCTTCGTCAGCCGCGTGCAGCCGATCTCCGATCCGCTGTTCTGAGGAGAATCCGTCTACGGCTCGCTCTCCCGGCGCAGACCGAGGCGCGTCACGAGCCGGTGCAGGTAATTCGGGTGGACCCCCAGGATGCGCGCGGCGTCGGTGAAGGTGCCGCCCGCTTCCTCGAGCGCCCGCCGGATCACGGCGCGCTTCGCGTCGTTCACGGCCTCGTGGTAGCGGCCCAGCTCCGGCGTGGAATTCTCGCCCGCCTCGGTGAGAGACGAAGGCAGGTCCTCGGGCACGAGGACGTCGCCGGACGCTAGGACCACCGCCCGCTCGACGACATTGGCGAGCTCCCGCACGTTGCCGGGCCAGTCGTACCTCGCCAGACAATCCCGCGCCTCGAACGAGAACCCGCGGATGGCCTTGCGGGCTTTTTCGGCATGTCTCCGCAGGAAATATCCGGCCAGCAGCGGAATGTCCTCCTTTCGATCGCGAAGACGAGGCATCGCGATCGAGACGACATTCAAACGATAGAAGAGGTCGTCGCGAAACGTTCCCGCCGCGATGGCGCGTTCGAGATCCCGGTTCGTCGCCGCCACGACGCGCACATCCATGCGCAGGGTTCGGGTCCCACCGACCCGCTCGAACTCGTGCGTTTCGAGCACCCGGAGGAGTTTCGCCTGGAGCGCCGGCGACATGTCTCCCACTTCGTCGAGGAAGACGGTTCCCCGGTCCGCGAGCTCGATCTTTCCCCGTTTCTGTGCGATCGCTCCCGTGAAGGCGCCTCGTTCGTGACCGAAGAGCTCGCTCTCCAGAAGGGTCTCGGTCAGCGCCGCGCAGTTGATCGCGACGAAAGGGCAGGTCCCTCGCGGGCTCAGCCGGTGCAGCGCGCGGGCGACCAGCTCCTTTCCGGTGCCGGTCTCGCCGGTGATGAGAACCGTGGCTTCCGTCGGGGCCACCTTCGAGACCAGATCGTGGACTGCGCGCATGACACGGCTCTCTCCCACGAGATCCGTGCCCGCGGACAGTTCTCCGGCCATTCGGCGCCGGTCGGTTTCGATCCACTCCCGTTGCCGCAGGTTGTCGGCCGCCGCCGCGGCCATGTTGGCGACTCCGGCGAGGAGCTCGAGATGACTCCGCTCGAGCGGCGGCCCCGGCGCGGTCGAGGAAATCGAAAAGACGCCCCACGTCTTGCCGAACGCCGTCAGTGGCGCGAGGGCGATCGAACGCGCTCCGGATTCGATCAGGCTGCGGGAGGCGGGAACGCCCGCGTCGGAGCCGGCGGCGCGCCAGAGGATCGCTTCACGGCTCTCGAGCACGCGGGTGGCGAGGGACCGGCTTACGACGGGGATGCCGGCAAGCCGCGACTTTCCGTAGCAGTCCGTCAGCGTGATCGTTCCGGGCTCGCACCATGCCACCGCCGCGGCGTCGAGAGGCAAGGCCTCCAGAACGAGGTCGATCAGGCGCTCCGAGAGGTCGCGGACGGAGCGAGACGACGCGACGTGGCGGCTGGCGTCTAAGAGTACCCGCAGGTCGCCGGACAGCCTCACGGAGTCCGCTCCGGGAGCGTCCGACCCTTCGAAGTAGGGCGAGTCGACTGGTCGAAGCTCGAGAGTCGAGCCCGAAAGCGCTTCTTCGTTGAAGCAGACCGATTCGGCCCCGGCGGCGTCGTCCGTTCTGGCGTCGTCGGAGAAGAGCAGGACGGTCGTTCCGATCGAAATCTGATCGCCGTGCTCGAGCAACCGCTCCTTCACCGGGACGCCGTTGACGAAGGTTCCGTTGCGGCTGTCGAGATCCTGAATGCGGTGCCCGCCCGACGCGAAGGTCACCAGCGAATGGCGGCGCGACAACGACGCGTCGGCGATCGAGATCCCGTTTTCCGCGTCCCGGCCGATCGACACATCTGCTTCCCGGAGGCGGAAGTGCGCGCCTTCGAGCGGACCGGCCAGAGCCGCGAGGCGCGCCGACATCGTTGCCGAAACTCTATCCAATCGGAGAGGTCTCTCGTCGATCGGTGAGAGGGAATCGGGCGATTCTGCCCGGAAGCCCACCGGTGCCCGCCGCCGCCGTGGCGCCGATCTCATTACAAACCGGGAACTTGTCTCTCGAGCGGACTTTGAGGCGACACGGGACAGCGCCCTGGCACCCGGGCTGCTCCTCGTATGGGGAAAACCGGAACGAAAGGGAGGTCCTCATGGAGAGGGGTTCTCGCGTCCGCATCCTCGCCCTGCTCGCGACGGGCAACGACACGGCGGGAATAGCCGTCTTCCAGCTCCCGGCCGGCGCCGCGGCCCTCGACCCGCGCATCGATCCCTTCCCGGACCGCAACGAGATCCGCGACAACGTTTCTCTGAGCAACGGAAGGCACCCGGATCCCAAATTCGCTCCGCTCCCGGGGGGAGACCTCATCTGGGACACGTCGGGCACCGCCAACTGCTGGAAGCGCAACCTCGCTCGAACCACCTTCCCCGACCGATTGCCGTCCTGCCGGTGACCGCCACTTCAAAAGGAGATGTCATGAACCACGCTCGGCCGTCCATCGCGTTTACGCTTCTCGCCGCCCTCGCGCTCCCATCCGCCATCGGCTGCCTGTCCGTCGGCGTCGAGAGCGTCGGGAGCCACGCGGCGGGAGTCGAGACCGGCTCTCTCCGCGTGAGCGTCTTCCAGCACACACCCCGCAATGGAACGGGCGACCTCCCGGAACATCCCTTC
The DNA here is from genome assembly GCA_040004075.1 of Acidobacteriota bacterium. Classification (GTDB taxonomy): domain Bacteria; phylum Acidobacteriota; class Thermoanaerobaculia; order UBA5066; family Gp7-AA6; genus JALYUA01. The sequence goes on along the minus strand of JBDUBP010000270.1, from coordinate 6,266 downwards.
GTCTCCGAGCTCACGCGCATCGACGGTTCCCGGGAGGTCGCGATCAGGGAAACCTCGGATTCCCGCTGGACGGCCGACGGCCTTGCCCCCGGAAAGTACCGGATCCGCGTCGCCCGCTACGTCGACGCGGCCGGAAAGACTCGTGACCTTCCGAACCGCGTCCAGGAAACTTTCCATGTGCGTCCCGGAGAAACCGTGTCGGCCGAGATCGTCGTCAAGCGCTTTCCGACCGGGACCGTCGTCGGACTGAGCGCCGGGGCGGTCGGAGGAATCCTTCTCGCCGCGGTTCTTTCGGCGGCGTTCTCCTGGGGCGGGGGCAGCACCGGATCGGCGTTCAACATCAACCGAAAGAAAAAAGAGAAAAAGCTTCTGGACACGCGGCCGGTCCCGGCGCGGCAGTCCGGCTCTCTCCCGTCCCCGATTCTGCCTTGAGGTCTCTTACAACGCCTTGATCCACGACACGAAGACGCTGCGGCCGCCCTTCCGGGGGCGGCCGTCTTTCGGCCGTTCGAGCCCGAAGTTGTAGGCCGCGTTCACTTCGATCTCGGAGCTCCACAGAAAGCCGCTCGTCAATCCGGCGGTGATCCCGTTCAAGGGCCGCACCCGGCGAAAGACCCCGCTCCCGCCCGGACCGAATTGCGGTTGCTCGACCCAGGCGAGCGTTCCCTTGAGCTGGAAGAAGAGAAAAAAGACCGCTTGGTACCGGTACTCGAGGTTCACCAGGCCGTAACGCGAGGGAAAGAGCTCGTCGGCCGCGGCCGCCGGAACGATCGCCGTGGAGAGAGACTCCACGTCGCCCGCGTTCGATCCGCCGCCGAGGCGAAACGCGGAAAAGCGGTCCAGACGCGACCCGATTCCGACGTAGGCGCTCGCAATCCACCGCTGGCGTTCGCGAGGCGCGCCGGGGGTTCCGAACGCCGCGAGGCCCCACGCCTCGACGCGCTGCCAGCGACGGTCCCGGGATCCATTCGCAGCCCCGAAGACGCCGCCGCCCCAGCTTTCCCATCCCGCTCTCTCTCCGATCAGGCCGTCCAGTCCGGCCGCCCAGCCGGCATGCGGCAGCTCGAGGATGTTGCGTTCCAGACTGTCGGCCCGCAGGCGCAGGTGCACTCTGCCTTCGAAGACGTCGCGCGGCACCCGAAAGTCCGCATCCGTCCGTGATCCGCGGGAAAAGAGAAGGACTCCCGGCTCGACCGTCAGCGCGGCCTCGATCATGTTGTCCTGAAGGCCGGGGCGAATGGTGCGCCGCCAGCCGATCCCGGCGCCGGCCCGGATCTGATGCCGCTCGAGATCCGCTCCGGCGATCCGGACGCCCTGGACGTATTCGGACCGATCCCACGGCAGCGTGTCGTTGAAGAACGTCAACGCCAGGCTCGACACGCCCTCCGGCCCCGGCTCCCAGCGGACGTCGTCATAGAGACCCGACAGAGCCGCGCGCAACAGGCCGTGGCGCCCTCCGCGATTTCTCCAGACCAGGATCCCCGCGGCCGGAACGAGCCGGCGTTTCTCGAGGTCATCCGGAATCGCGGCCAGCGACACGTAGGCGTCCGTCACCAGGCGCCGATCGACGGCGGGCGCGGCAACGATCGAACCGAAAACGGTGGCCGAATAAGGCTCGCCCGCACGGGGGGTCCGGTCTTCCTGCGCGAGGCTCGTTTCCGCGGCCGCCCACGCGGCGAGGAGGAGCAGGACGCCGCGGGAGCCGCTCACCTCTATTTGAATCCCTCCGCCAGATACAGATCCGAGAGGAACCGCGCGTAGGAGTACGCGTACGTCCTTCCGTTCCGGGAGACCTGGATGGCCGGGAATCCGTGAATGCCCGCCGCGTCCGCGGGGGCGAGGGTCCGCCACGGTTCCTGGGCGCCCGTCGAGACGTCGATCCGCACGATTTGCGCGGGCACCCCGGAGAGCACATAGGCGAGCAGATCATGGTCATTCAGCCATCGGATGGGCACCTCGCCGCCGTGAAGCTCCGGGATCGCCTTTCCGTCGCCCCCCGCGGTCGGATAGATCGAAAGCCGCGAGTCCGGAGCGACCGCCGCGAGCGAAATGCCGTTGGGAGAGACCGGGAATCCCTGGTAGTGAGAGAGCGGCATGCCCTCCGGCGTCATCGGACGAAACGGGCCGCCGGAAACGTCGCCGGTCCAGAGGCGCATCCCTTTTTCCGGCTCGTTTCCGGCGATGACGAAGCGGCGTCCGTCCGGGAACCAGTCCGCGCCCTGAACGACGAGGTTGCCCACGGGGATCATTCGCGAAGTCCCTCCGCCGGCGCCGGTCGGAAGCAGCGCGAGCTTCGGGGGCATGTCGCGAAGAATGGCGAGCACGGTCCGGCCGTCCGGCGACAGCGCGCGCGCATACCCCGGACCGAGGCGCACGGTTCTCCGCCCGTCGATCGAGCGGAGAAAGCCGGCGTAGAGCGAATCGACCGCGCCTCCGAACTCGGTGAAGAGAACCTGGCGGCCGTCTTCCGAAACATCCGTCACGAGCGACGAGTCGAACCAGGAGAGGTCCTTCTCGGCCTCATCCCCTTCGGACTTTCCGAACGCGCCGAGCCGGCGGTTTTCCTGGACGAGCAGCACCCGGCCGTCCGGCGCGATGTCTTGAAGCGTGAGGCTCCCGGCGATGCTTCCGACGAGCCGGGCGCGGCCGGACAATGTGACCGCGTGAAGCGCCCGTCCTTCCCGGGCCGTCGTGGCCGCGAACCAGATCTCATCGGCACGGCGGGACCAGGCGAGACCTTCGACGGATGCCCAGCCGGAAGAGAGGACCTGCTTTCGACCCTTCCGGTCGACGACGCAGACTTCCCCTTCGTCATTGTTCTGGGAAGGGTGGTCGAGGAAGGCGACGAGCTTTCCGTCCGGCGAGACGCGAGGGTGGCTCGCGAATCCCGCCGTTTCATAGAGTTTCGTGCCGAGCGGAAACTCGAGCGTGCTGCGGCCGGCGCTCGAGCGGATGACTGCGAAGTCGGTCCCGTTGGGAGCCCAGTCCGCGAAGGTCACGTTCTGGAGAAGCTCGCGGGGGGTCCCACCCTCGAGAGGAGCCTGCGCGAGAACGCCCAGAGTCACGCCGCCCGGGGGAATGGCGCGGGCGCCCACCCCGACCAGCATCTCGCCGGCCTTCGACACCGCGAGGATCTCCGCGTCGGGGAAGTTCATCGAGACCGATTCGGGATTCTCGGGCCGCACTCGGAAGAGGCGAAAGGGCTCCCCATCCCACGCGGCGCTGTACACGATGGTGCTGCCGTCCCCAGCGAAGCGGGCGGACCAGATCGTTCCGCGCCGGAAAGTCAGTTGCCGATAGGAAGGTCCCGGAGGGCGGGGAACGCGGCTGCCCGCGAAAACGGCGGCGCCGATCGCGAGCAGGACGAGAAATGCCCACGCGGGCGCGGCCGAACGGTTGCGCGGCGTTACCGAGCCGGTCCTGGTTTTCGACGACAGCTCTTCGACGTGCTTCAGGTCGCTCGCGAGATCGGCGCTCGCGGCGTAGCGTGCTTCGGGCGCCTTCGCCAGACAGCGTCCCAGGATGTGACGCAGGAAATCCTCCGCCGGCGTGCTCCCCGCCGGCAGCTCCGGATCGTCGCGGATGACGGCCGTCAAGGTCTCCGCCGGGCTTCCGTGCGCAAAGGCCGCGTGTCCGGTCCACATCTCGTACAGGATCGAGCCGAGGGCGAAGATGTCCGAACGGGCGTCCACGTGGCGCCCCGAAGCCTGTTCGGGGGACATGTACCCGATCGTGCCGAGAAGAGTCCCGTCTGCGGTTCCGGTCGGCGGAACGGAGAGCGTGTCGTCGCTGCCGGGCACCGGGAGCGGCGGGAGGTTCTTGGCGAGGCCGAAATCGAGGATCTTGACGCGGCCTGCCTTCGTCACCATCAGGTTTTCGGGCTTGAGGTCGCGATGCACGATGCCGACGCCATGCGCAGCCGCCAGTCCCTCCGCGATCTGGGTGGTCAGCGCGAGGACCTCGCGGAGGGGAAGCGGCCCCGACTTCAGCATCGCTCTCAGCGTCTGTCCTTCGACGAGCTCGAGCGCCATGTAGGACACGGCACCCTCGCGCCCGATGTCGTGGACCGACACGATATTCGGATGGCTCAGGGCCGATATGGCGCGAGCCTCCCGCTCGAACCGCGCCAGGCGGTCGGGGTTCTCGGCGACATCCTCCGGGAGAACTTTCACCGCGACGTCGCGCGAGAGCCGCGAGTCCCGGGCGCGGTAGACCTCCCCCATCGCCCCGGCGCCGAGGCGCGCCACGATCTCATAGGGCCCCAGGCGCGTTCCCGGGGGGAGAGTCAGGGGATCACCTGACTCGATTCTAGACCCGGAGTCGGTTGCGCATTGAGACCTCGTCTTCATTTGCGCCGGTCGAAACCTTTCCTCGGCCCGGTCGCGCCTCACGTTCCTATCCGAACGGATAGAGCGCGAAACCGACCGGATAGGCGCGCCCTCGCACTCGCGGTTCCCTCGGACAGGAGCGAGCCGGCGATTCTCCAGCGCCATGAGGCGTTTATGTGGAGACGCGCATCACTCCTTTACTCGCGCGGCCCGTGGCACCCCCGGTGCTCTTCCCGGGACAGAGAAGAACCAGACAGTCAAGTGAAGGAGGAATCCATTGATGAGCCGACGGCTCGCACTGTTCGTCATCGTGACCGCGCTCGCGACGGGATGCGGCAAGAGCATCACGGGCGTGGACCTGAACGGAAAGGTCAAGCTGATCGAGGTCATCGGATCGCTCGACAACTCGGAGGGCGCTTCGACGATCCTCCGAGTCCGGTTGTTGTTAGACGGCCAGGAACTGTCCAACGTCCCTTACCCGGAGGCCACGAGTCACATCGGCATCGTCGGCACTCGGACCGGAGATCGTGGCCATCACACGCTCGTCGTCGTCGTGACCGACCAGACGAGCTCGCCGGTCAATTACCGGGTCTCAGGACTGCGGGTCTGGCTCGTGGATGCCGACCTGTTCGGTGGCGGTCCCACACTCGCTCGCGCGGATCTGCCCGACAGGGTCGAGCTCCTCTCGTCCGGCCAGGGGATCTCCTACGACTTCAACCTCTGAGAGAGGCAAACCTGAACGATTTCTGACTTTGCAACAAAGGAGTCATCTCATGCGCAAGCGCATCTCAGTCCTTCTCGGAATCCTCCTGACCGCGGCGTTCGTCGAATCGGCACGAGCCAGACAGCCCGAAGGGGCCGGAAGCGCGAAACGACTCACCGTGATGACCCAAAACCTCTATGTGGGCGCCGACCTGAGCCCGGCGATCGCCGCGATTCTGAGCGGCGATCCCGATCAGATTCCTCCGGCGGTGTCGCAGGTATGGGCCAACGTCCAGGCGACCGACTTCCCCACGCGGGCTCGGGCGCTGGCCGCCGAGATCGAACGAAGCCAGCCTGATCTCATCGGGCTGCAGGAAGCCGCCCTCTGGCGATCGGGTCCGTTCGACGGCTTCGGTCTCGACGCGAGCCGCGTCGAGTACAACTTCGTGAGACTTCTCTTGGACGCCCTGGCGGCCCGTGGCGAGCACTACCGCGTGGTGACCGTCTTCAGCGGCTTCGACGTGGAAGCGCCCCGCATCACGTCGCTTTCGCCCCTGGAGCTCGAGGACATCCGGCTGACGGACCACGCCGTCATTCTCGTCCGCGAAGCTTCCGAACACGGAAGGTTGATCCTCTCCAATGGCCAGGCAGGAAACTTCCTCACGAACGTCTCCTTCGGCGGCGTGACGGTCCTCTACGGCTGGGCGTCCGTCGACGTGAACTTCGGCGGCAGGAAGCTTCGCTTTGTCACGACGCACCTGGAGTCGGACGTCGAGGAGGTTCGAGCCGCTCAGAGCGTCGAGATGATCGCGGGGCCTCTCCACACGGAGCGCCCGGTGATTCTCGTGGGAGATCTGAACTCGAACGCGAACGGCGACGCGACCTCCTTTGCGTACCTCAATTTCCTGGGAGCCGGATTCACGGACGCCTGGGGCCTGGCGAACCCGGGCGTGCGGATCAACACGTGCTGCAACGACGCGTTTTTGATGAACTCTGTTCCGTTCGTGCAACCCTTCGGCCGCATCGATCACGTCCTTTTTCGGGGCAGCTTCAACGTTGACGGCGCGCGGATCGTCGGGGCGAAGCCCGCGGACAGGATCAAAGGCGTCTGGCCGTCCGACCATGCCGGCGTCGTCGTGGAGTTCGGCGGCCAGGACCGCAGCGGGGACGAAACGCCGGGCGACTGACACCTTCGCCATTCTGTTGCCGCGAGTGGGACCGATGGTGGAACGCTCT
>JBDUBP010000059.1:0-23450 GCA_040004075.1 Acidobacteriota bacterium | reverse complement strand
CGGCGATCCCCGTGCCCTCGTACTCCCGCATGGTGTCCTCGAGGTCGGCGAGGAACGACTCGTAATCGCCGCGGGACAGCGCCGTCGGATCGACGTCCTGCGAACGGGCCCGAAGGACCTGGACCCCGAGCTTGGCGACTTTGAGAATCATGGGGAGGAATCTTCAGTATTCAGTTCTCAGTTCTCAGTTCTCGGTTTGCCCGTGACCCCCCTGAGGAGCTGCCGACTGACGATACTGACTGATAACTGATTGCTGATTGCTGATTACTGACTCATCGTTGGTGCCCAGGGACGGAATTGAACCGCCGACACAGGGATTTTCAGTCCCTTGCTCTACCGACTGAGCTACCTGGGCTCTCACCGGGGCCGCGAGTGTAGCGGGATTCCCCCGACCTGACAACGCCTTTCGGCCCTCCATCCAGGGCGCCGCCCGCGGCCTGCGCGGCGCCTCACTTGCCCGGACCGGATGCCCCGATGGATCATGGGCGCGATGATCCCGACGCGCCCCGCCGGTCCGTCTCTCGCGTGCCGCGCGGGAATGCGCGAACCGCGCATCTCGTTGTCCCGCCGGAGACTGGAGGTCCGGTTGAGAACCTTGATCGCGCTCTGCCTCTCGGGCCTCGCCATGACGTCCGCGGCGCAGCAACCGCCTTCGACGCAGTCGCCTTCCGGCGGAACACCGCCTTCCGTCGGAAGCGCCGTGACGAGCCCCGGCAACGCCCGCTGGGAGGCGACGCCCGACGAGGCGAGGGCGCGCGCGGCCTCGGAAGCGAAATTCGTGTACGTCGAGTTCGACGCACCCGAATGCGGGCAGTGCCGGCGGATGGACGCGCTTCTCTACCCGGCTTTTCAATTCGAAGCGGTCCTGCTGCCGATGGTTCCGGTGAAGATCTCCCTCGAGTCGCCGGAAGGCCGCGAGTTGGCCCGACGCTACGAGATCCGGGAAACCCCCGCGGTTCTCGTGACGACGGCCGAGGGTCGCATCGTGTTCCTGATGCAGGGGTTCGCGAACGCGCAGGACTTCTACGGGCGGATCGCGCAGGACACCGCAGCGTATCGCGCATTCGCCCGGCGAGTCGACTCACAGGACATCGCCAAGCTGAAGCCTCGGGAAGCCCTCGAGACCGGCCGCGCGCTCTATCAGCGATCCGACTCGGCGGCGGCGCTTCCGCGTCTGAAGCGCGCGGCGTCGGCCCCGCATTCGCCGCCCGCCGTCCGCGACGAGGCGCGCGAGATCCTCGCGGCGGTCGAGCTCGACCTGGGCCAGGTCGCGAGCTCGCGGCGGACCATCGACCGGCTTCTGGCGACGTCGCGCGATCCCCTCTGCCGGGAACGGGCGGAGCTCTTCCGCGCACAGCTGCCCCTGGCCGAGAACAAGCCGGCCGAAGCGCTCGCTCTCTTCAAGAAGTTCCAGAAGGACCATCCGAAGTCTCCCTACATCGAGCAGGTCAACGGAATACTCGCGCGTCTGACCGCCCCGCCTTCCAATCCATGACGGCGAGAGGCGCGTTCGCGGCTCTCGTTCTCTTCGCGGCGGCGCTCGCGGTCGCGGCGGCGCCCGTCCCCAAGCCGGCGGAGATCGTTTCGTTCACGGCCCGCTTTGACGCGACCGGGAAAGGCGCGGGGACGGTGCGCATCGCGGCGAAAATCCTCGCCGGCTACCACGTCAACAGCCACACGCCCACCGAGGACTACCTGATCCCGACGTCGGTCGTGCTCGAAGCGCCGGCGGGGTCGTCCGCGGGAGCGACTGTCTATCCGCCCGGGCAGATGAAGAAGTTCTCGTTCGCCGAAAAGCCGCTTTCCGTCTATGAGGGCGCCTTCTCCGTCGAGGTGCCGGTGACCTGGACCGGCGAAACGCCCGCGGGCTTCCAGGGAAAGCTCGCCTTCCAGGCCTGCAACGACACCCAATGCTTCGCTCCGGCGTCGCTTCCGTTCCGGGCGGGCTCGGGTCGAGAGGGCGCTCCGCCCGCCGCTCTGGCCGGGGGTGCCGTCCCGCTGTCCTCGGCGCCGCCGGGAGCAGGCCGGGACAGCCGGGCCGCGGGCGCCTCCTCCGACTTCGAGGAGCAGCTGAACCGGCGCGGCCTCCCCGTCGTGCTCCTCCTGCTCTTCGCCGGCGGCCTCGCCCTGAATCTGACGCCGTGCGTCTATCCCGTCATTCCGCTGACTCTCTCCTTCTTCGCGGGCCAGGCCCCCGGCGACGGCCGGCGCGTGTTCCGCCTCGCGGCCATCTACGTGCTCGGGATGTGCACGATGTACTCCGCGCTCGGCGTCGCGGCCGCGCTGTCGGGCCGGCTCTTCGGGTCCGCCCTCCAGTCGCCCTGGGTCCTCGGCGGTGTCGCCGCCATTCTCGTCGCGCTTGCGCTCTCGATGTTCGGCCTCTACGACCTGCGCATGCCGAGCGCCCTCATGCAGAAGGCGGGCGCCCGCTCCGGGGCGGCGGGAGCGTACGGCATGGGCCTCCTCGTCGGGGTCGTCGCCGCGCCGTGCGTCGGTCCGTTCGTGCTCGGACTGCTCGCTTTCGTTGCCGCCCGGCAGCAGGCCGGCCTCGGCTTTCTCCTCTTCTTCGTCCTCTCTCTCGGCCTCGGGCTCCCCTATCTCTTCCTGGGCGCCTTTTCGGGGAGCCTCGCGCGCCTGCCCCGCGCGGGCATCTGGATGGAGTCCGTCAAGAAAGTCTTCGGCTGGGTCCTTCTCGCCATGGCGGCGTATTTTCTGCGTCCCGTCCTTCCGCGCCCCCTCGGCGACTGGCTGCTTTCCGGGATTCTGCTGATCGCCGCCGTCTTTCTCGCGTTTCGGGGCACGGCGTGGAAGCCGGCGCTGCGGGCGTTCGCGGCCCTCCTCTTTGTGGCTGCGGCTCTCTTCTTTCGTCCTCGCGGACGCGCCGACGCCGTCGGGCTCGAATGGCGTCCCTACGCGGCGCAGACGATCGCCGCCGCCGGCAGGGCCGCCGTCATCGACTTCTCCGCGGACTGGTGCCTCCCGTGCCGAGAGCTGGAGGAGAAGACGTTTTCGGATCCGCGCGTGCGAGTGGAGCTCGAACGCCGCGGGCTGTACAAGGCGGACTTGACGAAATCGGGCTCTCGCGAGGTCGCCGCGCTTTCCGACAAGTACGCGATCCTCGGCGTTCCGACGCTCGTCTTCCTGGACGCCGCGGGACAGGAACGGCGGGATCTCAGGCTGGTCGGGTTCGAGAGCCCGGAGGACTTCCTCGCGCGCCTCGCGAAGGCGCCATGACGAGTCAGTTCGAGTTATCAGTTCTCAGCTCTGAGTCCGAGTCCAAATTGAAAACTCGAAACTGAAAACTGAAAACTCGCTCAGGCCGGCAACCGCCCCAGTTTCTTGAGCGCTTCCTTGGCCGCCTTTCGCTGGGCCTCCCGCTTGGAGTTTCCCGTGCCGAGAGCAAACGTCTCGCCGTCCCAGAACACCTCGACCACGAACACTTTTTCGTGGTCGGGCCCGTATTCATCGACGATGCGGTAGTCGGGAAGAGGCAAACCGAGCGCCTGCGCGGATTCCTGAAGCGCCGTCTTGTAGTCGTGAAACGACAGGTCGGCGAGGTCGATGCCCGCGATGTCGGGGGCGAAGACGCGCTGGATGAACTGGCCCGCCGCGGGCAGTCCGCCATCCAGATAGATGGCGGCCACGATCGCCTCGAACCCGTCGGCCAGCAGAGAGAGCTTCTCGCCGCCCCCGGACCGCGCCTCGCCCGTCCCCATACGGAGGAATCGGCCGATCTTGAGCTCCCGCGACTTCGTGGAAAGAGTCGCCGCGGACACCAGGTGCGCCTTGATCTTCGAAAGGGCCCCCTCCTGGAGGTTGGGGAAGTTGCGGTAGATGAGGTCTCCGACCACGAACCCGAGCACCGTGTCGCCCAGAAACTCGAGCCGCTCGTTGTTCGGGGACGGGAGATCCCGCCGTTCGTTCGTGAAGGACTTGTGGGTCACCGCGCGGACGATGAGATCCCGGTCGCGAAACGTGTAGCCCAGGCTCTCTTCGAGCTCTTGAAGGCCGTTGGCCACGGCGTTGCTCACACGTGTCTCGTCGTCCCTGGTACCGGAGGCCGGGGTCGAACCGGCACGGGCCTTTCGGCCCTCGGGATTTTAAGTCCCGTGCGTCTACCCATTTCGCCACTCCGGCATGCGCGACGATGGTAGCAGAGCGACGGCGGCGGCCCGACGCGTCGAAGCGTTCCCGCGCCGGCCTGCGTGAGCCGAAGTCGGGCATGCCTGAGCCGAAGTTCTGCCTGCGGGCCCGTCACACGAGCGGATGGGTTTACGGGCGGAAAGGGATCGGAGTCAGCGCGACGCGTCTTCCCAGACGGCGAGAGCGCGAAGGGCTTCCTCTTCCGCGCTCGCCTCGTCGCCGAGCCGTGAGATGGCCGGGAGGCATCGCTCGAGGGCCCTGGCGAGCCGGGTGGCCGCGTCGAGCTTTCGGATGATCTGGATCACGCCCTCCGACCGAAACGCGAAAACGGTCTCGCCACTTTCGAGCATCTGATTACCCTCTCCCCCGGCCGTTGCCCGCAATTCTCTCGCGCGCACACGCCCGACACGGCCGCGCTCCTCGTGCCAAACACCGCGGATCGAAGAGCAAAGACTGTGCCCCTTGGAGGGCGGTCGAGCGTCGAGGGTTCAGCGCAGGGAAAATGGCGGGAGGAACGCTCGAGGGGGAGTGGCTGAAGGCGACGGGCGGATTCGAACCGCCGAATAAAGGTTTTGCAGACCTCTCCCTTAACCACTTGGGTACGTCGCCCCGGGGCCGCCGATTCTACCCGAAGGGATCCGGCTCGCAACGGCGGCGGAGCGGACCCGACGAACGGGATCCGCACGGAAGCGCCTCTACACGCTGGCGTAGTCGCGAATGAGCCCGGTCACGACTCCCTGGACGGTGACGTCGCGCGCGTCGGCCACGATCGGCTTCATGGCCGCGTTGGCCGGCTGCAGCCTCACGCGGGCCCCCTCGGAGTAATAGCGCTTCAGCGTGGCCTCGCCGCGCACGAGCGCGACGACGGTCTGGCCGTTTTGGGCGCTTGCCCGCCGCGCCACCACCACGTAATCGCCGTCGCGGATCCCGTCCTCGACCATCGAGTCTCCGCGAACCCGGAGGACGAAGTGCTCGCCCTTTCCCAGAAGGGAGGACGGGACCTCGATCGTCTCCTCGTCCGGAAAGGGCTCGATCGGCCGCCCCGCGGCGACGCTCCCGAGAAGGGCGATCTCGCGCGCGCCCCCTTCTTCTGCCGCCGGCGAGATCCCGCGGCTCCGGTTCCACTGCCGGGAGAGAGCGCCTTTTTCTTCCAGGCGTTTCAGGTGTTTCTGCACCGTCCCGAAAGAAGAGAGCTGGAACTTCTCCCGGATCTCGCGCTGTGTGGGCGAGATGCCCTGCTCCTCGCGATAAGCGCGAATGAAGTCGAGAATCTCTTTCTGCCGTTTTGTCAGGTTCATTTCGCTCGCTTTGCCTTATATAAGATAGCTAATCGTCGCTTCGGGCGAATTTAGTCGCCGAGTCTCGTAGCGCTGAGTCTAGTAGAGCCGAGGGAACCACCGCGGCCGCGCCCCTGGCCAATCGAGGAGCGACCCATCGGCCCACCTCGGAGAGCATGGGCGCAAAAGAGGCGTAAGTCAAGAGCTAAAAATGAAGGCCGCGACGGGCCCCGATTCCTGAGAGCGGCTCGCCTCAGAAACTCACTTTCGCCCCGAGCTGGAGCTGGCGCGGATCATTGACCGCCGTCGGCTGCCCGAAGGTCGGAGATCCGAACGAGTTGTTGGGGAGCTGGTAGTTCTTCCGGTTGAGGACATTGAAGCCCTCGAGGATGGCTTCGACGGAGAGATTATTCGTCAGGGAGAATCTCCGCGACACCCGGAGATTCAAAGACTCGAAGTCGAATCCCTCTTCCGAATTGCGCGCGACTCCCGCGGGCCGGTCGTTGAGTCGAATCGCCGTTGCGGTCGAAAGGAAGCAGCACATTGAACGGCAGTCGCCGGGCGAGGTGCTCTGCGCGGCCGCGCAGGCGGGCATCGCTCCGTCTTCGGACGCCGCGCAGCAGTCGGGAACGCACTTGACCCAATTGGCGAGCGGTCCCCACGAGACGAGGAGAAGAAGAACGACGGCGGCGGAGCGCATCGGCGGAAGCATATCGCCCGGATCGTCTCGCGGGAGTCCGGCCCTCGACGCGCTGGACCCTCAGGCATCGCTTCATTCCCTGCCCTGCGGCGTCCGCACGGCGCACCGATGCTAGACTGCCGCCGTTGCTCGCCTCCCGACCCGGCCAGACCGATTTCGAGAAAGTGGAGGTCCGAATGCGAGTGAGAAATGTTCTACTCGGGAGCCTCGTCCTTGGATGGATTTCCGCCGGCCCGGCAGGCGCCATCACGCGTATCGCCTCGATCGTGGTGACGGGGTCGCCAACACCGGCCGCAACGGGAGTCGCGGTGTTCCTTTTCGACAACACCATCGTCGAGTTCCTGACGGTCCTCCCCGTCGTGGACAGCGTCACCGGGTCCGTCCCTTCGATGGTCGCCTCGGTGAACGTCTCGCCCGCGAGCCTGTTCAGCCTCTGTGGCGTGTCCCTCCCCGGGTGCTCGAGCGACTTCTACCTCGCTCAGTGGACGATCAGCTCGGATTCCTCGGGAATCCGGGCGCAGCCGGCGTTCCAGGGAAACGGACCCCTGCGGCTGCTCAACAACAGCGGCGCCCCCCAGCTCTACACGCTCCGGTGCCAGGCGGCCCAGGTGGCGGGCTCCTGCATCTTCTCGTTTCGGTATGTTTCCGTGGGCGACCCGCTGTTCTAGCGGACTGACGGCCCGGACACTCCGGGTCGAATCCGGCATGCGTCGAAGGGGGTGCGGGGATGGTTGTCTGAAGGGAGCGTCGAGCGCGTTCCTGGAGAGACGGCCTCCGCGCGGAAACGAAAGCGCGACCCGATCCCTGGCAGAGCCATGAGTGTCGCTGCACCTGCCCTCCGGCCGGCCCTCCTCGGCTTTCTGGTCTGGGTTTTCCTGGCCACGGGCTGCTTCAAGGATCCTCCCACGGCGCCCGCCAGCCAGCCGAGCCCGGGGGCGTCTGTCACGCCGGGGACGTCCGTTACGCCGACCCCCGTCCCGTCGCCGCTCCCGTCGGAAACTCCGTTGCCGACGCCCTCCGTGACCTCGACCGCTCCCACGAACACGCCCGTCCCCTCGACCAACACCGCCACACCGTCGCCGACGGCGACGCTCACCGCCACTTTACCGACTCCGGTTCTCAGCGCGACCGTCACCCTCGTCCCGGCCAGCCCGACCCCGACGGCCACCTCCGTCCCGCCGACCCCTACCTCCACCTCGACTCCGAGCCGGACCGCCACCGCGACGCCCACGGCGACGAAGACGCCGGTGCCTCCGACCGAAACCGCGACTCCCACCCGGCCCCCGCCGCCCACGTCGACGAACACTCCGCTTCCGACCGCGACGCCGACCTCCACGCCGACCGCGACGGCGACGCCCACGGCAACGTCCCTGTTTCCGTTTACCCCGACGAGGACGCCAACGCGTACTCCCACTTCTTAGACGCCGGCGTTTCCGGCGCGCGAGGAGCCCCGGAGGCGCGCCCCGCTCCGCTCGCTCTCCTCACTAAAAATGCAGGGCAACCTCCGCGAAGAAGCGGCGGGGGGCCGCGACGTAGAACTGGCTGTCGCCGATCTCGCTCTCCGACGTGTAATGCCGGCTGTCGCCGAGATTCCGGCCGACGAGGGAGATCCGAAAGCGTTCGAGCTCCCAGCTCACGCCGGCGTCCGTTTCATAGAAGCTGTCCGTGAAAAAGCCGTTGCGGCGATTGAGCGGCCGCCGTCCCTGGTGACGCACGGCGACGAACGCGCCCGCTCCGGTGCGGGGAGCATACGAGAGCTTCGCGTTCCAGAGATCGCGGGGAACGAGCTCGAGACGTTTCCCGTCGACCACGCGCAGTTCGCCGTCCGGCGTGAGGAACGAAAACCGTATGAATCGGGCATCGTGGTGGGCATACCCGGCCGAAAAGGACAGGTCGGGAAGCCCCGCGGGCCGATACCCCACTTCGATCTCCGCCCCCTGAAACCGCTCCGATCCCTCGTTGATCAACGCGGGCTTTCCGTCCGCGCCGAGATTCGACACCACGAGGTTTTCGAAGGTCATGTGAAAAAGAGAGAGATCCACGGACACCTGGCGGTCGAGCCACCGCGTCTTGAGCCCGACCTCGCCGCTTCGGGTTCTCTCCGGGTCCAGGATGCGGGCGTTCTCGGCCTCCGTCAGGTTGGGCGCCGCCGGCTTGAACGCCGACTTCGCCGCCACGTAGAAATGGACCGAACTGACGCTGCCCGGGCGATCGGAGACGAACCGCACGAGACCGCTCACACCGCCCGACCACTTCCCGTCCGATCGCGAATCGCGCGTGACGTCGGCCTCCGGCGCTCCGACCTCCTGACCCTGCGCGAAGAGACGTTCGGACACGGAGTCGAATCGGGCGCCTCCCGTGAACGTGAGGAAGGGCACGGGCGTCCACTCGTCGTTGACGTAGAAGCCCACGAACGTCCGCCGGTCCACAAACGACCGGTTGTCGCCGGTGGGCGTGTCCGCGAAGCGCGGCACGACGACGGGGTCGATCTGGAGGTCGATGTCGAAGCCCGTTCCAGACGCGGTCGTTCGTCCCCACGTGAACGCGGCGCCGCCGACCACCCTGTGGCGGCCGGCGGCCTCGAAGAGAGAGGTGACGTGCAGGTCGTCGTAGAGAACGGTTTCGTGGGGCTTCAACGAGACTCCCGCCGCCGCCGCGGTGTTTCCTTCGACCGCGCCGACGAAGGAGCGGATCGAGATCTGGTCGTCGCGCGTGACGCCGAAAACGTTCTCCAGCGAAAGGGAGGCCGACAGGGGCTTCGCGAAGCGGGTCCTCAGGGAGTAGACCCGATGGTCGACACGCCCTCCGTCCACCCCGTAATTCCGATCGATCCGAAATCCCGGAAGCGGCTCACCCGCGTCGACCGGCAACGGCGACCCGAAGAACTGCGTGGTGCGAAACACGTCAACCATTCCCGAGAACTCCCCTCCGCCCGAGACGGGGACGTCGAGCCGCACGCCGCCGCGATCCTCGCGGTAGTCCGTCCGTTGCTGCCAGCCCTTCGCTCGATCGAAGGTCCCTAACAGCCGGAGCTTCGCGCCGCCGAGGTCCTGGGTGTGCGACAGGTGCAGGCGCCCTTCGGAGAAGGAGCCTCCGCCGGCGCGCACATCACTGCCCTGTGCCGGCCGCGTGAACACCTGGATCATTCCCGCGAAGGCCGACACGCCGTAGAGAGTGCCCTGCGGCCCCTTGACGATCTCGATGCGGTCGACGTCCTCGATGTTGATCTGAGACAGCGACGGATTGAACGGGCCGCCGGCCGGCATTCCATCCACCATCACGAGCAGCGCGTCGAACTCCTTCAGTCCCCACAGGCCGATATTGGGAAGCCGTCCGCCGTTGTCGCTCCCGAGCCCGGTGTCGACCCCGACCACGTCCTGTAGTGCCTCCGCGAGCGTCTTGACGTTTTGCCGGCGCAGCTGCTCCCCGGTGATCACCGTCGCCTGCCCCGGGATTTCCGTCTCCTGTTCCGGAAGGCGCGTGGCGGAGACGACCACGTCCTCGCGGGTCGCCGGCGCGGCGGGGGGGGCCGCCGGGGGCGAGGCCTGTCCCTGTCCCCAGGCGGACGTGAGCGCGAACGAGAACAGCGTGAGGAGCGATCGTGGCAGAAAACCGCCTCGTCGCGGCGCGCTCATGGCCTCGCCTCACGCGGTTTCGACCCGGCGGGATCGGCTCCCCTCATCGCCTCCCTGAAGTGGGACGTCGTGCCGGCGAGGTGGCGCAGAACGATTCTCGCCCGCTTCCACCGGCCGGCGGGACTCCGGTGCATTCCCTTGGGCAGGCGGATCCCGAGCTTCGCGAGCGCCACGCACTCGATCTGCCGCACCCGCTCGCGCGTCAACCCGAGCTCGAGGGCGATTTTCGCCAGCGGCCGGGGAGGGCCGGTGAGCCCCAGGCTCGCACCCAGAACGCGGATCTCCCGCGCGGTGAGGTCTCCGGGGGAGGATTGGATCTGGAGAGCGAGGAGGTCGCTTTCCCAGACGGCCAGAGGCTGTTCCTGCCGGCAATCGCATTCCCCGAGCCGTTCGGGCGCCGCCGATGAGGCGGAGGTGAGAGCCCGGGCGGCCGCTTCCCCATGCTTCTCCAGCCACAGCCACGCTTTCATCCGGATCTCGAAGCTCGGACTCGCGGAGCTCGCGAGGACTTCGCCGAGCGACTCGATCAGGGCGACGTGGCCCTCGAAGCGATCGCGGTCGTCGCTCTCCCGCGGAGAGCGCGCTTTCAACGAGTGCGTCATCTTCTTCTCCCGCTTCGCCGACGGAGCGAAGCCGATCTCGGTTGGATGGCCGCGGTCGGACCCGGACGGACGCTCCCGCACGAGTCCCAAACGCGTGACTGCGAACCCGGCAGGCGCCAGCGCCGCCGGGTTCCCTCTCAGATCCGCTGAGGGATCGCCCGAGGAGAAGGACAGAAGGGACGAGAGGAAGGGACCAGGCGCGATCGAAGCACGAGGGATTCCCGATGGGCCTGGAGCGGATTCCTCGAATGCTCCGCCATGCGCGGCGGGACCTCGAGGGCGTCGGCGGCTTCCGGCAGCGCGGTCATGCTTTCGCGAGAGCCGGAGAGGCTTCCGTCGGAGATCGGCCGGGCCGGCTTGGCCTCGCGGTCCGCCTCCGCCCAGATCTCTCCCGAATACCAGCGCAGTCGGATGCGGGCGGCCGAAGGATCCGGCGCGATCCGAAACGGCGAGCTCGCCGCGGCGATCACTTCCCTGCCGTCCACTCCCATCCGGATGGCGAGGCGCGCGGCGTTCGTATCGAGGCGCGGCACCTTCCAGAGCCAGGAGCCGTCCCCCGGTTCGAGCTCGTCCGTCAGCCGAACGGAGTAGGTCCGCCCGCCATCCACGGAAAGCAGAAGCTCGACCTCTTCCACCGAGTCCGGCAAATCGCACCAGTGGACTTCCACGAGGCTCCCCGCGTCGAGCCGGTTCAATTCCCGCGGGCCCGAACGCCCGGTCGAGGGGGCATCCGGCACGATGGAGGCAAACTCCAGAACAGGCGTCCCCGCCGGAGAGTGAGGCAGACGCTCGGCCAGCGTCACGGTGCTGACCAGCGTGCCGTACAGAAGAGCCCCCAGCAAGACCTTGGGAAACAAGCGGCACAGCGTAATCGCGGGTTCCGACCGAAGTCAAACCGAAAGTCGCATGGGGACCAGGGCGGAATCAAGACCCGCGGCCGTATCTGGAATGGGCCGCGGCCTGCGTCTTATGATCCCGCGAGGGGGGGTCCCATGCGCGTCCTCATCCTCGGGCTGCTTCTCGGTCTCGCCCCGGAACCACCGGTGACCGAACCGCCGGCGACGCCGCAGCCGGCAACCTCGCTCTCTGCCGACGACCTTCCGGCCGTCGTCCTTCCCGCCGGCCTGGCGCGCGTCCTCGAGGACTACGAATCCGCCTGGAGACGCGGGGACGGGGCCGGATTGGCCGCCCTGTTCGACGAGAAGGGATTCGTCCTGGGAAACGGCAGCCCGCCGGTCCGCGGCCGGGGGGCGATTCGCGCGTTCTACAACGGGCCCGGCGGACCGCTCGTCCTGCGGGCGTTTGCCTTCGCGACGGACGGCTCCATCGGTTACATCCTGGGCGGGTTTTCGCGCGAGGCCGGAAAGCCCGACATCGGCAAATTTACGCTGACCTTGCGAAAGTCGGCCGGAGGGAGATGGCTCATCTTCTCGGACATGGACAACGGAAACCGGCCCCGCGGTTGAACGGCGGCCTCCCCCTCCCCTTCCGCCGGCCTCGTTTCGGCGGGATGCGTGCTATGTCGCCAAGGCCTCGGGTTCTCGGGCGCCGTCGTCATGCGGTTCGTCGGACGCGAGACGGAGTATTCGTACGAACCAGACACCGTATGGGCCCGCCCGTATTACCGGCACCTCTGGGGCGGAGACTGGCGAGGGGGTTGGGGGGTCGTCGAGGAGCCGGGATATCTCGTCGCCGACAAAGCCGTATAAGTCGAAAAGCTGGTGTACTCGTGCGAGCAGGACGAGCTCGTCTGGGCAGGAGTCCGCCGGACGTCGATCCGTCCCGCCTCGACGATTTCATCTCGGAGCTGGCCGCCGTGGTCACGGCAGATGGAAAAGACGGGCTCCCTCCGAACAGCCAGGTCGAAAGCCTCGGCGGCGCGGCGCGCCGTCAGAGGGGAGGAGCGGGTTGTGATCTCCCTCCGGCGGCCGCGGCCGGAGACGCGACTTCCGCCGGGCGCTCCGGCTTCGGTTCCGGCTGTGGGCCCGCCGACATGGATTTCAAGTACGCCTCGGAGTCGTGCTCGAGCGCTCCCTCGGGAAGCCACTTCCAGAGCGGGCCGAGATCCCTCCGCACCATGCTCGAGTAGAACGCGGGCAGCTTCGCCGCGCGCTGCTGGAAAAACGGCCCGAACTCGCGGTCGTCATCGAGGCGCCGGCGGATCTCGCTGTGGTATCGGATCCGGCCCGATCCTTCCGTCGACACGGCCCGGACGACGTTCATCAGGCGCGGAATGGCGCCCGAAGTCCCGCGGAAGCGATTCCATATGGCCCGCTTCGAGAAGGCGTACCGCGTCAGATCGATCACGCGATCATAGAACTCGGGCCAGAGGTAGTGGCTCGGGCGCACGTTCATCGACTGGTTGTTGTTCAGAAAATGGAAGGGGAAAGGCAGGACGCGCCCCTCGCGCTGGTACTCGAGATTCACCGGCGCCGCCCGTCCGAACGCCGTCAGGAGCGAGAAACCGGGAAAGGCGCCGGGACTCATGTCCACAAACCGCTTCGTGAGCTCGAAAGGCTCCGGGCCTTCATCCGAATCGAGCCCGAGCACGAAGTTCGCCTGGACGTACGGGATGTGCTGCAGAATCAGGTTGACGTGCTCCGACACCTGTCGGACCTTCTCCATTCCCTGGTTCGCTCCGGTCTTCGATTTGTTCCCGAGGTCGTACCAGGACTCGACCCCCGGAAGCAGCGCCCGAAATCCGTTGCGCGCCAGTCGTTTCAGGTGGGGCTCGGAGAGGAGCGACAGACTGCTCTCCGCGATGAAGTCGACGCTGCCGGGAGGAACTGCTTCCTCGATCATCCCGAGATAACGGTCGAACTGGACGCCGAAATTGGGATCGTGCCACCCGACGAGCGGGCGCTCGAATCGGGTGCGGAGAAAGCGCAGGTCTTCCTTCAGAACCTCGAACTCGAGCGGCTGGTAAGGCACCTCCGAGTCGATGCAGAAGCGGCAGGTGTAGGGGCATCCCAGGCTTCCGAGCATGGGGACCATCTTGATCAGCGGCGCCTTCGCCAGCGTCGGCTCGATGAACTGCCAGCGCTCCCGGACGCCCGGCAGCGCCAGCGGCTGCGTCGCGGCCGCGAGCCGAACGCCCGTGGGGCGATGCGGCGAGCATTCCTTCAGGACCTCGCGCAGGACGTCCCGGTTGGTGAACCCGAGTACGTAGTCGAAATACTTCTGCGCATCTTCCGGGTAGCAGCGCGCGTGAGGACCTCCGAGCACCGTGACGGCCCCGTGCTGGCGGAACAGGGCGGACAGGGCATAGGCGGTGTGCGCCGCTTCGGTGAAAGCGCCCAGGAAGACGATGTCCGCGTCGGTCGGCAGCTCTTCGAGCAGGTCTTCGAAACCGGTGTAGCAGACGAACTGGACGTCGTGGCCATCCTCCCGGCACCAGGCGCCGATCACCTGGGGCATCACGCTCGCGAGGTTCGGGTTCATGACGCGCGCGTAGAGGGCCCGGGTGGGACTGCGCTCGACGATGTCGACGATGCCGACCCGCAGCTTCCTCCCCCGCGGCGACGGGACCGGAAGAGACGTCGGAGTCTGAGGGAGGGCAGGGCGGGCGCGCACCCGAGGAGGCGGGCCGAAGTTGTTCATACGAGTGTTCGCAAGCGTACACCACGCGATAAACCGGCACCTCGGTGGTCCGCTTCGAAGCGCCTCGATGCCTCAGGGGCAGCGTTGGGACTGCCGATCGGGGCGAGAGAGCCCAGACCGGCGACCACCCGATCCCAACCGGGGAGGTTTGAAATCAGAGCACCCCGCGAGATCGGAACCCCAACGGTGGGCGCGATGAGGCGCGGTGTCCTTGTGTTCGCTCGGTTCCGCTCAGCCTGAGGACCAGCGGCTACGAAATCACGGACGATCGAGACAAACCCGCCGCGTGAGTTGATCGGCGCGCGTTGGCCGAAGGATCTGACTCTGGCCGCCCAAACCTCAAAGTGTTGCGAGGAGCCGAAAATAATCCTCGGGAGGAGTCTCGGAGAACCGGACTCCGAAGCCGCTCGGCATCAGCGAAGCCAGAGCAGGTGGTCCTCGAAAGGACCTCACGACAACGCCCCGGAGACCAACGTCCGTGTCTTTCGATGAGCGGAGGGTCATGGAGAGAGCGGTTCCCGGCTTCGGGGCCCGGATGGAGCCAACGAAGAGGCCGGAGGGTGACACGTCGTGAGTAAAGCCGGTGTGCTTGACCCCGGCCGCTTCAAATTCAACGAGAAACCGCCGCTTCTTACGGAGTCGACGTTGTCTTTCCGGCACTGGTCGATTCTAGCCCTTTCGAACGCAGTTCGATCGGTCGGACGCGGCGTGGCAGGACCACGAGGATCGCTGAA
This sequence comes from Acidobacteriota bacterium, assembly GCA_040004075.1. Taxonomy (GTDB): domain Bacteria; phylum Acidobacteriota; class Thermoanaerobaculia; order UBA5066; family Gp7-AA6; genus JALYUA01. The sequence continues at coordinate 8,759 of JBDUBP010000059.1, read as the reverse complement.
ACCAGGGGCGCTCCTTCTCTCGCCGGACCCGAAACCGAATGGTTCCGGCTTCTCCGCGGGTGCGGAGTGAAATATCCTCGGCCTGGGATCTCGCTCGAGATCCGCGAGGAGGTTTGGTGAAACCCGGCAACCTCGGCTTCTTTACGAGAAAGCGAAGCGCGGTCGAAGAGCGCGACTACACCCGGCATGCCGACGTCGTCCGTGCGGCGGTTCCCGGGGCGTTTCGTAGCCTCAACTGGAAGGCTCGGGCGACGCAGAAAGGCACGATCGAAGCCAGCTGGGCGGGCTCGTTTGGAACAGAGGGCTCCGTCGTGATCCGGATCCTCACGGTGAAGAAAGCCACCCGAGTGCGCGTAGAGTCGGTCGCCCGACGAGGCGGATTAGACTTCGGTCAGAACGCGAGCAAGATCCGCGAATTCTTCCTGAAGCTCGACCTGAGCCTGTCGCTGTAAGACGTCGCTCCCAGGCAACCGAATCGGAGAAGGGGCTCGAGGTAAGCGATGAAAAAGACTGGTCGGGGCGAGAGGATTTGAACCTCCGACCACCCGGTCCCGAACCGGGTGCGCTACCAGGCTGCGCTACGCCCCGAGAGAAGAGGGACGGTTATATCGCGTTCGCCGGCGCGGGTTCAAGGCGCGGCGGCCTCCGAAGCCCTTCGGGCGCTACTGAACGCGAGCGGAGAGGCGGCCGTTGGCGTAATCGAGCCGGAGGGTCCGCGTCTCCCCTCCGCCGATCTGCGCGGTGGCGGTCGCAAGCACCGACGCCGGGATGTCCGGGCCCGACAGCCACACCTTCACCGACGTCGCGCCCGCGCGAACCGGAATCGATTCGTCGATCGTGCCGCGTTCCCTCACCGTCTTGAAGAGCCCTTCCTTGTGCTTGAAGGAGAACTGCTTGCGCAGCAGGATCTGATCGTTCACTGCCACCATCACGTGCCCTTCCGATACGGGCGAGTCGAAGAGCAACCGCAGCATGCCGCTCGTCGACACGGCAGCGGGCGGCGCGGTCGGCTGCGCGGCGTCGGTCGTGGGATGCGTCTCCTTCGCCGGCGCGATGGCGACGCGCCGGACGGGGGCTGCGGTCGGCTTCAATTTCTTCCGCGCGGCGGCATCCGCTTCGGCGATCTTGCCGCTCGCCTGCTCCCGGAGCTGCTGGGCCTCCAGGCGTCCGCCATCCATGGCGAGCGTGTCGTCGGCGCGCTTCTTCGCCTCGTCGAAGTTGCCGGCCGCGAACGCCGCCACGGCATCCTGCATGGCCTTGTCCGCTTCGGCCGTCTTGCGCGACTGCGCCTCTTTTCCCTGCAGCGCGTTTTCCGCCATCTGCGCGTACTGCCGCGCCTGCGCATTGTTCGGACTGCGGGCAAGCAGCCGGCGAAACAGCGCGAGGCTTTCCTCGTACCTGCCGTCGGCGAAGAGCTTCTTTCCTTCCTCGAGAGAGCCGCGCCGGTCGCGCGTCTCCTTCTCAAGGGCGGTGTCGACCGGCATCGTGGGCCGCGACACCCTCGCGCGCCGCCACAGGAGCCCGCCGACGATCGCGACCAGCACCAGAACCGCGATCCCGACCACGCGCCAGAACCAGGCGGGATTGACCTCGGAACGGACGAGCTGTTTCCAGTCCTGACCCTTCAGGAGCGCCGCTTTTTCCTGCAGCTTCTGGACGAGAGAGGGAGGACGTCCCTTGCTCGAGTCCTTGGGAGCCGACATCCTCCGCCTGGCGGGGAGGGAGAACGGCGTCGTCGGCGCCCGCGATGCGGCGAAGGCGGCCGGAGATTGCGACGAGGCCCCGGGAGCCGCGGAGGAACGATCGGCTCCCGGAAGGGATTCGGCTTTGCCCGAACCGGCCGCAGCCGGCGAAGCCGGACTCGAGGCGGGAAGCGCGTCCCCGGGCGCCGGGAGAGACGGCCCTGGCGAGGGCGAGGACGAGGAGGCGGACGACAGAGAACGGGAAGCCCCGGCGCCTGGGACCGGCGGTGTCTCGTCCGACGGGGTCGCGCGCGGATCCGATGGGAGCGGGACTCCGGGATCGTCGATGCGAAGCGCCTGCGTCGCGTCTTCGTGGCGAACAGGCGGCCGGACCTGCGTGCTGCGGCCCGAGCGCGCCTCCGTGTGGTGCCGGTTTTCCTCCGCCGCTTCCAGCACCAGCTGGTCGATGTTGGCGAGCTTCAGGGTCGGCATGAACTCCGCCTCGGACACGATCGTGCCGAGGTCCTGGAGCGCCCGCTGTTCCTCTAAGTGCGCGCGCAGCTGGTAGAGCGCGAGAGCGAAGTCCTTGCCGCGCTGGTATCGGTTCCAGGGATCCTTCGCCATCGCTCGCGCGACGATCGGGTTGAACTCGGAGGGGACTTCGCTCGAGAGCTCCGCGGGGGGGGTGAAATCCTCGTGGACGATCTTGTAGGAAATGGCGGTCAGGTTCTCTCCGACGAAGGGCTTGCGGTGCGTCAGCAGCTCATAGAGGACCACCCCGAGGGAAAAGATGTCGCTGCGGCCGTCGACGGGAGCCCCGGAGACCTGCTCCGGAGACATGTAGTTCGGCGTCCCCAGGAATTGTCCGGTCGTCGTGAGGTTCGAGGAAGCGACCTTCGCGATCCCGAAGTCGGTGATCTTCACCTTCTCGTCCGTCGTGATGATGATGTTCGCGGGCTTGATGTCCCGGTGGATGATCCCCTTGCGGTGGGCGTAGTCGATCGCCTCGGCGACCTGGGCGATCATTTCGGCGATCTGGTCGTACGAAAACGGGGCCCGTTCCGCCAGCAGCGACTTCAGGTTCTTCCCCTCGATGTACTCCATGGCGATGAAGGAGGTCGAGGTCTCGGGGTCCTCCCCGATGTCGTGGATCGTGACGATGTGGGGATGGGAAAGGATGCCGGCGGTCTGGGCCTCGCGGACGAACCGCTCCCGGAATTCACGAGACTCGGAATCGTCGTCGCCCGCCATGCTGGACGCCCGGATCGTCTTGATGGCCACCATGCGGCCGATCACCGGGTCCTTGGCGAGGTACACGATTCCCATCGCGCCCTTGCCGAGCTCGCTCAGTACCTCGTACCGGCCGAGCTTGAGCAGCCGGGCCCCCGCGACTCCTTTATCCCCCATTGGACTCGAAGAAACTCCTTTCCCCCGAAGGCGAAAGCTCCCCGGACACGCCTCCCGAGAGAGAACGGATTCCCGAAATTGTAACGTCGGGGCGAGGAGGGGTCAATGCGCGCGTGTCCTTCGAAGGGCCAGGCGGCGCGTTTTCTTCGACCCGGAGCGGTGCCGGCAGCAACATGGCGGCCTCCTTCCCGCCGCCGGCCCGGAAACGGGCGCGCGCGATCGCACACGGCGGAGGTCTGCCGCCTGACGTCGACTTGCGCCGCGGATCCGGTCCAGAAGCGTCCGGCAGAGCCCGCGGGAGCCGGTTACGCGAAGCGCCGAATAAACGGCTCTCCATCCGACGGGAGGGCGTCAGACGGATCGGGCCGCGCTCGATTCGCGGCCCCGAGGCCGTGAATATAATCCGGCGCATGAAAACTCTTTCGGCTCCGGAGATCCGGAATGTCGCCGTCCTCGGGCACAACACGGTGGGCAAAACCACGCTCATCGCCGGGCTGCTGCACGCGGCCGGCGCGACCACCCGCCCCGGAAAGATCGAAGAGGGCACGTGCCCGACCGACTTCGACGGAGAGGAGATCGAAAGGCGGATCTCGATCAACCTCGCGTGCGCCCACGTCATGCATCGGGACGTGCGGATCAACTTCATCGACGCCCCCGGCTACGGGATCTTCTCCCCCGAGGCGCGGGCAGCCGTTTCCGCGGCCGACTCGGTGCTTCTCGTCCTCGACGCCGTCTCGGGGGTCGAGGTCCAGACGGAAAAGGCCTGGAAGTTCGCTTCGGAGTTCGGCCGGCCCGTCCTCTTCGTCATCAACCGCATGGATCGCGAGCGCGCCTCCTTCGATCGCGTTCTCGAGGCGATGAAGAACCGGTTCGGCCGCGGCGTCGTGGCCTTGCAGATCCCCGTCGGTGAGGAGCGCGCGTTCCGCGGCACCATCGACCTCGTCCGCATGGAGGCGCACTCGCACGACAGCGGAAAGCGGGTGGACGGGCCCATCCCGGAGGAGCACGCCGAGCAGGCGCGCGCCCAGCACGAGCAGCTCGTGGAGCTCGTCGCGGAAGGCGAGGACGGGCTCATGGAGAAGTTCTTCGCGCAGGGCACGCTCGATCCCGCGGACCTCCTGCCGGGGTTGAAGTCCGAGGTGGCCGACCGGAAGATCTTCCCCGTGCTCTGTGCCTCCTCCGCCCACGAGATCGGGCTCGTCCGGATCCTGGACGCCTGCGTCGCCATCCTCCCCTCCCCCGAGGGCGCCGCGATCGAGGGGATCGACAAGAACGGCAAGCCGGCGAAGGTCTTCACCAACGAGACCGATCCTGCGGTCGCCCAGGTCTTCAAGACGGTCTCCGACCCGTTTGCCGGGAGGATTTCCTACCTGCGCGTGCGCTCCGGGAAGTTCCAGTCCGACGGCACGTACTGGAATTCCACCCGCGGCATCCCGGAGCGCTTCTCCGGACTCTTCCTCCCCCAGGGCAAGGAGCACGTCAACGTCCCCGAGGCGCGCGCCGGCGACATCGTGGCGGTGGCGAAGCTGAAGGAGACGACGACCGGCGACACGCTGGCCGCGAAGGACCATCCGGTCGTCCTTCCGAAGCTGGTCGTGCCCGAGGCGTCGATCGCCTATGCCATCGAGCCCCGCGCCAAAGGCGACGAAGACAAAATTTCGACCGCCCTCCACAAGCTGATCGAGGAAGACCCGTCGCTCCACTTTCAGCGAGACGATGAAACCAAGGAGTTTCACCTGTCCGGCTCATCGCAGCTGCACGTCGAGATCGCCGTGGCGCGGCTCAAGAGACGGTACGGCGTCGAAGTCATCCTCCATCCACCGAAAGTCCCTTACCGCGAGACGATCAAGGGAAAGGCGGAGGCGCACGGGAGACACAAGAAGCAGTCCGGAGGCCACGGGCAGTTCGCCGATTGCCGTATACGGGTCGAGCCGCTTCCCCGCGGCGCGGACTTCGAGTTCGTGGACGACATCTACGGGGGCTCGATCCCCCGCAACTTCATTCCCGCCGTAGAAAAGGGCATCCAGGAGGTCCGCCGCAAGGGATTTCTGGCCGGCTTCCCGATGGTGGACTTCCGCGTGATCCTCTACGACGGCCAGTACCACGACGTCGACTCGTCGGAACTCGCCTTCAAGATCGCGGGATCCCTCGCCTACAAGGAGGCGATGGAAAAGGCGCGGCCGACGCTGCTCGAGCCCGTCATGAACGTCGAGGTCTCCACGCCCAACGAGTATGTCGGCGACCTGATGGGCGACCTGTCATCCCGCCGCGGCCACGTCCAGGGCATGGACGCGGAGTCGGAAGACACCGTGATCAAGGCGCAGGTGCCGATGGCCGAGATGCTGACCTACGGCGCCCAGCTCCGCTCGATCACCCAGGGCCGGGGGACGTTCCACATGGAATTCTCGCACTACTCGGAAGTACCGCACGCGGCGCAGGAGAAGATCATCGCGCAGTCGAAGGCGGGCAAGGCGGCGGCGGAAGGGGCCTGAGAAGACGGGGCCGGGAATCGGGAGCCGAGCGACCAGCGGGAGCGAGACGGCCGCGGTACTCCGCGGTCCACTAGATCGGGAATCGAAAAAGAAAAAATCCGAGTCGAGGAAGGATCGGCGGGAGTTACAAATCTCGGCCTGCCGATTCGTCCAGGAGCCACAGAAGGCTGCCCCGGCGAGGGAGCACGCGGGCGGCGGGCAGGTCTCTCCCGGCTTTCTTCCTGCCGATGATCGCCGCGGCGGGCGCGGCTTTCTCCTCGCCGGTCACGAGGAAAATCACCCGACGGGCGGCTTCGAAAACCGGGTAGGTCATCGTGATCCGCCACTCGCGCAACTTCGGGACCCAGTTCGCGGAGGCGGGCCTGTCCCGTTCTTCGAGAGCGCGGGTTCCCGGAAAGAGAGACGCGGTATGGCCGTCGGGACCGAGCCCGAGGAGGACGAGGTCGAGCCCCGGCCCGCCTCGCTCTGCGGCGAACTCCCCCTCAAGAAGTCTCGCGTACTCGGCGGCGGCGGTTTTCGGAGGAGCTTCTCCGCGAATCCGAAAGACGCGGTCCTCCGCAATTCCCAACGGCCCGAGCAGCGTCCGGGCGGCCATCAGGTAATTCGAGCTATCCGATTCGGGCGGAACGCACCGCTCGTCGCCGAAGAAGAATCGGATTTTCTTCCATTCGATGCCTCGGCGGAAGGGCGCCCGCGTCAGCCGCTCATGAAGCCTGCGGGGCGTCGAGCCCCCGGAGAGCGCGACGCGAAAGACGCCGCGCGCCGCGATGGCTTCCTCCGACGCCGACCGGAACTCGCGAGCCGCCGCCTCGGCCAGGTCGGCCGCCCCCGGCAGCACGCGCGCCTCGAAGCGAGGCGGGGCCTCGAGCGGCAGACTCCTGCGGAGACCCGTCTCCCTTCTGGCGTCCCGGGCGTCTCCTCTTGGTCTGCCCTCCCGGCTCTCCTTCTCCCCGCTCCCAGTCCGCCCGACGCTCAACGCTTAACTCTCAACTCTCGACTCTGAAGTCTGAAGTCTGAACTCACCACTACAACGTCCTCCACCGCCGCCCCTCCCTCTCGAGGAAGCGGTCCGCCGACTCCGGGCCCCACGTCCCCGACGCGTAGTTGGGAAAGTCGGCCGCCGGCTGGCCTTCCCACGCCCGCAGGAGCGGCGTAACGACGCGCCATGCCTGCTCGACCTCGTCGCCCCGGGTGAAGAGCGTCTGGTCGCCGTGGGTGACGTCGAGAAGGAGCCGCTCGTAGCCTCCCTGGATCGGCGCGCCGAGCTTGTTGTAGGGGAAGTCCATGTACACGGACTGGATCTGCATCACCGTGCCGGGGATCTTCGCGTCGAATTTCAACGAGACGCCTTCGTCCGGCTGGATCCGCACGCGCAGCACATTGGGGTTCAGAGTCCCGACCGCCTTCGAAAAGAGTGGATGGGGCACGCGTTTGAACTCGATCGCGATCTCGGAGACGCGCTCCGCCAGACGCTTGCCGGACCTCACGTAGAACGGCACGCCCGCCCACCGCCAGTTGTCGATGGCGAACTTGACCGCGGCGTAGGTGGGCGTGCCCGAGGAGGGGTCCACCTTCTCCTCTTCCCGGTATCCCGGGACCTTCTTTCCGCCGACGACGCCCGGGCCGTACTGTCCCCGCACGGCCCACTCATCGATCGCGTTTTCCGGGATGGGGCGGATCGACTGGAGCACCTTCACTTTTTCGGCGCGGACGGCGTCCGCCTCGAAGGCGACGGGCGGCTCCATCGCGGTCAGGCAGAGGAGCTGCAGCAAATGGTTTTGGAACATGTCGCGGACGATGCCCGCGCCCTCGTAGTACCCGGCGCGATGCCCGATTCCCACGGTCTCGGAGACGGCAATCTGCACGTGGTCCACGTACCGGTTGTTCCACAGCGGCTCGAACACCCCGTTGGCGAACCGGAGGACGAAGATGTTCTGGACCGTCTCCTTCCCGAGGTAGTGGTCGATCCGATAGATCTGGCGCTCCTTGAAGACGGAACGGAGCTCGTCGTTTAAGTCCTTGCCGGACTGCAGGTCGTGTCCGAAGGGCTTTTCCACGACGACGCGCGCCCAGCCCTGGTCCGGGGACGCCAGCCCCTTGTCGCCCAGGAACTTCACGATCGTCGGATCGGCCTCGGGAGGAGTCGCCATGTAGAAGATCCGGTTCCGGGAGCCCGAACGCTTGCCTTCGATCTGATCGAGGCTGGATTTCAACCGGTCGTAGAGGCCCGCATCGCCGAAGTCGCCGGCGAGGTACCGCACCGTGGGCGGAAGCTCGCCGGGCCGTCCCTGCGTGGGCGGTGTGAATTCCCTGGCGCCACCTTCGAGATAGGCGCGGAACTCCGCGTCGCTCATCTCCGACCGGGCGAGGCCGACGATCGCGAAGTCGGGCGACACCGCGCCGTCTCGAAGCAGATGGGTGATGGCGGGCGCGAGGAGGCGACGCGTCAGATCGCCGGAGGCCCCGAAAATGACGAGGGTGCAGGGCGGGCGGACTTCCTCTTCTCCCCGCACCTCCCGGTCGTCGGTCGCCACGGGCTCGAAGCGGGGCTCGAACGGGACGACCACCGCGCTCATTTCGTTTTGACCGCGTGGCCGCCGAACTCGTTGCGGAGAGCCGCGTTGACTTTCGCGGCGAACGCGTCCGGCTGGCGCGAGGCGAATCGCGCGAACAGAGCGCCGGCGAGACCCGGCATCGGAACGGCCTTGTCGATGGCGTCCTGGAGCGTCCAGCGGCCCTCTCCCGAATCCTCAACATACCCGCGGATGCCCTGGAGGCCCGGGTCCTTCTCGAAGGCGAGGACCAGCAGGTCGAGGAGCCAGGATCGCACCACCGACGCGTGCGTCCAGAGCCGGGAGATCTGATCCAGCTTCAGGCCGTAATCGCTCTTCGAGAGGAGCTCGAACCCCTCGGCGTACCCCTGCATCATCGAGTACTCGATCGCGTTGTGGACCATTTTGACGTAGTGCCCGGCGCCGGGACCGCCCACGTGGGCGTAGCCGTCGGGGGGCGCGAGCGTCTTCAAGGCGGCCTCGACGACGCGGAAGTCCTCGGGCCGTCCACCCACCATCAGGCAGTACCCATTGTCGAGTCCCCAGACCCCGCCGGAGGTTCCCGAGTCGATGAACCCGATGCCGGCGGCGGACAGCTCTCCCGCGCGCCGGGCGGAGTCCGTCCA
>JBDUBP010000029.1:0-7113 GCA_040004075.1 Acidobacteriota bacterium | reverse complement strand
CAGCGTGAGAAGTCTCCCGACCGAAGGGAGGGAGGAGGCTCACGCTGCGGGAGCGGAGCGAGCGGAGGGACGAGGCGAGCGGTCGAGCCCTCAGGCGAGCCGCTCGCCGCTGCGTTCGCCCGCGGCGAACGCACGTCCCGGAGCGAGCGCAGCGACGGTTATGGCACCGGCTGCGTGCAGGCGCGGCAGCGCGTCGCAGCCAGGGGAATCGTCTCGCCGCACTGGAGACAGCTCTTGGTTTTTGGAGCCTCCGAGAGCTTCGGCAACAGCGCCTTGGCAATCAGAAAGACGACGAGGCCGATGATCAGGAAATCGATCACGGCTCCGAGGAGCTGGCCGTAGCCGATGTTCGCCTCGATGATCTTTCCGGTCTTGGGATCGACCGTGCTCCTCATGTGGATGACGGCGTCCCGCCAGGAGCCGCCCGGCAGGACGAGCCCCACGATCGGGCTGATGACGTTGTCCGCGAGCGAGCTGACGACTCTGGAGACCGCGGCGCCGATGATGACGCCGATCGCCAGAGCGAGCGCGTTCTGTTTGAGAAGAAAGGTCCTGAATTCCTGGAACATCTGAACCCACCTTTCCCGTCACCGAGTCCCGGGGGACCGGTCCGAATTCCTCAATCCTATCCGCCGGGTGAGGTTTCCTCGGCCCGCCACGCGGCCAGATTTCGATCGATCTGCGCGGAGTGCTTTTCGAGGTGCCCGGCGTAGATGGTCAGCCAGTCCTCCGTCGAGTACGTCCCCGACTCGGTATGGGTCGCCACGATCGACCACACGGACTCCGGGAGGTGGCGAAGGAGGTTGACGGTATGGGCGCGCATGACGTCCACCGCCGCGAGCGCAAGCTCTATCCGGGCATGGTGGTAGTCGAGAACACGCGCCCAGCGCGCCTGGTCGTAACCGACGATCACGGGCTTCTCTTCGGCCGCGAGGTAGCGGATGCGCATCGCCGCGTTCGTCTCCGAATCCGCGCAGTGGCACACGATCTCGTGCACGGACCACCGATCCGGCCCGGGGCGCCATTTCCAGGCCTCGCGCGGCACCCGGGCAAACGCGTCGCGCAGGAGCACGGGCCCCCTTTCGTAGCGCTGAAAGAGCGCTTCGCGCTGCTCCGCCGTTAACGCCATGCTTGTTCCTCCGGGTGCTCGAAGTGTACCCCGCGGGCTCCGGGCGGAGGAGCGGTTCCCACCGCCGGAAACGGCAGCCCTCTCCCGTTACCAGCGTGTCGCGTCGAGGGAGAGCACCGTCCGGCGTCCCACGACCTCGGCGGAATGGCGCGTCCGCGCGGGAATGTAGAGGCGGTTCCCAGGCTTCAGCTCGAAGATCTCCCCGGCGACCTCGATCCGAAGAAAACCCTCGAGCACAGCGTCGCACTTATCCTGGGCGTGCGCGTGCTCGGGGAAGGACACGCCCTCCCGATAGGTGAAGACCCCGACCTCATAGCCCTCCTGCTCGAGGATCAGGATCAGCCTCTTCTCGCTCAATGGGCCGTCGGCTTCGTCCCATGTCTCGAGGCGGGCGCCGGACGGGCTCCTGTCCGCGCCCGGCTTTCCGAGCGGACCGACCCGGCCGCCGGGATCGGCGTCGACGTCGTCACCCTCGCCTTCGTCGTCGTCGTAATTCAAGCGGATTGCGAGGGCGTGGTCTCGCGAGAGGCGCGGACCAGGTCCATCAGGCGTCCCTCGAGCTCTTCCAGAAAGTTTCGAGGGCCGGACGTGGGCGTCTCGCGAACGCCGACGAGCTCTCGGATCCGGGGCCCGGTCGCGAGGCCCTCGAGCGCGACGGAGACCTGCTCCGACAGGGACTGCAGGATCTCGAGGTCCAGCTGTGAAAATGCCCCGCCGGTCGGGCGTCCTTCCACCACCAGGATCCCGGCCACCCGGCTCCCGCGAAGGATGGGAACGGCGGCGGCCGCGCCGGACCCGAGCGCCTCCACAGTCGGCCGGCGGCGTCCGCCATCGGCCGCCTTGCGCGAGAACACGGCGGGGTCTCCTGTCTTGAGGACGGACGCCACGGCCTCCAGTACTTCCTGGAACCGCTCGTCGATCGGCTCGAAGGCGGCATAACCGGAGGCGATCACCGCGTCTCCCGCGGAGGGCGGTCCGAAGAGGGCCGCGAAGCCGCGCGCGCCGCCGGAGAGCCGAAGGGCGGTCGGAAGAAGCGACCGCCACAGCGCATCGCCAGTCTGAGACGCCTCCAGATCGCGTCCGGCATCCACCGCCGCGCTCAATCGCGCCGTGCGCTCGATCGCGAGCGCTTCGACTTCGGACTCACCGATGCGCTCGTGCCTGCCGAGGAGGCCGCCGAAGGAGATCCAATCGCCGTGCTGGAGCGGGACCTCGGAGACCCGGGCCCCGTTGACGTACGTTCCATTCTTGCTGCGCAGGTCGACGAGCACCCAGCTGCCGCCTGTCCACTGGAAGAGCGCGTGGCGTCCCGAGACCCGGGAGTCTTCGAGAAAAACATCGCTGGCCGGGTCCCGCCCCACGAACTGATTCTTTCCTTCGTGAAAAACGAAGTGTCGCGAGACCCCCCGGCCGGGGAAAAGCGTCAATTTTGCCGGCATGGACGAACGAAGTTTAACCGCCAGGCGCCACGGAGGCGAGGCCCCCGTGAGCTGTCAGCTCTCAGCTCTCAGCTCTCAGCAGACATGGTCCTGCAGGGATCCGGATCCTCAACGCTTGACGCTCAACGCTCGACTCAACCTGGCTTCGTCGGGTCCAGCGTCTCCAGCAGATTCTTCAAATCGTCCGCGTGCTCCTCCTCGACGGCGAGGATCTGCTCCATCAGGCGTCGCGACGTGATGTCGCGGTCTCCGAGAAAGCGCACGATCTCCCCGTAGGACTCGATCGCGATCCGCTCGGCGACCAGGTCTTCCCTGATCATGTCGACGAGGTTGTCTCCCTCGACGTACTGCGCGTGGCTGCGCGATGCCAGTCCCTCGGGGTTGAAGTTCGGCGCGCCGCCGAGCTGAGTGATCCGCCCCGCGATCATGTCCGCGTGACCCTGCTCGTCCGCGGCATGCTCCTGGAACTCGGCCGCCACCGCCGTCGCGTGAATGCCGTTTGCCATGAAGAAGTGGCGCTTGTAGCGCAGGACGCAGACGATCTCGGTCGCGAGCGCCTCGTTCAAGACCTCGATGACCTTTTGTGGATTGGCGCGGTACGACGACGTCACGGCGCCGTCCTCCATGTGAAGGCGCGCTCGCCGGCGCAGCTCCTGAATGTCGCTCAAGAAATACCCGCCGGCCTCCTTCTCCGCGTCGGAGGCCGGAGTCGTCGTCCCGCGGTCTGCCGAACCGGCCTGCCTGTCTCCCGGACCCGAAATTTTTTCTGCCATCGAACCCTCCATCGCGATCAGATCAAACGCGACTTCGCCCCGCAACCGATGTCCAGAAGCCGGGGTGTCGCCCGAGCCTGGATCCGGGCTCACGCGGCGAAGCCCAATAAAAAAGGGGGCTTGCGCCCCCCTTGGATTTGAAACGAACGGATTAATTTAGTAGCGGTCGCGGCCACCGCCGCCGAATCCACCGCGCCCGCCGCCGCCGCCGCCGCCCGTCTTCGGACGCGCTTCGTTGACGGTCAGAGCCCGCCCGCCATACTGCTGGCCCGACAGGCCGGAGATGGCGTTCTTGGCTTCGTTGTCATCGGAGAACTCGACGAAGCCAAATCCCTTGGACTGGCCGGTGTCGCGGTCGGTGATGACGGCCACCGAGTCCACGGTCCCGTACTGTGTGAACAGCGTACGGAGATCGTCTTCGGTGGTGTTGTAGAGCAGGTTTCCCACGTAGAGCTTCATGGAGACAGAATCCTTTCGAAAAAAAAGAGGAGGGCGAAGGCCCCCCTCTGGATGATGACAGTCTGAAAAACGAGCTTAGTAGCGGTCGCGCCCTCCGCCGCCGTATCCGCCGCGTCCGCCGCCGCCGCCGCCACCGGTGCCGCCCGTCTTCGGGCGCGCCTCGTTGACCGTGAGGGCGCGACCGCCATACTGCTGCCCGGAAAGGGCGGAGATGGCGTTCTTCGCTTCGTTATCGTCACCGAACTCGACGAATCCGAACCCCTTGGACCGGCCGGTGTCCCGGTCGGTGATCACAGCAACGGAATCCACGTTGCCGTACTGGGTGAAGAGGGTCCGAAGATCGTCTTCGGTCGTGTTGTAGGGAAGGTTGCCGACGTACAGTTTCATCGAAGCAGAGTCCTGTTCCGGCGTGTGTTTTTCGGATGCGACCGCGCCGCTCGACGAATCCGACTTCCCGTGAGATTCGTCGGACCTCTGCGGCGCATGAAGCGTGCGGAAAGGCGAGCGATACGAGAAGGAGTGGACGATACCAGATGCCCCGCCGGCTGGCAAGGGCGTACGCGAGCGTACAGGAAAAATATTCTGTCCTCGAACGGTGACGAACCCCATCGGGAGATGCCGGGTCTGTCGATTCCGATTGCCGCTGGCAGTCGGCACGGGCGGTTTCTAGGCGGGCATGTGTGCGATCCTTCGCCCCGAGTCCAGGTTCCCGCAGCTCCCGTACCCCCGCCTCCCGCCTCCCGCCTATCGCCTCCCGTCTTCCGAGGCGAGCTCGCGAAGAGCCGCCGCCACGTACCTTTTCGTCATCTCCTTGCGCCAGAGAAATGAAAAATCGGTGTTGTCCATGGGGCGGGAGGGGCGCGACGCGGCCTCGGCGGCGTCCCCGATCGAATCCTCGTCGAGCGGCCGGCCCCGGAGGCGCTCCTCCGCCTCCGTGAGCCGCAGCGGGGCGGACGCCACGCCGCCCAGGATGATCCGCGCCTCCTCGACCCGCGAGCCTTCCCGACGGACCGCGGCGCCGACGGAGAGAACGGGAAAGTCGAACGATCCTCGCCGCCGGAGCTTCCGGTACGTCGCGCGCCAGCCATCGGGGCGAGGAACCCACACTGCTGTCAGCAGCTCCTCCGGCGCCCTGGTCACGTAGTCGATCCCGTCGTTTCGATACAGATCCTCGAGCGGGATCTCGCGCGGCCCCGCCGCGGAGACCAGGCGGACTCGGGCGCCGAGAGCGATCAACACCGGCACCGAGTCGGCGGACTGCACGGCGAGGCAGCGCGGCGACCCCGGAGCCACCCAGCAGATCTGCCCATCCTTCTTCATGCAGAAATCGATCGCCTGCCGCCATTCGAAATTCTGGTCGTAGTAATTGCAGCGCGTATCGAGCAGAAGATTTCCGCCGATCGTCCCCATGTTCCGCAGGAGCGGTGTCGAGATCTCTGCGATCGCATGAGCGAGCCCCGGATACGCCTCCCGGAGCCGGGGATTGTTCTCGAGGTCCGAAAGGATCGCGCCGGCGCCGATGACGACACCGTCTCCGGAAAAGTCGACCGCGCTCAGCTCCGAGATGCGCCGGACGGAGATGACGGCCGCCGGAGTCTGCTGCCGCCGTTTCATGTTCGGGTAGAGGTCCGTGCCGCCCGCGACGAAAACGGAGTCCGGGCCCGAATCGGCTTTCATGGCGACCGCGTCGGAGGCCGTCCGCGGGACGAAGTAGCGAAACCTGGGGAGGCGGAGCATCGGGAGATGAGCTGTCAGCTCCCAGCTGTCAGCTGCCAGCCTTCCGGACGCCGCCGGCGCCCGTTGCGGCGAGGTCGCGGGCCCGTCCGTCGCCGCCCTCCGCCGGAGTGGGTATGCGGACGGGCTCGGGGTACGGGATCGCCGGAAACACCGTGGGGCCGACCCGCGCCGGCTGCCCCGCCGCTTTTGCCTTGAGGGCGCGGGCGATCTTTTCGGGAGTCACCGGAATCTCGTCGATGCGCACGCCGACCGCGTCGAAAACAGCATTGGCGACGGCCGGCGGGATCGGAAGGAGCGGGCCCTGCCCGACCTCCTTGGCGCCGAAGGGGCCGTTGGGATCGGGGTCCTCGACCAGCAGCGTCACCACCTCGGGCATCTCGAGCGTCGTGGGGCTCTTGTACTCGAGCATGGAGGGGGCCTTGTGCATCACGTTGCCGTTGACGTCCGCGCGATACGCCATCTCTTCCATCATGGCTTCCCCGAGGCCCATGTACACGGAGCCTTCGACCTGCCCGACGACGAGCACCGGGTTGATGCACTTGCCCACGTCGTGCGCGATCCAGATCTTCGGAACGGTGTAGATCCCCGTCGCCGGGTCCACGTCGACTTCGACGACGGCGGCGGAGTAGGAATAGGCGGGGGACGGTCCGACGCCCGCCCCGCGGTACCGGCCGGCGGAAGCCGGCGGCGTGTAGGAGCCGACCGTGCCGATCGTCCCGAATTTCGACTCGGCCGCATTCACGGCGTCGGCGAACGAGAGCCCCTTCTCCGGGTCCTCGACGTCGAAGACGCGCCCTTCGGCCAGAGCGACGCGGGAGCCCGGAATCTGGAGCTTCTCGCCCGCCGCGGCGACGACCAACTCCCGCGCGCGTTCGGCCGCCTGCAGCGCGGCGTTACCCGTCATGAGCGTCACCCGCGAAGAGTAGGACCCGAGATCCACGGGCGTCAGGTCGGTGTCCGCGGTGACGACGCGAATATCGAACGGATCGATTCCGAGGACCTCGGCCACGACGTACGCCAGGACGGAATCGCTCCCCTGGCCGATGTCCGTCGAGCCGCAGAAGACCGTGACGCCGCCGCTGCGGTCGAGCTTCAGCTGGACGCCCGACTGGGGCATCGCGTTCCAGTAGATCGGCAGCCCCGCGCCGCAGATGTACGACGAGCACGCGATTCCGAGACCGCGCCCCGGCGGCAGCTTGCCCCGACGCTCCTTCCATCCCGACGCGGCGACGACCTTCTCGATGCACGCGCCGAGGCCCATCGAACCGATCCGGAGAAAGTTGGCGGTGATCGAGGACGGCGGCTGCAGGTTGGCGAGCCTCATCGCGGCCGGGTCGAGGTCGAGGTCGACGGCGATCTTGTCGAGCTGCGCCTCGAGCGCGAATCGAGGCTGCGGCGTTCCGTGGCCGCGCTTGGGTCCGCACGGCGGTTTGTTCGTGAACACCCGCGCTCCGTCGAACCGATAGACAGGGACGGGATACGTCACCGTCTGCAGCGCGCCGGAGTAGTACGTCGAGGCGACGCCGTACGAGCCGTAGGCGCCGCCGTCGAGGACGGTCTGGAAGTGCATGGCGGT
>JBDUBP010000206.1:0-23620 GCA_040004075.1 Acidobacteriota bacterium | reverse complement strand
CTCGTCATCGCCATTCTCGTTCTCGCGATCCTGACGGTCGTCGGAATCGCCCTGATGCTCGTGACGAGCACCGAGTCGCGGATCGCCGCCAATGAGTGGTCGGTAAACCGGGCCTTCTACGCGTCCGACGCCGGAATCCGCTGGGCCTCGGCGGAAATGACGAGCCCGCGAGTCTTTCTCGTCCGTCCCGAATTCACCGCGTCTCCCTTCGGGAGCGTTCTGTTTCAGATGCCGAGCCACCGCAACGGGGCCACCTTCTTTTCCGGAGATCCAACGGAGTCCGACATCCAGGTCCGAGTGCAGACGCCGAGCCTTGTGGGCCGGCGCCCCTACCGCGGGGGAAAACTGAACGAGGGAGCGGAGAAAGCGCAGTTTATGTGGGCCTACGAAGTTCGAACCACGGGCGGAGAGAACGACGCGTTTCTGCAGTACTCGAAAGCGCTGGTGGCCGACATCGAAGTCGGGCCGCGGCCGGCGAGGGCGCAATGAACCGCCGCGAACGGCTCTTCTCTCTGATGCGGCTTTCCGCCTTCGCGCGGAAGCACCGGGTGGGCGTGGCGATGCTGCTGCTCTTCGTGACCGCGTCTCCGGCGCTCCCGGATGACCGGCAGCTTCTCCAGGCGAACTCGGGGTCCTCGACGGACGTCCTCGTGATCCTCGACTCGTCGGGCTCGATGAATCACGAGTTCACCGATACCTTCGAGCTTCCCGCGTACATGGACGACTTCCTCTACCCGCAGGGCACGGCCGCGTCGACGAACGGCTCCAAGATCGGCGTCGCGAAGAGCGTGCTCCGGCAGGTGCTCGAGACCACCCAGAACGTCAACTGGGGGTTCGCCTACTACCGCAATCCCAACCAGACCTTCGGCGCCGCGGAGACGGGCCCCGTCGGCGAGGCGGTCGGCGGCGCGCACAACAAGAACGACCTCCTGGAGAACGGCGGCGTCGAATGGCTCTACTTCGCCGACTCCGTCACGGACGCCGGCGGCACGACCATCGACACGATCGACAACGTTCTGAACCCCGGCGCTCCGGGGGCCTGGAATTATCCCGACATCTCTCAGGGTCGTTTTCTGCAGTTCGGCCACAAGGTCATGCACCCGTACGGCAAATACACGACGAACGAGAATGCGGACACGCGCCTGCCGTACGACACGACCGTCGGAACGCCGTCCGCGGGAGAGCCCCAGTTCGGAACGTTCCGCGGCGCCTTCGGGCCCAAGGGCCTGAACCAGGGCATGGTGATTTACCGAAACGCGGCCCGGCCCGGCTCGGAGCTCCGCATGCGTGTGTCGTCCGGTAACTACAGCGACGCCAACCTGATCGTCCAGATCGACGAGTATTCGGCCGCACCGACTCCCACCGCGACGCCGTCGAGCACTCCGACGTTCACGCCCACGAATACGCCGACGAACAGCCCGTCCCCCACGGCCACGACGACGCCGACGAGCACCGCGACTCCGACGGCGACCGCGACCAACACCGCGACGAATACGCCGACCCGCACCAATTCGCCGACGCAGACGCAGACGGCGACGTCCACGCCGACGTTTACGAAGACGCCGACCCCGACTCAGACGTTCACCGCGACCCAGACCCCGACGGTGACACAGACCTTTACCAAGACGAACACACCGACGATCACGCCCACCTTCACCCGGACGAGTACCTCGACCAATACGCCCACGGCGACTCAGACGCCGACGATCACCCCCACCTTTACGAGAACGGACACGCCGACGATTACGCCCACGTTCACGAGCACGCCGACGTTCACGAGCACGCCGACCGGCACGCGCACGCCGACGATCACGCCGACGTTCACGAGAACCCGCACCTTCACATCGACGCCAACCTCGACGAGGACCGCCACCTCGACCATCACGCCGACGTTCACGCGGACGCCGACGTTCACGAACACGGCGACCGTCACGCAGACGCCGACCATCACGCAGACTCCGACCGTGACGCGGACCGACACGCCGACTCAGACTCCGACGAAGACCGCGACCCCCACGGTGACGGACACGCCGACCAACACGCCGACGAACACGAACACGCCGACGAACACGCCGACCGCCACGAGAACGGCCACGTTCACCCAGACGCCACTGCCGCCGACGCCGACGAACACGCCCTCGCCCACGCGGACGAACACCCCGACCGGTACGCCGACGCGCACGAGGACGATGACACCGACTCCGGCGGTCCTCCCGATGGGCCAGATGCCGGCGGTGAGCGCGATGCCCGCGATCGGCAACTGGGTCACGAGCGCCCTGCGCGGCCTCCTCGCGATGGCGCCGCCCCCGCGTTCCACCTCGCCCGGCGTGCCCTGCCAGGGCGTGCCCCAGTCGATCTTCAGCAGCCCGCCGGCGCAGCCGCTGCTCTGCGGCCCCTGCCAGTACGACCCGTTGAAGCTCTGCTCGTTCGTCGACCTCGACGGCGACGGGGAGCCCGACGGCGATCTGCTGCCGCTGCAGTACCGCGGATTCGATGATCCCCAGGCGGACCCGACGGCCGGTCTCGTCCTCGTGCGGACCGTCTACGTGCGCTACGTCCGCGGCGACCTCTACGACCTGCCGCCCGTGTACAACACCACGGTCGATGACGTCCTCTTTGGAAACCCGCCGTGGGGCTCCACGGCGACGGACGGCGACGCCGACGCCGTCTCCGACATCTCGCCGATCGCCGATCGCCATAACCAGGGGTCGTACTCGGCGGGCCCGAATTCCGACGGCCCGCAGCGCGACCAGCAATTCCCCAACGACGCGATGGCGGAAGTGTCGTGTCCCTTTCCGCCGCTCGCGAACCCGTGCGACGTCTACAGCGTGCCGTTTCCCGGCTGCGGCGGTCTCGCGCTCTACAACAGCGCCAAGCCGACGAACCCCCTCTACGACCCGTATCCCGGTGGCTTCGGTGCCGCCCCGCCCAGCCAGGCGAGCTGGCCGGTGATCCCGTTCCCCCGCGACTGGAACCCGTTCAAGGCGAGTGATTCCGACAGCACCGCCGCGATCAAGCGCCTGCTGCGGTTCACGACGTCCATCGTCAGCTACGACTCGACGCAGCCCCACATGCAGGAATACCGTCTCGAGGAGGACGCGCGCAACGTGGTCGTCACGGCGCCGGGCACTCCGCTGGCGGGAGCTCTGAAGGACGCCTACGACTACTTCGTCAACAGCGTCTTCCCGCAGACCGACGATCCGTCGATCAACTGCCGCGGATACATCGTCGTTCTCGTGACCGACGGTATCGACGAGTGCTTCTCGAACCCGTGCGCCGGCGGTCCGACGGGCCTCGGCCCCTCGAGGGACCTCGGCGTCGTGACTCTCCCCGAGAACCCGCCCGGCGCTCGGGCTCTCGCGCGCGCGGCCGATCCGAGCGTCCGCGTGACGGGTGTCCCCGTGTACGTGGTCGCGATGAACACCAACCCGAACGATGTCCGCCTGAGGTGCATCGCGGACAACAGCGGCGGCCAGGTGTTCGCCGCGAGCGACCGCGCGAGCCTCGTGACCGCTCTCCAGAGCATCCTCGAGTTCAAGCGGACCGCGAACTTCATCGCCGCCCCGGCGCTGCCGGCCTTCGCGGGCGGGCTCGCGGACACCGCGCAGCTCGCGGCGGTCATCCCCAGTCACAGCAACATCGATGGAACGGCGTCGCAGTGGTCCGTCTGGAACGGCGCCCTGAAGGCGTTCCGCCTCGACCTGAACGGAACGATCCCGGTCGTCACGGGCGGCACGCCGCCTTTGAACTACCCGGACGAGACGCTGCCGGACGACGTCTCGCAGACCACGCGAAAGCCGGTGTGGAATTCGTCGCGCGTCCTGGGGTACACGGACCCGACCGCGGTTCTGACCGGAGGAGCCTCGTCGTCCGTGGGCTCGGCCTCCAACGCCCCGAATGTCAAGGTGTGGCCCGGACGCAAGATGGTGTGGGCGAGCACGACGGGCGCCACGGTCCCGTTGACGCGCTCGGAGTTTCACAACACGGCCTGCGCCGGCGCCTGCTTCGACACGCTCATCACTTCGATGGGGCTGAACCCCGCCGTCGGGACGGATAGAACCCTGGCCCAGCGGACCGTCTCGTTCCTCCGCGGAGGCCTCTCGGCGACCGGCAGCCGCGACGAGATCTTGAACCTCGCCGGAATCAAGCCCGTCGGACCGGCGATCGGCCCCGGCGCCGGACAGCAGCAGCGGTACTCCTACGTCTACGAGGACGACCTCCCGCTTCCGGGCGCTCCGCAGGTGCGGACCGATTCCAATGCGCCCGTCGGGTACTCGCACAAGCTCGGCGACATCTTTCACTCCGAGCCGGCCGTTCTCGATCCTCCGAAGTACTTCCAATACTTGTCGGCGAACCTGACGCCGCGCCCGGGGCAGTCTTACAGCGCCTTCGCCAACCTGCACTCGAAGAGACGCCGGGTCTCCTTCGTCGGATCGAACGACGGATTTCTCCATGCGTTTGACTCCGGCGTCTGGTCCGACTCGGCGGCCGCGACCCCGCGCGACGCCGCCTTCGTGAACTCGTTCGACCTCGGCACGGGGCAGGAGATCTTCGCGTACGGTCCGAGGCCGGTGATGCGCAGCGAGCCTCAGCTTCTGCGGTTCCCGCCGAGGCCCTTCTACTTCGTGGACGGCAGCGTCTCCTTTGCCGACGTCTACATCGATCCGAGCCACAGCGGGACCCCCGCGCCCGGCAACCGGATCTGGAGGACGGTCCTCGCCGGAACGCTCCGCCAGGGCGGCCGCTACGTCTACGGCCTCGACGTGACGCAGCCCGACCGGGTCGATTCGACGACGGGCGTGAAGAACGCCAACACGCCGGAGAGCTCGCCGGACTGCCTGGACGGCGGCGGAAGCTGCAGCGGGATCTATCCGAAGATCCTCTGGGAGACCACGGACGACTGCGTCCTGAGCCCGGGCACGTGTCTCGGAGTGCCCGCGATCGGTCAGACGTGGTCGAAGCCCATCATGGGCCGCATCAAAGTGATCAACGGCGCCGCATACGAAGACCGCTTCGTCGCGATCTTCGGCGGCGGATTCGACACGACGTTCAACCCCGGAGACGTGGTGGCCGGCGCGAGCACGGTCAAGGGCCGGGCGATCTACATCGTGGATGTCGAGACGGGGAAGGTCATCTACAAGGCGAGCAAGGGCAAGGACAGCGCGATCGGGCCGCTCGTCGAGATGGCGCCGGCCCCGGGCACGCCCGCGGTAGCCGACTACAACGACGACGGATACCTCGACGTCGCCTACTTCGGAGACGAGAACGGCCGCATGTGGCGGCTCGACCTGACGGCCGACATTGCCTCGGCGGCCAGCCCGAAGCCGGGCGAGCTCGTGGGGAGCCAGATCGGCGGCTGGACGCCCTTCATGCTGTACGACGCCTCCACGCAGACGTCCGTCCCGTCGCAGACGGTGCAGCCGCTGTTCCTGGAGCCCTCGATCATCTATCTGGCCGGCGGCGCGCGTCCCACCCTCGGGGTCGCGTTCGGCAGCGGCGACCGGGCCAACCTGCTCAGGATCCCGAATCCTTCGGTCAACCGCTTCTTCTTCGTCGTGGACAACGGCGGGACAACGACGTTCCACGAGGCGGACCTCCGCAATATCACGCCCGCCGGCGGAATTACCCCGGTCGGAGTCGGGCCGGGCCCGATCGCGAACGGCACCTACACGGGCCTTTTCCTCGACTTCGCTTCGCAGAACGAGAAGACGACCTCGACGGTCTTCTCGACGCAGGGGTACCTGACGCTTCTGACCTTCACGCCGGACTCCAACAACCCGTGCGCGACGGAGGGCAGCTCGTTCCGCTACCGGTTCTTCTTCCTGGACGGAAGCGGCGGTTACAACGTGGGATCTCCGACGGGCAACTTCAGCGACTACCGCTCGAATGAAGGCTCGGGGCTTGCCTCCGGAACGCAGTCGACCACGCCGGACGGCGATACAATCGACATGATCCTGTGCTCGGGCGGGTGCCTGAAGCAGGACGTCACGCGCGGCACGATCCGGACGATCAACCAGAACTGGAAGGAACAATGAGGCAAGCGCGAGTGATCCTGGCCGTTCTTCTCGCCGGGGCGGCGGCCGTGGCCGCCGCGGCCGTCGTTGCGGCCGACGTCGTCGTCCTCCGGGGCGGGCTTCGCATCGAGCTGAAGACGCCGCTCGTTCAACAGGGGAACAACGCCCTTCTCACCCGGGCGGACGGAACGCTTCTGTCGGTGCCCCTGACCGAGATCGACTGGAAGGCCACGAATGCCGCGCGCGCCAGCGGACCCGTCGTGGCGAAGCCCGCCGTCGTTCTGCCTCCCTCCACTCCGGCCGACGCCGTTCGGACAGGAAGGCAGGAGAAGGCCCGCGTCCGCGTGACGGACGCGGACGTCGGCCACGCGGAGGCCGCGCCGGCACCGGGAGAGAAGGAAAAGGGCGTCGAGACGCGCGCGGGCGCCGGCAGGGTCGAGATCGGCGACTACACGCAGCAGAAAGCGGGCACGAACCTCATGGTGACGGGCTCGCTCCGCAACCCCGGCACCACGGCCGTCACCAACACGCATCTGACCGTCTCCGCGATCGACGAGGCCGGCAACGCGGTGTCGACGGGCAACGCGACGCTGGCGACCGGCACGATCGAAGGCGGGCGCTCCGTCACCTTCGCCGCGACCCTCCCGATCGGCGACCGGACGGTCAACCAGGTCCGCTTCTCCCCCATGTGGCAGACACCGCCGCCTCCTCCTCCTCCTCCGGCCGCAGCGGGCGCGCCGGCGGGAACCTCCGCCGCCGCATCGGCTGCCGCTCCCGCTTCCACGGCGGGTGCTCCCGCCGCCAAGCCGCCGGCCCCGGCGCCGACGCCTTACGGACAGGGATCGCTCTACGCGGCCCCGGCCCCCTCCGCTCCTTCGGTCCCTCCGGCGGACGGAAAGACCGGGTACATCCCCGGCGCCGCCAGCCCGGAGAACCAGCCGAAACCGCCCCAGTAGCAGGCGAGACGCACCGTCAAAAGCCGCCCGCGGGCGGCTTTTTTGTTACCCTTCGAAGACCCGTGCCGAACATCCTCGTCGTGGAAGACAAGAGCTCGCTGCGCGCGATGCTCGAAGAAATGCTCCAGGCCGAAGGCTGGACGGTCCTCGGAGTCGGAACGGCGGAAGCGGCCGCCGACAGGCTGCGCGCGGGCGAAAAGTTCGACGTCGTGCTGACCGACTGGCGCCTGCCCGGAGCGGACGGCCTTTCGGTTCTCGACGCCGCGCGGAGCGTCGACGCCACGCTGCCCGTCATTGTGATGACCGCCTTCGGATCGATCGAGACGGCGGTCGACGCGATGAAGCGCGGGGCCGAAGAATTCATCACCAAGCCGGTCGATCCGGATCTCTTGAGGCTCCTGGTCGCGAGGTCGATCGAGCGGCGCGCGGGCCGGAGAGAATCGCTTCTCTTCTCGGAGGCGCAATCCGGCCTCATGCCGCCGATCGTCGGCGAGTCGGCGTCTCTGCGCGCGGTGCGCGAAGAGACGTCGCGCGTGGCGGTCACGGACGCGACAGTCCTTCTCGAGGGGGAGAGCGGAACGGGGAAGGAGCTCTTCGCGCGGGCGATCCACGCGCTGTCCTCGCGGGCGCGGCGCGCCTTCGTCGCGATCAACTGCGCCGCGATTCCCGACACCCTCCTCGAGAGCGAGCTCTTCGGGCACGAGAAGGGCTCGTTCACGGGCGCCGCCTCCCGCCGGCTCGGAAAGTTCGAGCTTGCGGACGGAGGGACGGTCTTCCTGGACGAGATCGGCGAGCTCACCCCGGCGACGCAGTCCAAACTCCTCCGCGTCCTGCAGGAACGTTCGTTTCACCGCGTGGGCGGCACCGCGGCCATCCAGGTCGACGTGAGAATCATCGCCGCGTCGAACCGGCCGCTCGACCGTCTCGTGGCGTCGGGGCTCTTCCGCGAAGACCTGTTCTACCGCGTTCGCGTGTTCCCGATCCGGATCCCGCCCCTGCGCGACCGGCCGGAGGACATCGACCCGCTCGTGGACTGGTTCCTGGCCGCCCTGCCGCGCGAATTGAAGAAGAAGCCGCTGCGTCTCGAGGCGGCCGCCCGCGACCGTCTGCGGACGTATCCGTGGCCCGGCAACGTGCGGGAGCTGCGTAATTGCCTCGAGCGCGCGATGATCCTCGCGGAGAGCTCGGTCATCGAAGAGCGCCACCTGCGGCTGACGCCGGACTTCGCCGCCGCGCCGGCGCCGGCCAAGGAGGAGACGCTCGACGAAGTGCGCGAGCGCGGCGCGCGGGGCGCGGAACGCTCCTGGCTGGCGCGCGCCCTCGATCGGGCCAAAGGCGACCGCACCGCTGCCGCCGAGTCTCTGGGCCTCTCGGCCCGCCGCTTCGAGGCCAAGCTGAGAGAGCACGCGTTGGATCAGGAGTAGGAAGCTACCGGCTCTCAGCTGCCAGCTGGCGCCTTCCCCCTCTCCCCGGGTGCGGGGAGAGAGGGCTGGGCGGAGGGGCAACGGGCGGGAGGAATCCGGGGCTCGTCGAGCCGGCAGAGAGCTCGCGCGATTTGTCAGGGGAGGACCCGTCGTGGGAGCGATCCCGGTGTCTCCCACCAGCGACCAGGGCCCCCCGGCGGGCGCCTCCCGCCGAGCGCTTCGCGCCCCTCGCCCTCGCGCGGCGCCTCGCGCTCCCGAAACGTCCTACCCCGGCAGCGAGGGCAGCCGCGTCGGCATTCCGGGGCGCAGCGTCGGTGTCGGCGGCGCGGGCTTGGGCGTGTACTGAAGCGAGGGGACCGGCGTGGCCCTGGCCGGCCCGGGGGACGGTCCGGCCGCCTTGCGGTTGCACGCGGCGGCCGCGGAGAACGACAGCCCCAGGGCCGTCGCCAGTATCGCGGAGGAGAGCCGGAGGCGCATCGGCGTCATTTTCTCACGCCTCCGAAGAAACCGCCGTCAGGGCCGCCGCAAGCATCGGGTCTTCGTCGGGCGCGACGGATCGAAGATCGAGCAGGACGCGATCGTCTTCGACCCTCCCGGCCACCGGCGGGTCGAAGAGGCGCAGGCGCCGGGCGAGGGCGTCGGCGGACAGGCGGCGATGCGTCAGCGCCAGGGCTCGCGACTCGAAGCGCTTCTCGGGGCTCGTGCCGCCGCCAAAAAGCGCGAGCGAAGCGACGACGGACGCCTCGAGCCCCGGCGCGGCCGCGCCAGACCGGATCGCCTCTCCCCGTCTCTCGAGGGCGTCGAGAGGCGCCGCCGCCGCGCGATAAATCGGCAGCTCCCGCCAGCGGCCCGTTTTCCACGCCGCGAGGGTCGCGTGCAACGCCGCGAGAGTCAGCTTGTCCGGACGCACGACGCGCGCGACCGGGTGTTTCGCCAGCCGGGAGATCGTCTGCGCCGCGCCCGCGACGATCCCGGCCTGCGGTCCGCCGAGAAGCTTGTCGCCCGAGAACGTCACGAGAGTCGCGCCATCCGCGAGGCACCCGGCGACGGTGGGCTCCCCGGCGACGCCGAACTCCGCGAGATCCACGACGCTGCCCGTTCCCTGGTCGTGGAGCCACGGAATCTTCGCCTCCCTCGCGAGCGCCGCGATTTCCGAAGGCGCCGCGGTTGCTGTGAACCCGCGAATCTCGTAGTTCGACGGATGAACGGTCAGGAGGAGGGCGACGTCGGGAGTCAGGCCGCGGCGGTAGTCGTCGATGGTGGTCCGATTCGTGGTGCCCACCTCCGCGAGCTGCGCTCCGCTCGCTTCCAGAATCTCCGGGACCTGGAAGGATCCTCCAATCGCGACGAGCTCCCCTCGCGAGATCAGGACCCGGCGCCCCCGCGCGAGAGCCGACAGGGCCAGAAAGACGGCCGACGCGTTGTTATTGACGGCGAGCGCGTCCTCGCAGCCGAACACGTCCCGCGCGAGATCGCGAATGTGATCCTGGCGGCGTCCGCGCTCGCCGCTCGCCGCGTCGTATTCGAGGCTCGAATATCCGGCGGCGACGACGTCGATCTCCCGTCGCGCGGCGTCGGAGAGGGGCGCCCGGCCGAGGTTCGTGTGGAGCAGCACTCCGGTGCCGTTGATGACGCGCCGGAGGCTCGGGGCAAAACGCGACGAAAGAGCCTGGTGGCCCCGCGAAAGGATCTCCGCGGGCTCCCTCGACCCGTCCGCGATCACGCGGCGGAGCTCCTCCTTGACGGCCTCGCGGCCGAACACCGCCAGCATTTCCGCCGCCGCCGCCGCGGAAAGGAGGGAGTCCATCGAAGGAGGGCGCCGGAGAGGATCCGCTCGATCCGCGGGGGACCGAGCCTCTTCCGACGACGCCCGGGGAGGTCGCGCCGTCACGTCCGTCTCCGTCCCGGCGACCGCTTTCGGCTCACGCCCGTTACTATAGGTCCATGTCCTGGGAGCTCGACCTGCAGGCCCTCGAGAGGGCGATCGCGCTCGTCAATGCCGAGTACGACGCCTTCCTCTACGGCTCGGCGTCGAAGCCGCCCGTCGAGAGCCGGAAAAACGTGGATCGCCTGATCCGCGAGCTCGGACGGAGCGAGCCCGAATCGGCCGCGGACCGGTACCGCTTCTCGACGATCCAGGGCCGGTGGAACACGCTGATCGAGCGGTGGGAAAGGCTCCAGGGGGAAAAGGAAGCCGGCAAGAGGCCGGGGCTCTACGGCCGCTTCGGATCCGCCCGTCCGGAGAAGTCCGCGACGGCCGCCGCGCCCAACACCGCTCCCTCGCGCTCCGTAGACTCGAAGACGCCTCCTGCGGCCTCGGACGATTCGAGGCGGGAGTTGTTCGAGAAGTATCTCGCGGCCCGCAAGGCGCGGGGCGAATCGGCGGAAGGCCTGAACTTCGAGCGGTTCGCCGACAGCCTGGAGCGCGAGACCGAGCGGGTCAAGGAGCGGTTCGGAGGGGCGGAGATCGAGTTCGACGTCGCGGAGCGGGATGGACGAGTCAAGCTCGTGGCGAGAAGAAAAACGTGAGAAGCCGGCGCCCTTCGCCCGGCGTCCGGAAGGAAACACGATGAAGTCGAAACGACTGTGGACCGCGGTCCTGCTCGCCGGGGCTTTCCTGCCGCTCTCCCTCCAGGCGCGTGAAAAAAAGTCCGAGGAGCCGTTCTACCGCCGATATCTCGTCGCGGGAAATCCGCTGGACGACAAGATCCGCGCGCAGGAGAAGAGAATCGCCTCCGATCCGGATTCGGCCGCCCTCCGCAACGACCTCGGGAACCTTCTGGCGGCGCGAAGGTTTCCAAAGGAAGCGCGCGAGCAATACGAGACCGCGATGAAGCTCGACAAGACGAACTTCCTCGCGCCGTACAACATGGGGATGGTGCTGGAGACCGAGGGGCGGATGGGAGCGGCAATCTCCGCCTACGAGAAGTCGATCGACCGCAACCGCGGTTTTCCTCCGGCGCGGTTCCGGCTGGGACGGCTGTACGAGCGGCGGGGCTCGACCTCCGCGGCCGTCGAGCAGTACGCGCGCGCCTTCCAGATCGACCCGTCGATGCGGGACGTTCGCCGCAACCCGCTCGTCGCAGAAACGAGGTTGCTCGACCGCGTGTCGCTCGCGAACTACGAGCAGGACGTCGCCCGGGCGTCCTTCACCAGCCAGGCCGTCTACGCGGACGAGGGGCGATTCCGGAAGATTCCGACCGACCGGCCCGTCTGGACCAACGAGGTCGTCGATTCGCTGGAGCCCGAGCCCGTCGACGCGCCCCGCGCGACGTCTCCGCGGGCTCCCGCCTCCCTGCCGGCCGCCCCCGGCCAGGTCCGCCCGCAGGAGCTGGGCGGCCGCCCCGCGCCGCCACCGCCCGGCGCCGGTCCCGCGCAGCCGGAGAACCCGCCCTCCGTTGCCCCGCAGTCGGGCGCGCAGCCGGGGGCGCCGAGCCCCGCCCCCCCCGCGGGGCCTCTCCCCGACGCGGCGCCTCAGGACAATCCTCTGGGACTGCGTCCAAGGCCGCCGCTGCCGACACCGTTGCCGCAGGGGGGAATTGAGCGCTGAGCGTTAAGCGTCGTCTCGAGCCGGCAGTTGAAAGCTTCCGGCGCGGATAGGTCCCGCGGCTGAACTCTCAACTCTCGACTCTTAACTCAACTCTCAACCTCTCAATCAAACTCGGCTCTCTCGATCAACAGCGTCGGCGATCCGGCCGGGTACGGCGAGGCGAAGAACTGCCGGTCTGTCGAGACGGCGGAGATTCGCCGCAACAGCTGGGAAATGCGCCCGCGGGCCCGCGCCCCCGCGACCGGCCCCTGGGCGCGCCCCGCGACGATCGATATGCCGGTGAACTCGACCTCGAAGCGGTCTCCCTCGAAATCGATCCGGACCGGGGAGGTCAGCGCCGACGCGAAGAGGCCTCTCTTGACCGCCGACAGAAGGTCCCGGGCCGAGGCGCCGCGCGAGGTCTCGAAAAAGAGCCGGCGCGGCCCGGCGCAGGGGGGCGTCCGATACGAGGTCCTGACGCCGTGCCCCGTCGAGGAGGTCGCGTTCGCGCGAGCCGAACGCAGGTCGTGCAGGCGGGCCCGCAGAGCCCCTTCGTCGACGAGAACGACGCGGCGCGTCGGCGTGCCCTCTCCGTCGAACGCCCCGTCCGCGGCGGCGTCGTCGACGACGGTCACCTGCTTCGAGAAGATCTGGCCGCGCTGGACCCAGGTGGGAAGAACGCTCGTCGTGAAGAGTGGAGCGAGGGCCGCGAGGAGAGCGGCGCCAACGGATGGATCGAGCAGCCACTCCCCGTGCGCGAGAGGAGAGGCGCGCTCCGAGAGAGGGAGCGTGGCGCGGTCCGAGAGACGCCGGGCGAGCGCTTCGAGCTCCGGCGCCCCCTCCCAGCGAAAGACGACGCGGGCGTCGCACGCGCGCGTTTCCCGCCGGCCGGTGGCGCGGGCGAATCCCTCGAGGGAGACGGCGCGGATGGAAGCGTCCCCTCCCCGTCCGTTCACGACGCGCTCCGTCCTGGAACCGGACGAAACGGAGAGCTCGGCCAGCACGGCGTCGCCTCGCGATTCGGCCGCGACGAGCCGGGACAGCGCATCGTAGAGCTCGGGGGGTGCGGGCGCGTCCGCGGCAGAGGGATCCTCGAGAGGAGGGGACCTCGAGGCCGGCCACTCGGGAGGCGTCTCGGGGGCGGAGGCGGCGCGCGCCGCGTCGCGGATCGCGAACCGCAGGTCCGACTCCGTCGATCCGGCGGCAAACCGCGGCAGGCCGTTCTCCCACCAGCGCGCGGCCCAGCCCTCTTCCGAACGGGACACGGTCCGCGGAGGTCCCCCCGAGGAAGACGTCTGCCTCGACTCCGCGCGCTTGCGGTAGAGCTCCCACTCCCGGGGAGAGCGGCGCTCGAGCTCCTGGCGGAGCGCGCCGTCGCTCATGCGCTCGAGCGGACCGACATGCCGCGAATGAGGATGTCGGGAGCCGCGCCCTGCACGGGAACCACCTGCCCCCCGCGCGAACACCAACCAAGCGGGCGGTAGGGGCGCACCTCGCGTCCCAGGCCGGACTCGATCGCCTTCAGGGTCGAAAGAATCTCTCCGGACAGAACTCCGGCGCCACACTCGTCGGCGAGGCGCCCGCGGCGGATCCTGCGCGCGCGGGGAAATCGCAGACGAAACCGACCGCTGGAAAGCTCGACCGATCCGCCGCCGAGGTCGCCGATCCACAGACCGTTGCCGAGACGGCGCGCCATCTCATCCGACGTCGCGTGCCCCGCGGCCACCACGACGTTCGAGCTTCGCGGAAAGGGAGAGTCCGAAGGAGCGGCGCGCCGGGCGTGCCCGGTCGATGCTCCCGCGGGGGCGTGCGCCTGCCCGAGAAGTCGGCCGGCGAGGAGCCCTCCGTCCAGAAGCTTCACGGCGCGCGGCTTCACTCCCTCGTCGTCGCGCTCGTAGCCGCCGAAGAGCTCGAGCCGGGTCGGGTCGTCCCGCACGTCGAGCTCCGGAATCGCCACGCGCGCCTGCTCGAGGGTGGAAAGCGGCGACGCCTCGCCGGCCTCGAGCGGGTGCGCGAGGATCTCGTGGAAGAGAACGGCCGCGCAGCCCTGAGCGAGCAGGACGTCCATTGTGCCGTCGCCGCACGGGACGGGCGCGTCGCGCGGTTCGACGGCGTGAGCGAACGCGTTGCGCAGCTCGTCCGCCGTCGCGTCCGAGTCCGGTGCGTGAAACGCGAAGGAGCGCGTCTCGTCCCCGCGGCGGGAGGCGGCGCGGAACGTCCCCTCGAGCGAGAGAAGCCGGCGTGAGAACGAGGCGGCCGCTCCCTTCGACGGGATGACCTGCCGCGCGCTTTCGACGAGAGTCCACCGCAAGCGGTGCCGCGGCGCGTGCCGCGCGAAGAGCGCCGTCAACCGGCGGCTCCAGCGCTCGAGATCGGAAGTCTCGGCGGGCGTTTCGGGGGGAGGGGGAGAACCGGGACGGGACGGCAGCGGGGCGCGCCCGAGCGACACCTGGAGAGCCCGAACGCAGTCGCGGGCGCCGGCCTCGTCCGCGCGCGAAACGAACGCGAGACTCTCCGCGCCGGCATGAGCCCATCGCGCCGAGATCCCGCTGATCCGCGCGGCGCGCAGGCCGGTGACCTGCCCGTCCTCGAGCTCGAGAACGGCTTCGCGCCGGCTCTCGACGAAGACCTCGGCGAGCTCGCCCGGCCGTTTCGCGAGAGGCTCGATCCATCCGGCGATGCGCGCGGCGTCCAGTTCCATGGGCCGACAAGGGTACGATGGAACGGCGGCGCGAAAGGCGGGAACTGATCGCCGATCCGAAGATTGGAACCGGCAGCCCGCGGCTATACTGCTCCCCGATGGGAGCCGCCGACACGCGCAAGGAGTTCATCGCGGTGAGAGCCGCGCGCGGCCTCGCGGGGCGAAAGCTCTTCGAGGAGCGGGTGCCCGGCGCGTTGCGCGGCTCGGTGCTCGCGGCGCTCGCGGAGGAAGTCGAAAAGGAGCGCACGCTGGATGAGGAAGCCCGCCGGATGATGGAAGCCGCGAGAGCCGAGATCGCCTCCGGCCGCGTCGACGGCCAGGAGCTCTTTCGAAGGATACGGAGAAAGCTCGCGGAGCAGAGGGGGATCGTTCTCTAGCGGTTGACGTCGAGCGTTCAGCGTTGAGCGTTCGATCCGAAAAGGCTCTTTTTCGATTCCCATTCTAGTTGACCGCGGAGTACCGCGGCCGTCTCGCTCCCGTTGGTCGCTCGGCTCCCGGCTCCCGACCCCCGTCCGCCTCCCGCCTTCCCCCTGCCGCGGCCAAGGCCGCTTGCTGATAGCTTTTCGCCCCATGACCGTCGAAAAGAGGATCGCGGATCTCGAAGCGCTGCGGGACCGCATCCGCGAAGGGGGCGGCCCCGAGCGGATCGCGCGCCAGCATGCCGAGGGGAAGCTCTCGGCCCATGAACGGGTGGAGCTGCTGCTCGACCCGGGATCGTTTCTCGAGCTCGACCCGTTCGTCGTGCACCGGTGCCGCGACTTCGGCATGGAGAAGACGTCGTTTCCCGGCGATGGAGTCGTGTGCGGAGCGGGGAGGATCGACGGCCGCGCCGTCTACGTCTTCGCGCAGGACTTCACCATCTTCGGAGGATCGCTGTCCGAGTCGAACGCGGAAAAGATCTGCAAGGTGATGGACCTCGCCGTTCAGAACGGGGCGCCGATCATCGGGTTGAACGACTCCGGGGGGGCGCGGATTCAGGAAGGCGTCGTGTCGCTCGCCGGATACTCGAAGGTCTTCCTTCGGAACACGCGAGCGTCCGGGGTCGTGCCGCAGATTTCCGCGATCCTCGGCCCCTGCGCTGGCGGCGCGGTGTACTCGCCGGCGATCACCGACTTCATCTTCATGACGGAGAAGACCTCGTATCTGTTCGTCACCGGGCCGGACGTCATCCGCACCGTGACGCACGAGGAGGTGACGAAGGAAGACCTCGGAGGCTCGCGCACGCATTCCGCCGTCTCTGGTGTTGCGCATTTCGTGCGGAAGAATGACGAGGCGGTCCTCGCCGGGATCCGGCAGCTTCTCTCCTACCTTCCGTCGAACAACCTCGACGATCCGCCGCGAACCGAGCCTGTCGATCCGCCGGGCAGCGCGTCCGAGCTCGACAGCTTCATCCCGGAGGAGACGAACCGGCCGTACGACATGGCCGACCTCGTGCGGCGCGTCGCGGACGGCGGGGTGTTTTTCGAAGTTCACGCCGCCTTCGCGCAGAACATCCTCTGCGGGTTCGTGCGGCTCGGGGGCCGCTCGGTCGGGGTCGTCGCGAATCAGCCCATGCACCTCGCCGGTGTTCTGGACATCGACGCGTCCGTCAAGGCAGCCCGCTTCGTGCGCTTCTGCGACGCGTTCAACATTCCGCTGCTCGTCTTCGAAGACGTGCCCGGGTTCCTTCCCGGGACTCAGCAGGAATACGGCGGAATCATCCGGCACGGCGCCAAGCTGCTCTACGCGTTTGCGGAGGCGACAGTGCCCAAGGTGTCCGTCGTCACGCGCAAGGCATACGGGGGGGCCTACTGCGTCATGCTCTCCAAGGACATCGCCACCGATTTCAACTTCGCCTACCCGACCGCCGAGATCGCGGTGATGGGCCCGGAGGGGGCGGTCAACGTCCTCTACCGCCGCGAGCTGCCGCCGGAGGCCCCCGCGGAGAAGAGAGCGGAGAAGGTCGCCGAGTACGTGGACAATTTCGCGAACCCGTACATCGCGGCGAAGCGGGGCTACGTGGACCAGATCATCGAGCCGTCGGAAACGCGCGAAAAGCTGATCCAGGCCTTCGGCCTCCTTGAAGGCAAGCGGGTGGTCCTGCCGAAGAAGAAGCACGGGAACATACCGCTGTGAGCCGGGAAGAGGGAACCGGGGGCCGGGAATCGGGAATCGGGAATCGGGAATCGAAGGCGCGGAAGGACCGACCCTTCCACGAACGGCTCGACCTTTTTCAGCTGTCCAGACGACTCGTCATGGATCTGTATCGAGATACCGCGAAGTTCCCGGCTTCTGAGAGATTCGGACTGATTTCAGAGATTCGGCGGGCGGCGGTTTCGATTCCCGCCAATATCGCGGAAGGAGCGGCTCGGAGCTCCAAGAAGGAATTCGCACAGTTTCTCTCCGTTGTGCGGGGTTCGGCCGTGGAGCTCCACCTGCTCCTCGACGTCGCTTGCGAGACGGGCACTCTGAGTTCCGATCGGTTTCAGGGTCACGCTTCAGGCATCGATCGAATCGTCGCCATGATCAACCGCTTGATGCGGAGAACGAAATCGCTTCCTGCGGAGAAGTCGTGACGAGCGTCGATTCCCGATTCCCGATTCCCGATTTCCGGTCCCGATCCCCCTCCCGTCTTCTCGTCGCCAACCGCGGCGAGATCGCCCTTCGCATCTTCCGCGCTTGCCGGGACCTCGGGATCGAGACCGTTGCCGTGTTTTCCGACGCGGATCGGATGGCCCCTCATGTCGCGGCCGCGGACTACGCGGTGCGGCTCGGTCCGGCGCCGGCAGCCGAGAGCTACCTGTCGGTCCCCGCTCTCCTCGATGCAGCCAGGAAAACCGGCGCGACGCTGATTCATCCCGGCTATGGCTTTCTCGCCGAAAACGCGGGCTTCGCGCGCGCATGCGTCGACGCCGGCTTGACGTTCGTTGGTCCCGCCCCCGATGCGATCGAAGCGATGGGCAGCAAGACTCAGAGCCGGGAGCGCATGAGAGCCGCCGGGGTCCCGATCGTGCCCGGCATGACGTCGCCCGCGCGCGACGCCGCGGCGATCGCGGAGTTCGGACGGAGCGCCGGCTATCCGCTGCTCCTCAAGGCCTCCGCCGGAGGCGGCGGAAAGGGAATGCGGCGCGTCGAGAGCGAGTCGGACACCGCGGCGGCGTTCGCGCGGGCCGCCTCCGAGGCGAAGCTCTATTTCGGCGACGGCGCGGTCTACGCGGAAAAACTGATCGAGCGGCCGCGGCACGTCGAAGTACAGGTCGTCGGGGACCGGCACGGACGGATCGTCGCGGTCGGGGAGCGCGAGTGCAGCGTCCAGCGCCGCCACCAGAAGGTGATCGAGGAGTGCCCCTCGCCCGCCGTCGGCGAGACCCTGCGCGCCCGCCTGTGCGATGCGGCCGTCTCGGCGGCCCGGGCGGTCGCGTACACGTCGTGCGGAACCGTGGAGTTTCTTCTCGCGCCCGACGGCTCGTTCTATTTCCTCGAGATGAACACCCGGCTTCAGGTCGAGCATCCCGTGACGGAGGAGGTCTGGGGAGTGGATCTCGCGGCGGAGATGATCCGCGTCGCGCTCGGCGAGCCCCTCTCGTTCGGACCAATGACGGCCCGCGGCCACGCGATCGAATGCCGCATCTACGCGGAAGATCCCCGCCAGGGCTTCTCTCCTTCTCCCGGGACGATCACGGCCCTGCGGCTGCCCGCCGGCCCGGGGATCCGAAACGACGTGGGCGTCGAGCAGGGGTCCGTCGTCCCGATCGACTACGACCCGATGCTCGGAAAACTGATCGTCCACGCGCCCGACCGGCCGTCCGTGCTCTCGCGGCTGAAGCGCGCCCTTTCCGAGTACGAGATCTCGGGCGTCGAAACGACGTTGCCGCTGTTCCGCCGCCTCTGCGAGCTTCCGGAATTCCATTCGGGCGACTTCGACGTCCAGTGGCTCGACCGCTGCCTCGCCGCCGGTCTCTTCGACGCGCCTTCGGTTGGCGACGAGGACATCCTTCTGGCGGCGGCCGGAGCGGCGCGGCCCGCATCTTCGATCCCGGTCGAGATCACAGGGAACGGAGATTCCGCGTGGCGCCGCGAATCGCGCCGGGATCTGCTCCGATGAGCGCGCGCCGCATTCGCCTCTCGCTCGAGACCCCGGGGGGCGAGGAGGACGTTCTCGTGACCACCTCCCCGGAGGGCGTCCTCATGCTCCAGAGAGGAGAAAAGACGTCGGCCCTCGAGGTCGCGACGCTGCCCGACGGGCGCCTGTCTCTCCTCCTCGAGGATGGCCGTCAGCTCTGCGGGCGGGTCGCGAGGGACCCTCGAGGTCGCGGGGTCGTCGTGACCACTCGTGCCGGCGCCGTGGCCGTCC
Organism: Acidobacteriota bacterium; assembly: GCA_040004075.1. GTDB lineage: Bacteria > Acidobacteriota > Thermoanaerobaculia > UBA5066 > Gp7-AA6 > JALYUA01. The sequence continues at coordinate 4,663 of JBDUBP010000206.1, read as the reverse complement.
GGATCGAGGACGCGCTGGCCCATCGGCTGGCGGCCGGCGCCGAGGCGGACGACGGCAGCGGCGAGGAGATCCACGCCCTCATGCCCGGACGCGTCCTCGAGGTGTCGGCGCGGGAGGGCGAGCAGGTGTCGAGCGGCGCCGTGCTCCTGATCGTCGAAGCGATGAAAATGCAGAACGAGATCCGATCGACCCGCGGGGGGCGGATCCTGCGGGTCGCGGTGGCCCCCGGTCAGGCCGTCGAGCGGGGAGAACTGATGGTGTCCATTTCTGCCGGAGCCTGACGGCGGGCCGACGAGTCCCGAATCCTCCATCCGCTCTTGGTGCTCGGGGAGGTTCCCCCTTTCTTCCGTGAAGCGGCAGGAGTTCGGCGGGAAGGCGCGGAGCGGGTTCGTCGAGAACCCAGCGGCCCGTTTACCGTTCCGCAAATCGCGGGTCGATCCGTCGCGGGCACCGAGGGCGCCGAGGAGCGGCAGCAATGCCTCCTAATCCGCAATTCAAATTCCTGATTTCTACTTCAAAATTGTAGTTCCTCTTCTTTCGTTTGCGGGGTGCGGTCCGCGAGTTGGCTTTTGTAGTCAATCACTTATATAACTGAGACGAAAACTCGCATTGGCAGCGACATTGCTGTACAAGTGTGAAATATGGAGTCAACGCTTAGGGGAGTGATTTTGCGTGTTTCATTTGGAGGAGGTGAAATGCAGCGTTCTACGGCGTTTCGCTTTGCGATCTTTCTCTCAGTTTTCCTGGTAGGGAGCTTAGCGTCGCTTGGCCAGGGGGTTCAAACCGGCGCCATCGGCGGAAACGCCAGGCTCTCGGACGGTTCGGGCATTCCCGGAATCAGCGTGACGATCGAATCCGTCGCGTTGCAGGGCAAGCGGACTCAGTCGAGCGGTCCCAACGGCGACTACATCTTCAAGTTTCTGCCGCCCGGCGAGTACATCGTGAACTTTGACCTTGCGGGGATGAAGAAAGTCACGCGGTCCGCCAAGGTGGACGTGGGACAGACGACCCGCGCGGACGCGACGATGGAAATCGCCGGGACGGCGGAGACGATCACCGTCTTCGGAGAAGCGGCGGCCATCGAAAAAACCGCCGTGCACGGCGCCAGCTACACGGCCCAGGAGATCGATCATCTCCCGATTGGCCGCACTCTGGCCGCGATCTCGGCACTCTCTCCCGGGCTGACAACGAACACGCCCAACGGCGGCCAGCTCTCGATATCAGGCGGCTTCGCCTACGACAACAAGTTCCTCGTAGACGGCGTGGACATTAACGACAACCTCTTCGGGACGGCGACCAACGGGCTCGTCATTGAGGAAGCCGTCTTGGAGACGCAGATCTTAACGTCGGGCATCTCCGCTGAGTACGGCGGTTTCTCCGGCGGCGTCGTCAACGCCATCACCAAGAGCGGCGGCAACGAGTATCACGGGAGCCTCCGTACAGACTTCACCAACGACCGGTGGGTCAAGAACACGCCGGTCGAGGACGCGTCCGGAGTCTCGAAGCCCTACAAGCTCAACGAAGTCTACACGGGCACTCTGGGAGGCAAGATCGTCACCGACCGGCTCTGGTTCTTTGGCTCCGGCCGGTACTTCAAGACCGACAACCAGGTCACTCTGCCGCAGACCCAGGAAACCTTTCAGTCTCCCAGCAAGGATCAGCGCTGGGAAGCCAAGCTCACTGCCAACATCAGCGACAGCCACACGCTCCAGGGAACCTACACGAAAGACACCCGGAACCTGACGCGCGTGGCCTTCTCCGGCTCGAGCCTCCAGACGATCGAGACCAGTGCGATCGAAAACCCTTCCTTCCCCACGAAGCTCTATGTCGGCAACTACCACGGCGTGCTGACGCCGAACCTCTTCGCGTCGCTCCAGTACTCCGAGAAGAAATTTCAGTTTTCGAAATCTGGTGGTGGGGACACCAACCTGGTGACCGGCTCGCCATTCCTGACAGCGACGCTCGCTCCTCTCCAGGCCTACAACGCTCCTTACTTCGACCAGACGGATCCGGAAGACCGCAACAACAAGCAGTGGGCCGGAAGCGTGAACTACTACCTCTCCACCGCCAGACTGGGGTCGCACGACCTGAAGCTCGGCGGCGAGATTTACACCTCGGTCCACACCGGAGGCAATTCCCAGTCGCCGACGAGTTTCGTCTTCTACGCGGATTACAAGACGGACGCGGCGGGCAAGCCGGTCTTCGACGCCAATCACCGCCTGATTCCGCTGTTCCAACCCGGTACTTCCGGGCTGTCGAACTACCTCGCGCTCCGCGGCAGCGAGGCGGACCTGAAGACCTCTTCGATCTACGTCAACGACACCTGGCAGCTCAACAACCATCTGTCTGCCAACATCGGGTTTCGCTATGAGAAGGTGAAGGGGACGGGGTCCGGCGGCGTCACCATCAACGACACGCACGCCTTTGTGCCGCGGCTCGGCATCGCGTACGACGTAAAAGGGGATGGCAAGTACCGGATCTCCGGGACCTATGCACAGTACGCAGGCAAGTACAACGACGCGCAGTTCGACCAGACGACGAACGTCGGTAACCCGAACGGGATCTACTACGTTTACAACGGACCCGCCGGGGAAGGCTACGGGTTCGCTCCCGCCTTCAACATCAGCAACTACAAGATCACCGGCGTCAATTTCCCGGTGGCCAACGTCTTCTTTCAGAAGGATCTGTCCTCCCCGATCGTGACCGAGGAAACTTTGAGCTTCGGCGGGGCGGTGACGAGCAGCACCTCCGCTGCGGTGACCTACATCAATCGCAGCACCAAGAACTTCGTCGAGGACTTCACGGAGATCCAGAACGGAACGACGCCCATTATTTTCAACGGCCAGGATTTTGGCCTCGCGGACAATCGGGTGCTCCGCAACAGCGACGTACCGAAACGCTTCTTTCAGGCCATCGAGTTTCAGGGGCGCCAGGCCTTCACCAGGCGGTGGACCGCGCAGTTGAACTACACCTACATGCTCAAGTTTGAAGGCAACTTCGAGGGCGAAGCATCGAATCAGCCTGGCATCTCGTCGGTCTACGGCGATCAACCCGAGATTCTCGCGCTGGACCGCCAGTTCCCCAGGGGAAGGCTCTCCGGTTACCAGAAACACAAGGTGCGCGTCTTCACCAACTACAGCCTTCCCACCCCCATCGGAGCGTTCAACTTCGGAGTGCTGTATTTGTTTGACTCCGGGAGGGCCTACAGCCTCTCGCAGGCGAATGTTCCCTACACCTCGACTCAGCTCTCGCGCGATCCCGGATACGCCAACCTTCCCGCCAATGAAAGGATCTACTTCGGCGACAGGGGGAGCCAGCTCTTCCCAAGCCAGAGCCGCTTCGACCTCGCGCTCAACTACGAGATCCCGGTCTGGAAGACGCTTTCGCCGTTCGTGAAGTTCGAGGTGATCAACGCCTTCAACACCCACTACCTGAATAGCTTCAATACGACGATCAGGGCGTGCAGGACGGCGAGTCAGTCCGGATGCAACGGAGCGGCCCCGAAGGATGCCAACGGCATTGCGACCACGTTCGCGCCGGGCGGCACGTTTGGCAAGGCCACGGCCGTGAGCAACTACCAGCTGCCCCAGCAGTTCGATATCTCGGCGGGAATCCGTTTCTAAACCGAGAGACAGGCAACCGCGATCGGGGTGGCTTCGGCCACCCCGTTTTTTTTGCGATACTGGGTGTCGGACGCGCGGATGAGCAGAAGGCCGCCTTGTTTTCTCCTGGCTCTCCTTGCGGTGGCCGGCTGCCGGAAGGGGCCGCCGGGCGAGGCGGGCTTGCCGCTTCTTCCCGCCGGCTCTCCGATCGTCCTGATCTCCATTGATACGCTGCGCGCGGACCATCTTCCGGCTTACGGTTACCGGGGTGTCGAGACGCCGGGCCTCGACCGGCTGCGCAAGGATGCGATTCTCTTCGAGAGCGCCATCAGCCACTGCCCGCTCACGCTCCCGGCTCACGTCTCGATTCTCACAGGGCTGCTGCCGCCCGAGCACCGGGTGCGCGACAACATCGGCTATCACCTCGAGGGCAGGGCGCACCCTTCTCTCCCGCGCTTTCTGAAGGCGCGGGGCTACGCGACCGGCGCCGCCGTTTCGGCTTTTGTCCTGCGTTCCGCGACCGGGCTCGGCGAGTCCTTCGACTTCTACGATGACCGGATCGAAGCGCCGAGCCACAGCGAGGCGGCCAGCCAGGTGCAGCGCGCCGGCGGAGAGACGACGAGCGCGGCTCTCGCCTGGGTGGATCGGGTACGCGCGAGGCCCTTCTTTCTTTTTCTTCATCTGTATGAGCCGCATTCTCCTTACACCCCGCCGGAACCTTTCGCGAGCCGCTACCAGCTTCCCTACGACGGAGAGATCGCGGCGGCCGACGCGATCGTCGGCGCCTTCCTCGGCCAGCTCAAGGCATGGGGACTCTACGATCGGTCCCTGATCCTGCTCCTTTCGGATCATGGCGAGGGTCTGGGAGATCACGGTGAAGACGAGCACGGCATCCTGCTGTATCAGGAGGTGCTCCGCGTGCCGCTTTTGATCAAGCTCCCAGGTTCAAGAAGGGGAGGGGAGACCGTACGGCGACCCGTGCAGTTGATCGACGTCTTTCCAACGATCGCCGGTCTCCTGAGACAAGAACCGCCGGAACGACTGCCCGGAAGGTCGCTTCT